>NZ_JBHSFK010000009.1:0-308078 GCF_042653945.1 Streptomyces vulcanius | reverse complement strand
CGCGCCGAGGAACACACCCACCTCGGGGCGGGCCAGCAGGCGCAGCGCCGGCGGGCGTTGCGCGGTCCGGCCGTCGGTCTTCCGCGGGCCGGGGGCCGGCGGTGTGGTCACCGCCGGCTCGGCGTGCCGGGTCACGCTCATCACCGGGTGCCCTTCGCGGCGAACGCGGCCACCGCGTCGACGTTGGACTTGTCGACGAACGCGGGACCGGTCAGCACCGGCTGCTCCCCGCCGCCCATGTAGTTGCCGTTGTTCTTGTAGAGCCAGAGGGAGTCGACGGCGAGGTAGCCCTGGAGGTACGGCTGCTGGTCGACCGCGAACTGGATGGTGCCCTTCTCGATGGCGGAGACGAGCTCCTTGTTGAGGTCGAAGGTGGCGACCTTGGCCTTGCTGCCGGACTCGGACACCGACTGCGCGGCGGCCAGCGCGATCGGCGCGCCGAGGGTGACCACCTCGTCGATGGAGGAGTCGGTCTTGAGCTTGGCGGTGACGGTGGACTTCACGGACGGCATGTCGGTGCCGTTGACGTAGAGGATCTCGGTCTTGCCGCCGAAGGTCTTCTTCACACCGGCGCAGCGCTGTTCGAGGTTGACGTCGCCCTGGGCCTGGATGACACAGAGGGCGTTCTTGGCACCGGTGCCGTTGAGTTTCGTGCCGAGGGCCTGGCCGGAGACGGCCTCGTCCTGCCCGAAGAACGACAGCAGGCCCTGCTCCTTCCAGACGTCGAGGCCGGCGTTGAGGCCGACGACCGGGATGCCGGCCTGCTCGGCCTTGGCGACGACGTCCTTGAGGGCGTCCGGCTTGGCGAGGGTGACGGCGATGCCGTCCACCTTCTGGTCGATGGCGTTCTGGACGAGACTGGCCTGGTCGGCGGCGGTCTCGTCGTTGGAGTAGATGAGCTTGATGTTGTCCTTTGCCGCGGCGGCCTCGGCACCCTTGCGGATGGTGTCCCAGAAGGTGTCGCCGGAGGGTGCGTGGGTGACCATCGCGACCGTCATCCGGGGGGTGTCGGCCTTGCCCGCGGAGGCGCCCGCCGCACTCTCCTCGGCCTTCTTCCCGCCGGAACTGCTGGAACAGCCGGCCAGGGTGAGCGCGGTGGCCGCGGCGACGGCCACGACGGGGGCGATTCTGCGGGACCGGGAACGGGGGAGAGACATGCGGTTCATGCTGCGTGCACCTCACTGTGCAGAAGGAAGAGTGCGGACCACCGGCCGGGTGAACCGGGACCGAGCCGGGTGCGGCCGGTGGGCAGTGGCAGTACGGGTTGCTGCCGCGCTCAGGGGATGGCTGCGTGTGAACAACAGGACAATTTAAAGCGCTTTAGGTCTTGGTACTATCAGCCTTGTTTCGTGAGTGTGTCAAGGGTGTCGCGCGAGGATATTTCCCCGGGATCCGGTAATTTGTAGGGAACCTACGTAGTCACAGTAAGTAGGCAAGCTACCGAGTATGCGAGGGCGTGCCGTGACCACAGGAGATTCCAGCGAGCCGGCGTCGGCCGCCGCGCAGACCGCGGCCGAGGACCTGGCGATGGTGTTCCGGCGGCTGCGCGGCCTGCTGGCCGCCGCGCCGACCGGCGGCCTCACCCCGTCGCAGCGGTCGGTCCTGCTGCGACTGGAGAAGAACGGCGCTTCGTCCACGACCCTGCTCGCCACCGCCGAGGGCGTGCGGTCGCAGTCGATGACGGCGACGCTCAAGTCCCTGGACGTGGCCGGGATGATCGAGCGCAGTCCCGATCCCGACGACGGCCGCCGGCAGATCATCACGCTCAGCACGGAGGGCCGGAACCGGGTCGAGCACGATCGCCGGAAGCGGCGTGAGTGGTTCGCCCGCGAGATGGACCGACGCTACGACCCCGAGCAGCTGGCGACGATCAACGAGGCGCTGACGCTGCTCGGGGAGCTGGCGGATCCGTGAGCCCGGGCTCATCCCCGAGGCCGGCGGCAGTGCGCTCGCCGTGCCCGTGCCGCAGACCGTGTTGCCGGTGCCGGCGCGGGCATTCTCCTGACCCTGGCCGGCGGCTCCCTGGAGGGCGTCGGTCGGTCACCGCCACGCAGCACCGATCCGGAAAGATGAACCATGCCTGATGCACGTACCGTCCTGCTGGTGATGGACTTCCAGAACGGCATCGTCGACCGTCTCGGCGACGAGGCGGTCCTCGCCGCCGCCGGCCGCGCGGCCGAGGCCGCCCGCGCCGCCGGGATACCGGTGGTGTTCGTCCGAGTCGCCTTCCGCCCCGGCCACCCCGAGGTGTCCGCCCGCAACGCCGCGTTCGCCGCGCTCGCGAACGGCGGCGACACGATGACCGAGACCCACCCGGCCACCGGGATCCACGCGAGTCTTCGGCAGCGGCCCGACGAACCCGTCGTCACCAAGCGCCGGGTGAGCGCGTTCAGCGGGAGCGACCTGGACGTCCTGCTGCGCGCCCACGCAGCCGAGACGCTCGTCCTGGCGGGCATCGCCACCAGCGGCGTGGTCCTGTCCACCCTGCGCCAGGCGGCCGATCTGGACTACCGGCTCACCGTCCTGTCCGACGCCTGCGCCGACGCCGACCCCGAGGTCCACCGCGTCCTGCTGGAGAAGGTCTTCCCCCGCCAGGCCTCGGTGCTCACCACCGACGACTGGGCCAAGTCCCTCTGACGAAACCCCGACACCGCCTCCCGGCGCGCTGCCGGGACGGACGGTGCCGACCGTGCGACTCCGGCCGGGGTGTGTGGCTGATGCACGTTTCGGACCAATCGGCGCCCTTGGGCCCGCCCGGCGGACGCTTTCCATCGGAGAAGGCGGGCGCGACGAGGTAGAGACGCTCGCCGCCGGTGGTGCGGGTGGTCTGGGGATCGCGGGCGGCAGGCGGCCTGGCCCCGCGGTCCCGGCACCAGACGCCATGGTCGGCCGACGGCACCACAAGGTTGCCGCCCGGGTCCCGGCCGATCGGCAGCCGGCCCGGTCCGCAGACGTTCCCGAAGAGCGCGAGTTCTGCGGCGAGGTCGGCGCGGCGGTCGGCGAAATGGCCGAGGAACGCGGTCACGACGCCGGTGGTGCCAAGGGTATGAGGCCGGCAGCGGGAAGCCGACCGTGTCGGCGAAAGCGAGCCCGCCGTGCCGCAGCAGCATCGCGCGGCAGTCGGGATCGAGCGTCGGGCCGGCGGTGTGTTCGAGCGTGTTCGGCAGGGCTTCGTCGATGGGCAGCCGGTGACGGAGCCGGTAGGGGCGCGCCCAGCCGATCCGCGCAGCGAGGTCACCATGGGATTCGTCATGCCGGTCACCGCCGGCCGAGCCGGGAGAGGGCAGGACCCGCCTGGGCAATAGCGGATCGGGACGGGCGCCGACCTGTTCCCGTACCTCTCCCGGGGCACCGGCGATCCCTCCACCGACCGCCGCCGGCGAAGTCGCTCCGGAGCGCGAGTGTGACGGCCGGGCGGTGGCGCACTCCGCGTGGATCACGCGGGTCCGGCACCTCGGCCGGCCGCTCCAGCAGCCTGGCAGCCCCGGGACCTCCGCAGGTCCGACCTGCGGATTCTCGCGCAGCTGGTCAAGGGCAGGCGGGTTCAGCGTCGATGCGCCGGCAGGCACGCCCTTCCGCTCGGAGCACGGGGTGCGGAGAACTCCATGATCTTGGAAGCCCCGCATCACAAACCCGTAGACATGTGCGAGCGAAGTCTTGACACGTTTCCGAAACACAAGCATGCTCTGGCCACCGCTTAAAGCGATTTAAAACATCGCCGGAACGTTAGTCACCCATCAATCCGGCGTCGTCGTGAAAGGCGCCGGAAATCCCCGCGACGAGGCACCCGCGAACACGCGGCCGTGCCCAGGTCCGCGCACGCCCGCCGCCTTGTCGTCCCCGGACATGCCCGGCCCCGCGCAGCCCCCGGCCGGGCATCGCACGAAGGAGCAACCCCGAACATGGAACCCACGCAGCCCCGGCGGCCGTTCGGCCGTCGTCTCTCCCGAAGAAGCCTGACCATGGTGAGCCTGCTCACCGTGGCGGCCACCGCGCTGGCCGGGTGTGCCAGCGGCAAGGCGTCGGGGGACACCGCCAAGGCGACGGCGAGCACCGACGGTTCGCAGGGCACGGCGAAGAGCAACGGCAAGGTCTCGATCTACGTCATCGGCGGCAAGGCCGACGACCCGTTCTGGTCCGCGATCAAGCGCGGCGGCGAGGACGCGGCGAAGCTGGTGAAGGCGGGCGGCGGTTCGGTCACGTTCCTGGGCCCGCAGAACTACGACAACCTCGGCCCGGACGCGGCCAAGCTGACGCAGACCGCGCTCTCCCAGAACCCCTCGGCCATCGTGGTGCCGGACTGGGTGCCCGACAGCCAGGACGCGGCGATCAAGCAGGCCGTGGCCAAGGGCGTCAAGGTGTTCATCTACAACTCGGGCGGCGTCGAGGCGGCCGACAGGACCGGCGGCATCAAGTACATAGGCTCGGACGACTACGAGGCCGGCAAGGCCGGCGGCGTCAAGTTCGCCGAGGCGGGCGCCAAGAACATCCTGTGCGTCAACACCGTTCCCGGCGCGGCCAATTCGGAGGCGCGCTGCAAGGGCATCGCCGACGGCGCCAAGAGCAAGGGCGCCAAGTCCAAGCAACTGCCCCTGCCCTCCTCCAACTTCGGCAACCCCTCCGCCGTCACCCAGGCGATCAAGGGTGCGCTGCTGAAGGACAGCGGTGTCGACGCCCTGGTGACGATCGGCGTCCAGGACGCGGACAGCGCCGCCTCGGCGATCGACCAGGCCAAGGCCGCCGACAAGGTCCAGCTGGGCACCTTCGACCTCTCGCAGTCCCAGCTCGACCGGGTCAAGGACGGCAAGCAGCTGTTCGCCATCGACCAACAGCCCTATCTGCAGGGCTTCTACGCGGTGTCGATGGCCAACCAGTACCTGTCCTACGGCGTGCTCCTGCCGCAGAACCCGATCCTGACCGGCCCGCTGCTGGTCACCAAGGACAACGTCGACGCGGCGATCGACGGTACCAAGGCCGGCGTTCGCTGACCCGCCCACAGGTGCCGGGCCCGGGCCGGCCCGGCACCGCCTCCCGTGCCCGCCTCGCACCATCCGAGATCCACGAAGGTGACACCACTCCGATGACAACCTCCCTCCCCCACCCGACGGCCGAGAGAGCGCCCGCCGCTCCGCCGAAGCGAACCGAGAGCCCGCTGGGGCAACTGCGGCACCGCCCCGAGGCGGGCGCGCTCATCGGAACGATCAGCGTCTTCGTCTTCTTCGCGATCTTCGGCGGGGAGAAGTTCCTCGCCCCGGCGGGCGCGGCGAGTTGGCTGAACATCGCCGCCGAACTCGGCGTCATCGCGATCCCGGTCGGGCTGCTGATGATCGCCGGGGAACTCGACGTGTCCGTCGGCTCGGTGCTCGCGGGCAGCTCGATGACCCTGGCGATCGTCTCCGGCCACTGGGGCGCCCCGATGATCGTCGGTATCGTCCTCGCGCTCGGGCTCGGCACCGTGGTCGGCCTGCTCAACGGGATCATCGTCACCCGCACCAACGTCCCGTCGCTGGTCGTCACGCTGGCCACCATGGCCGGCGTGGCCGGTCTGACCCTGGGCCTGTCCCGTGCCACCACCGGCACCACCAGCGTCGCCATCAGCCCCGACCCGTTCTCCAAGGCCGTCTTCGGACAGCTGATCGGCGGCCAGTTCGAGGTGGCGATCTTCTGGTGGCTCGGCATCGCGGCCCTCGTCGCCGTGATGCTGCAGATGACGAAGTACGGCAACTGGATCTTCGCGATCGGGGGTGACAAGGAGAGCGCCCGGGCCACCGGCATCCCCGTCAACAGGGTGAAGATCGCCCTCTACATGGCGAGCGGGTTCGGCGCGGCCCTGGTCGGGGTGATCCAGACCATCCTCTACAACGGCGCCCAGGTCGCCAACGGCCAGTCCTTCGTCTTCAACTCCATCATCGCCGTCGTCATCGGCGGCGTCCTGCTCACCGGCGGCTACGGCTCCGTCCTCGGCGTCGTCCTGGGCACCCTGACCTTCGCCATCGTCAACCAGGGCATCTACTACACCGGCTGGAACTCCGACTGGGCCAGCCTCATCCTCGGCATCCTCATCCTCACCGCGGTGCTGATGAACAACACCTTCCGCCGCCTCGCCCTCTCCTACAAGCCCCGCACCGCGAAGAAGGCCTGACCATGACCACACCCCTTCTCCGCCTCACCGGCATCGGCAAGTCCTTCCTCGGCACCGACGCCCTGACGGACATCTCCCTCGAGGTCGACGCCGGAAAGGTGCTGTGCCTGCTCGGCGACAACGGCGCCGGCAAGTCCACCCTCATCAAGATCCTCTCCGGCTTCCACAAGCCCACCACCGGCACCATCGAACTCAACGGCGAACCCGCCGTGTTCGACAGCCCTCGGGAGGCGGGCGCCCAAGGGATCGCCACCGTGCACCAGTTCGGCGGCACCTTCCCTCTCATGGGCGTCGGCCGCTGCTTCTTCGTCGGCGCCGAACCCACCAAGGGCTGGGGCCCGTTCAAGCTGTTCGACAAGAAACTCGCCGGTGAGATCGCCGTCCGCGAGATGCAGTCCCTCGGCATCACCCGCGTCACCGACGGCAACCGCCTCGTCGGCGCCCTCTCCGGCGGCGAACGCCAGGCCCTGGCCATCGCCCGCGCCGTCTACTTCGGCGCCACCGTCCTCATCCTCGACGAACCCACCGCCGCGCTCGGAGTCAAGGAAGCCGCCCACGTCCTGCGCATCATCATGCAGGCCCGCGCCAAGGGCGTCGCCGTCATCCTGGTCACCCACAACGTCCGGCACGCCATGATGGTCGGCGACCACTTCGCCGTCCTCATCCGCGGCCGGAAGGCCGACGACTTCCGCAAGGGCGAACGCACCCGTGAGGAGATCACCGACCTCATGGCGGGCGGTGAGGCGATGGCCGACCTCGAAGCCGAACTCGCGCAACTCCAGGCCGACGCCTGATCCGCCGCACCCCTCCTCCCTGAGCGGTACCCGGGGGTCCCCCTCAGGGAGGAGGGGGACGCTCCGACTGGTGCGACGGCACCAGGCGAGAGTGCGAGCAGGGGCATGAAGCCACCGAGCCCCTGCCCGGCCAGGCTGGTGATCTACCCGAAACCAGACCTGGAGATCCGTTTCCCGTGGCTACCTTGCTCTATCGGCTGGGCCGGACCGCCTTCCGGCGGCGCTGGCTCGTGGCGTTGTTGTGGGCCGTGCTCCTCGGCGCCGTCGGCCTCGGCGCCGCCCAGGCTCCGGCCGCGTCCGACGACGGCACGTCCTTCATGCCCGGCATCGAGGCACAGAAGGCCTTCGACCTCATCGGAGAGCGCTTCCCCGGTTCCTCCGCCGACGGCGCGACCGCCCGCATCGTGTTCATCGCGCCCGACGGCGAGAAGGTGACCGCAGCCGGGCACCGCGCGGCCGTCGACACCCTCGTGAAGGAGGCCGCCGACGAGCCTCAGGTCTCCGGTGCCGTCAACCCGTTCACCGCGAAGGCGGTGAGCGAGGACGGCTCCACCGCCTACGCCACCGTGAACTTCAAGGTGGCGGCCGGCGATCTCACCGACGCCGACAAGGCGGCGCTGGAGAAGGCCATCGACCAGGCCCGTGACTCCGGGCTCACCGTCGAGGTCGGCGGCACCGCGCTCGCCGAGCAGCCCGCGGCCGGCGGCTCGGCCGAGGCCATCGGCATAGTACTGGCCGCCCTCGTCCTGCTGATCACCTTCGGATCCCTCGCCGCCGCCGGGCTGCCCCTGCTCACCGCCGTGATCGGCGTCGGGGTCAGCATGGCCGCCATCATCGCCCTCGGCAGCACCTTCGGGCTCTCCCTCACCACGGGGACGCTCGCCTCGATGCTCGGACTCGCCGTCGGCATCGACTACGCCCTCTTCGTGGTCTCCCGCTACCGGGAGGAGCGCGCGAACGGACACGCCCCGAGTGAGGCGGCCGGGCTGGCCGTCGGCACGGCCGGCTCCGCCGTCGTCTTCGCCGGTCTCACGGTCGTCATCGCGCTGGCGGGACTGTCCGTGGTCGGCGTGCCGATGCTCACGAAGATGGGCCTGTGCGCGGCGGGCGCCGTGGTCGTCGCCGTACTCGTCGCCCTCACCCTGGTCCCCGCCCTGCTCGGCATGTGGCCCGACGCCGTGCTCTCCCGCGCCGTGCGCAAACGCGGGGCGCGGGACCTGAAGCCGGACAACGGCGGTTCGCGCTGGGCGCGTTTCGTGCTGCGCCGCCCCGTGGCCGTGCTGGTGGTGTGCGTCGCGGGCCTGGGCGCCCTGGCCCTGCCCGCCGCGCACCTGGAAATGGGCATGCCGGGCGCCGAGTCCAAGCCGCTCTCCTCGACGGAACGCCGCGCCTACGACGCGCTGGCGGACGGCTTCGGCGCCGGCTTCAACGGCCCCCTGACCGTCGTCGCGGACGTCAGGGGCGCGGACGACCCGAAGACGGCCGTCGACCGGATCACCAAGGAGATCGAGGGCACCGACGGAGTCGTGTCCGTCTCCGCCCCCCGGTTCAACGCGGCAGGCGACACCGCGCTGTTCTCGGCGGTCCCGGCCACCGGCCCGAACGACCAGCGGACCAAGGACCTCGTCCAGACGATCCGCTCGGAACGCGCCGGACTGGAACGCGACACGGGGGCGGCCTTCGAGGTCACCGGCAGCACCGCGATGAACATCGACGTCGCCCAGGCACTCCAGGACGCGCTCGTGCCCTACCTGGCCGTCATCGTCGGCCTGGCGCTGATCCTGCTGCTGGTGGTGTTCCGCTCCGTGCTCGTACCCGTCAAGGCCGCCTTCGGGTTCCTGCTGTCGGTACTGGCCGCCCTCGGCGCGGTGGTCGCCGTCTTCCAGTGGGGCTGGGGCGCGGGACTGCTCGGGGTGGAGCAGTCCGGTCCGATCATGAGCCTGATGCCGATCTTCCTGGTGGGCATCGTCTTCGGCCTCGCGATGGACTACGAGGTGTTCCTCGTCGCCCGGATGCGGGAGGCGTACGTCCACGGCGACCCCGCCCCCCAGGCCGTCGTCACGGGTTTCCGGCACAGCGCACGGGTGGTCGTCGCCGCGGCGGTGATCATGATCGCGGTCTTCTCCGGGTTCATCGGCTCCGGCGAGTCGATGATCAAGACGATCGGTTTCGGACTCGCCGTCGCGGTGCTGTTCGACGCCTTCGTCGTCCGCATGGCACTCGTGCCGGCCGTGCTGGCCCTGCTGGGCGACCGGGCGTGGTGGCTGCCCCGGTGGCTCGACCGGCTGCTGCCCGCCGTCGACGTCGAGGGCGCCGGACTCACCGCGCAGGCCGCGCACGGCACCGTACCGGCGGGCGGCGAGCCCGCGCCCCGGGAAGCGGCCCGGATCTGAACCTCGTACGACAGGTCGCGGCGCCCGGACCCCAGGGCGCCGCGGCCCACGATGTGTGAACATGACCGTCCCCGGACCTCCAGCGGAGCGTGATGAGCACGAGCCGGCAGCGCAGGACGGCGTGCCGTCCCCAGGCCGTCGAGGCCGCGGCGCCCTTCCTGCTGTTCGCATTCACCGTCGGCGGGGTCCTCGTCACCCACGCGGTGATCTCCGAGCCGCCCGCCCTGTGGCCCGGCCTCGCCCTGTCCGCCGTCGCGTGCGCCGCGCTGCGCCGACGCCGTACGCACCCCCTCCAGGTCCTCGCCCTCACCCTGCTGTGCACCATGGCCCAGGGCATCCTCGGCTATCTGCTGACCCCGCTCCTGATGGGCGCGCTGCTGGTCGCCCAGTACGCCACGAGCGTGAGCGTGCCGCGCCGGACCAGCTGGAACAGCGCACTGACGGCCGCCGCCGGCATGGTCGTCAGCGGTCTGTTCCTCCCTTCCTTCCGCGACTCTCTGATCCTCGCCGTCATCAACCCGGCCGCGTGGGTGCTGCTGTCCGCGGCCTTCGGCGCCTACGTCCGGGTGCGCCGCGAGTACGCCGCAGCCCGCGCCGAACACGCCGACCGCCGGCGTGAGGAGGAGACCCGGCACCGAGTGGTCCAGGAACGCATGCGCATCGCGCGGGAGTTGCACGACGTCGTCGCCCACCACCTGACCCTGGCCGACGCCCAGGCCGGCACCGCGGCCCATCTCGCCCGCACCGACCCCGGCCAGGCCCTGGACATCATCGGCAGACTGCCGCAGACCACGGCCGCCGCACTGCGCGAACTGAAGGCCACCGTCGGACTCCTGCGCCAGGACACCGACCCCGCCGACGACCTGGCCCCCGCACCGGGACTGGGCCGGCTGCCCGCCCTCGTCGAGGCGTGTGCGGCCGCGGGCCTGGACGTGACGGTCACCGTCGTGGGACAACCCCGGCGGCTCACCCCCGTACTCGACCTGACGGCCTACCGGATCATCCAGGAGGCGCTGACCAACGTCACCAAGCACGCCGCCACCCGCACCGCGGGCGTACGGCTGTCGTACACGCCCCACTTCCTGACCCTGACCGTCAGCAACGACACCGTCGGCGCCCCCACGGCCGCCCCCGGCTTCGGCCTGCTCACCATGCGCGAGCGCGCCACCGCGGCGGACGGCACCTTCCACGCCGGACACCGTCCGCGGGGCGGCTTCGAGGTCGCCTGCACCCTCCCGCTGAACACCCACGAAGACACCCGCCACGGCAGCCACGACGAAAGCACCGCCACATGACCATCCGCGTCCTGCTCGCCGACGACCAGGCCCTGCTCCGCGCCACCTTCCGCATCCTCATCGACTCGGTCGCGGACATGACCGTGGTCGCCGAGGCCGCCGACGGACGGGAAGCCGTCGACCTCACCGCGACGCACCGCCCCGACGTGGTCATCATGGACATCCGGATGCCGGACGTCGACGGAGTGACCGCCACGGCCGCCATCTGCGCCCGGCCGGAACTCTCCGGGACTCACATCCTCGTCCTCACCACCTTCGAGAACGACGAGAACGTCGCCAAGGCCCTGCGCGCCGGCGCGAGCGGCTTCCTCGGCAAGGGCGTCAGCCCCGAGGTACTCCTGTCGAGCATCCGCACGGTCGCGGCCGGCGAGGCGCTCCTCTCGCCCACCGCCACCCGGGCCCTCATCACCCGCTTCCTCGCCGCCCCCGACACCGACGGCTTCCTCGCGCTCCCCGACGCCGTCAAGGGCCTCACGGACCGCGAGCGCGAGGTGGCGGCGCTGGCCGCGTACGGCAAGTCCAACGCCGAGATCGCCGACCGGCTCGTCCTCAGCCCCCTGACGGTCCGCAGCCACATCCAACGGGCCATGACCAAACTCCACGCCCGCGACCGCGCCCAGCTCGTCGTCATCGCCTACCAGAGCGGCCTGGTGAAACCGCACACGGACCCCGACCGGCCCTAGAACCTGTCCTGGCCGCGCGGTGACCTGCGTACCGTCAGCACCGCGATGTCGTCGTGCCGGCGGTTCCCGCCCGCGAACGCGCCCGCGTCCTCGTGCAGCGTCTCGGGCAGTTCGCTGGCCGTGAGGTCGAGGTGTTTCATCAGACGTTCGTCGAGCGGGTAGAACGTGCCGTCGGCGGCGCGCGTCTCGGTGAGGCCGTCGGTGGTCAGCAGGAGCGTCGCTCCGGCCGGGAACGCGAACCAGTCCACCGTCGTGGGCTCGGCGGCCAGATCGGCGAGACCGAGCGGTACCCCGGAGTCCAGCGGCGGCGTGGTGACGGCGCCGTCGTGCAGCAGCCGGGGCGGGATATGCCCGCAGTTGACGACCTGCGCCTCGGTGCCCGCGTCGACGCAGACGATGAGCGCGGTGACGAAGCGTTCGTCCTCGCCGGTCTGCTCGGCATAGGTGTTGTGCCGTACGACGGCGGCGTCGAGGGTGTCGACCAGCGCCGTCAGCGTGGGCTCGCGGTGGGCGGCCTCACGGAAGGCGCCGATGACGGCGAAGGCGGCGCCCACGGCGGCCAGCCCCTTGCCCTGGACGTCCCCGATCAGCACCCGGGTCCCGAAGGGCGAGGCGACGACGTCGTAGATGTCACCGCCGACGAGCCGGTCCTCGTGGAGGGGTTCGTAGACGCCGTTGACCAGGACGTCGTCGGTGACCAGCGGGAGCGGGTGCAGGATGTGCCGCTGCATGGCGGCGGCGGTGGAGCGCAGCCGGAGCATCTCGTGCTCGCGTCCGATGCGCCGACGGCAGGCGTAGACCGAGGTCAGGCCCAGGGCGAGGGTGAACAGGACCAGCAGCAGCCGGTCCAGCCAGTGGCCCCCGTCACGGTTGCGGAACACCGCCGTGGCGGTCACGACGAGCGTGGTCCACGCGGCCACGAACCGCGTCTGCCGCTCCGTGCACAGCGCCGAGGCGGCGCCGGGCAGGAAGACCAGCAGCCCGAGCAGCCACACCTCGGACCCGGACAGGACACCGAGGGCCTCCACGACGACCGTCAGCGACAGCACTCCGGTGACCAGTTCCGCGTTGCCGGGAGGCTCGATGGCGTCGATGACCTCGGCGGGTCTCGCGGGTCTCTTCCGTGCGGGACGGCGGCTTCCGGTCATGGGAACTCCCGGGCAGGTGGTGATGATCTCCTTTCACGTTAGTCGACGCACATCAGCGGACGACGTCGTGGCCCGTGTCGACGCCGAGCGGGCCGACCGCCGTGGCGCCGCCCGGGCTGCCCAGCGGGGCGTCCCGGCCGGGCAGGGGCTCCTCGAAGAAGCGCCGGTTGTCCGCGCGGTGCGCCGGATCGGCCTTGCGGTCCACCGTGATCGCCTGCTCGGGGCAGGCCACCTCGCACGCGCCGCAGTCGATGCACTCCAGCGGGTTGATGTAGAGCTTGCGCTCGCCCTCGTAGATGCAGTCGACCGGGCACTCCTCCACACAGGACCGGTCCATGATGTCGACACAGGACGATCCGATGACGTACGCCATGTCAGTGCTCCGTTTCTGTGGAATGACCGGGGAACAGGGCCGCCTCCGGGTCGATCACCGTGGCGGCGTTGTTGACGGCTGTGGCGGCCTCGCCGAAGCCGACCGAGATCAGCCGGACCTTGCCCGGGTAGTCGGTGATGTCGCCCGCCGCGAACACCCGGGGCAGATTGGTGGCCATACGGGTGTCCACCGCGATCCGCCGCGCCGCGAGCTCCAGGCCCCAGCCCTGCAGCGGGCCGAGGTCGGCGACGAAGCCGAGCGCCGCCACGACCGTCTGCGCCGACAGCCGGCGGGCCTCCTTGGTGACGCGGTGCCGGATCTCCACCTCCTCCAGCAGCCCGGTGCCGTACAGACCGCTCACCTCGGCGTCCGTGTGCACCTCGACACCGAGCTCCCGTACCCTCGCCACGGACGCGTGATGGGCGCGGAACCGCGCGGTGCGGTGCACCAGCCGCACCGACCGGGCCACCGGCGCGAGCAGCGCCGCCCAGTCGAAGGCGCTGTCACCGCCGCCCACGACCACGACGTCATGGCCCGAGTGGGCCGCCGGGTCGGGCACGAAGTACACCTGGCCGCGGCCCAGGAAGTCCTCGCCGGCCGGGAGCGGGCGGGGGGTGAAGGTGCCCACCCCACCGGTGATCACCACGGCTCCGGCCCGCACGACCGTCCCCCCGTCGCCGCGCACCACGGGCCGCCCGTCGGCGTCGTACGACAACTCCGTCGCGCGTCGGCCGAGGAGGTAGCGCACGCCGTGCGCGTCCGCCTGGGCGACGAGGTTCGCAACCAGGTCGCGCCCGCGCACCGAGGGGAGGCCGGCGATGTCGAAGATGGGCTTCTCCGGGTACATCGCGCTGATCTGGCCGCCCGCCTGGGGCAGGACGTCCATCACGGTGACCCGCAGACCGCGGAAACCGGCGCAGTACGCGGCGTACAGGCCCGCCGGGCCGGCGCCGACGACCAGGATGTCGGTATCGGTGGAAGTGCTCATGGCCGAGGAGCGTAGGTTCGCGCGGCGCGCCGCCCAACGGAATCGGTCCGCCTGACGGGACGGGACCGCACAACGGTCCCGCTCCCTCAGAAGGCGCGTGTCAGCTCGACCGTCCCGGTCACGCACTCCGAGCCGTCCTCCTTGAGCACGCGCACCGCGAGCCGCACCCGCGGCCCCTCGACCGCCGCGACGGTCGCCCTCCACGTCAGCCGCTCGCCCGCCACGGCCGTCGCGACGTTGCGCCACGCCACCGACTCCAGCCTGGCGCCCGGACCGGCCCAGTCGAGGGCGTGGCGGCTGACCGTCTCGCCGTGCAGCGTGGACTGCACGACCACACCGGGGAACCCCTCCGACGCCGCGAACCCGGCGTCGTAGTGGATGCGGTGGGCGTTCCACGACACGGCACTGAACCGGAACAACTGCACCGGGGAATGGGCGTACCCCCGCTCCGGGCATGCGTCCCCGACCTCGGGGGCCGTCACGGGAGCACCACGATCGTCTCGTCCACGCAGGTCAGCTCCTCCCCGTCGGCGTCCAGGAACCGGGTCTGCAGGTCCAGCAGGACGAACTCGCCCGACCTGCCCTGCTTGTGCCGCGCGGCGACGACGGCCCGGGCCGCCGTGACCGGGGTGCCGGCGAACAGCGGCCGGAGCAGCCGCACGGTCTGGCCGCCGTGCACCTGGCGCACCGCGAGGCCCTCCGTGCACGGTGACTCGCGCCGCGCGAGACCGTCCGGCCGCAGCTCCTCCTCCGGCGGACCGTCCTCCCAGCTCAGCGTCGCGGCCAGGAACAGCGCGGGCGCCTCGACGGGCTGCCCGGCCGCCGCCAGCGCGCGGGCCCGGCGGAGGTACTCGCCGTCGTTGAGGGCGGCGGCGTAGCGGCAGAAGTCCTTGACCGAAGGCGTACCGCAGTCCTCGTCCTGCCGTCGGCCGACCAGCTCCCGGGCCCGCGCCAGAACCTCCTCCAGCACGGCGTTCACAGCGCCGACCTCAGGGCGCGGCCGATGCCGAGCCCCGCGGTGCGCAGCGCGCCGGAGTGGGCGACCGGGTCCATGCGGTAGGTGGGGGCCGTGATGGAGAGGGCACCCGCGAGGGTGTCCTGACGGCCGAACACCGGTACGGCCACGCTCAGGTAGCCGAGCCGGATCTCCTCCGCCTCCGTGGCGATCCCCTGGTCGCGGACGCGGTCCAGCTGGGCGCGGAGCCGGCCCGGCGAGGTGATCGTGTGCCGGGTGAACGGCTTGAGCCCGTTGGCGACCACCTCCGCGAAGAGTCCGGCGGGGGAGTGGGCCAGGATCGCCTTGCCGGTCGCCGTGCAGTACAGCGGCAGCCGCCCCGCGACCCGGGACTCCTCGTTCAGGCCCCGGTGGGGGAGGATCTTCTCCAGGTACACGACATCCAGCCCGTCGTGGATCGCGAAGTGGATGGTCTCGCGGGTGGCCAGCAGCAGGTCCTCCATATAGGGCTGGGCGACCTCGCGCAGGATGCGCTGGCGGTGCACCCGCTGGCCGATCTCGAACAGCCGCAGTCCGAGCCGGTAGTCGCAGCCCGCCCGCTCCAACAGCCCCCACTCGACGAGTTCCTGGGCGAGCCGGTGCACGGTCGCCTTCGCCACGCCGGTGCGGCGTACCAGGTCGGCGAGGGAGAGCGAGTCGTCGTCGGCGCTGAACGCCTCCAGGATGGGCCGGACCTTGCCGAGGACCGAGTTCATCGAGTCGGGACAGGCCCGGACGGTGGACCCGAACACCGGGTCCAGAGGGGTCGCGTCCATGGCGGGGCCGCTCCCTCAGCCCGCCGTCGACGCGGTGGCGAGGAACGCCAGGCTGAGCGGGTTGTACAGGTCGGCCTTCTCGTGCTGCGGCCAGTGACCGCACTCGGGGAAGACCTCCAGGCGGGCGCCGGGGATCGCGGCGGCGATGGCCTCGGCCTCCGGGACGTCGCCGAGCGGGTTCTTGTTGCCCCAGACCACCAGCGTCGGCGCCTTGATCCGGGCCATGCGGTCGGGGCGCAGCAGGTTGCGCTCGCGGGCCTCCGGCTCCTGGAGCGCCAGCAGGTTGTGCAGGTTGTGCTGGAAATCGGGGTGGTGGTAGATGCCGTACCGCACCTGGGTGAGCTCGTCGCCGAGGTCCTCGTCCCACTCCGCCCACAGCAGGCGCAGCCGGTCCCGGGTGAAGGAGACGTCGTCCTCCAGGGCGGCGGCGCGGGTGGAGGTCTTCAGCCGTTCCATCACCGCCGGGTTGACCTTCGTACCGCCCATGCACAGCAGTTGGAGGGAGGCGACGCGGTCCGGGTACTCGCTCGCCGCCCAGGACGCCACCCAGCCGCCCAGCGACTCGCCCACCAGATGGGCGCGTTCGGCGCCGACGGCGTCCAGATAGGACATCAGGTGCTCGACGTACGCGGGGATCTCGCCCGGCCGGTCCGGTTTGCCGGTGTAGCCATGGCCGAGCATGTCGACGGCGTGGCAGCGGTAACGCTCTGCGTGCGCCGGGATGTTCCGTACGAACGCCTCCAGATGGCCGGTGGTGCCGTGCAGGAACACCACGTGCTCGCCGTCCTCCGGGCCGGCCTGGAGGGCGCGGGTGGGGAAGCCGCCGGTCTCGACGTAGGCGTGCCGGTAGTCGACGCCGATCAGTTCGGTCCAGATGCTCATGACTGCCTCTCTGTGCGTTCTGCCGGGTCGATGACGGCGACCCCCATGCCGGTGAGCCACTCGGGCATCGGTTCGTAGGCCAGCCGCCGGGCCGGCGCGTGGTCGAGCATCGCCGCCGTCATCAGCCAGGTGCGGATCTCCTGCGCGCCGTTGCCGGCCGTCTTCTCCAGCTCCTGCGTGGTGAACCCGGTGACGCGGTCGGCCCGGCCCTGTTCGAACCAGGTCAGGAACTCGTCGTCGAACTCCGGGTTGAGCGACGCCTCGGCGGCGCGGATGATCTCGCGGCGGCGGATGTCGTAGTCCTGCCAGTTCTCCCGGCCGTTTCGCCAGGCGCCGACCATGAACTCCTCGTCGTCGCCGTGCGGTTCGCGCCAGTCGGGCCAGGGCAGCCGGTGGGAGAGCCCACCGGACCCGATGACCGCCACCCGCCGCCCGCCGGGGAACGCCAGCACCGCCTCGCGCAGCGCCCGGCCCAGTTGCTCGCAGCGGGCGAGGGTGGGCAGCGGGGGCGCGAAGACGTTCACGACGAGCGGTACGAGGTCGACGTCGAGGCCGTCGAGGAGGTACTGGATCGCGTGCGACTGGCCGTGGTCGATCTGCAGCCGGGCCGAGAACGCCAGGTCGAAACCGGCCCGCTCCACCAGGTCGCCCGCGAGATGCAGGGCCAGCTCGCGGTCCACCGGCTGCGGGCCCTTCGGAGTGCCGGACTCGCCGCTCGCCACGCACTCGTCCACGCCGATCGTGAAGGACGGGATCAGGTCCAGCCAGAACCCGCGGAAGTGGTTGGAGCCGATGAGGACGACCGTGTCGGGACGGGCCGCGGCCAGCGCGTTGCGCGCCGTGCCGAGCGCGTCCCGGAACCGCTCGGCGCGGTCCTTGTGGTAGGTCTCCGCCCAGTGGGTGTTCATCAGCGTGCTGTGCGACGCGGCCACGCCCAGGACGATCTCGCTCATACCGGGTCTCCTTCCAGCTCCGCGCGGGTGCGGGTCACGGTGTCGACGGCCGTGCGGATCAGATGGCGGGTCAGCCGCTCCATGGCCCGCACGGAGACGGTGTTCATCCCGCGCGCGAAGTCGATGTCGAACGGCGCCCCGTCCTGAGCGACCTTCGGCATGCCGACCCGGACCGTCGGGATGCCGCGCCCGCGCAGGATGTTGGCGTCGGTGGCCCCGCTGTTGCCCAGGATCACCTCGTGCCCGCGCCCCTCGAAGGCCTCCCAGCCGGCGGTCGCGCAGCGGCAGATCCAGCTGTCGGGATCGGTCCTGGTGCCCGGGATCGCCAGCACCATCTCGGCGCTCACGGCCTCGGGCGGCAGCTTGTCGAGGGCGGCGAGGAACTCCCGCTTCGCCCGCATCGGTGTCGTGTCCGGTCCGATCCGCAGATCCACCATGAGGGTGCAGACGGCCGGGGTGACGGCGGCCATCCGGGGCCAGCCGCCGCGTACCGAGGAGACGATGCCCTGCGGGGCCACCGTGCCGGTCGTGTGCCGCTCGGCGTACTCGGTGAACCACTCCTCCAGATGCCGGGCGACCTCACCGGCGCGGGCGACGGCGTTGTCGTACGGCAGGCGGTGGCGCGAGCCGACGTAGGTGTGCGTGCCGCGCACGGTGACCTCGAACCAGACCAGGCCCACCTCCTCCCAGGACACCGTCCAGCCGGGTTTGGCGATGACCGCGTAGTCGGTCCACACGCCCTGTTCGAGGAGGAAGGAACAGCCCACGCCCTGACCGGTGTGCCGCCTGGGGCCGGGCCGCGCGTTGGTGGGCATGCCGCCCGCGCCGAACGCCGCGACCAGGTCGCCGGTGAGCGGGATCCCGGCCCGGGAGATCGCCTCCGCCGCCATCATCACGCAGGCCGCGTGCCCCTTCGGGTTGGAGGCGCCGAGGCCGGTGACCAGGTCGTCGTACGTCGTCGCCCGCGCCCGCATGTCGTCCCGCAACTCCGGGCCGATCCAGGGGAGATCCTCGCTCTCCTCGCCGACGGTCAGGGTGTCGATGGGCGCGTACAGCATGAGGTCGGGGCCGGTTTTGTCGCCGTCGAGGCGGGCCCAGGCGTTGGCCTGGCGGTCGTCCAGCGGCTGGACGGCGGCACGGCATCCCGCGGCGTTCAGCGTGTCCGCGATATGGGCGGCCAGCGGTGCCTCGTCGCCGGTGGGGCTCGGGATGTCGACCAGACCGGTGACCAGCTCGCGCAGCCGGTCGCCGGTGACCTGCCGCCAGGCTTCCGCGACCCAGGTGGCGCGCCGCTCGTCCAGGCCGGTGAGAGCGTTCACCGGTCGATCCTGTGGACCTGGGTCATGGTGGTGCGGGCGAAGCGTTTCGCGGCCAGGGGCAGTCCGACGGCGAGCGCGGCGCCGGCCAGCAGGGTGAGCAGGGTGCGGGACATGTCAGGCCTTCTCTTCGGTGCCGGGCAGCGCGGCGAGCTTCTTGGCGTACTCCTCCTCGCTGAGGTTCCGCCAGGCGGTCAGCGAGATGTCGGGGCGGTAGAGCTTCTCCGGGGGCGCGTCGGTGACATCGACCATCCAGGCGTCCTGGCCGGAGAACTGGCCGTGGAACAGCCAGCGGACGGCGCCCAGGTACTTCGCGTAGAAGCGCAGCGTCTCCCAGCCCTCGGTGAAGTTGACCATCACGCCGACATAGCGGTGGTGGTCCTCGTCGACGGGGACGTAGAACTCGTAGTGGATGAACTTCGGGTACGCGATCCGCAGCACGCCCGGCATCGACAGCGAGGCGAAGCCGGGGAACTCCTGGGCCTCGATGACCGGGTCGATCCGGTCGGCCTTGCCGGTGTTGCCGATGTTGAAGGTCTCCTTCGGCGGCCGGGTCTTCCACCAGCGCTTGTTGGACCAGTGGCCCACCCCGGGGAAGTCGGCCTCCCAGTGGACCTCCTCCTGGACCCGGAAGATCCAGCGGCCCTTCGGCACGATCCGGGTGATGTTCCAGGTCGGCATCGGCTTGAACAGCCGCCACAGGGCCGTGCGGTGCAGATACTTGGCGTGGCCCTCGTCGAAGCCGTTCTCGCAGGCGAAGCGCCAGTTGCCGCCGCGCGGTTCGATCCGGCCGCCCATCACGAACGGGTGCGACACCAGCTCCTCCGGGAGCTGCGAGTCGATCGGGTGCGGTTCCTCGTCCGCGACCGGGACGTACACCCACACCATGCCGAGGCGCTCCTCGACCGGGTACGTCCGCACGCCCAGCTTGCCGGTGAGACGGCAGCCGGGCCCGTCGGTGATGACCGCGGCCAGCTTCCCCGTCGGCAGGTCGAAGGTCCAGCCGTGGTAGGGGCAGCTGACCGTGCCGGGGAACTGCTGGTCGCCCTCCGAGAGCGGCACGCCCCGGTGCGGACAGCGGTCGTGCAGGGCGTACGCCGTGCCCGCGTCCCTGATGAGTGCGATCCGCTCGCCGCAGAGGGTGAACGGCTGCGGTTTCCCCGTGATGTGACTGGACCAGGTGACCGGATACCAGTAGCCGCGGAAACCAGCGGCGGCGCCGTCGTAGTGCGGCCAGGACTTCCAGTCCTGGCGGCCGGGCTCCGCCGCCTTCCCGCGCCGGCTCCGGCCGGGGGTGGCCGTGCCGGGAGCGTCCTCGACCGTCATCGTGCGTGTCCTCCTGCCGCCGGTGAACTGTGGACCGAGCATGTTCCGCCGCAGGGATCCGCCCAAGGGATCCGGTCCGCTGAGCAGACCGCGCCGGCACCTGGTGTGAACCTCTGTGGTCCGTACGCCGACAGTCCCGGTGAGCATGAAGTCGTCCGACGTCGGAGGTCGGAGAAGGAGGCGCGGTGGGTGGCGACGGGTCGCTCGTGGTGCGCTGCCGGCTCGCGGGGAGCCGGTGGACGTGTGGCACGGCCCTGTGTGGCGCTATGGGCGGGGCATGGTCGGTTCGCCGGCGACCTCGGCCGACGGCCCCTGGGCGCCCGCCCGGGACGGGGTCAGTCCGGACGGCCTGACGCCTGTTCCGGCGGGCCGCCGAGTACCTTCTCCTCGACCGTCTCCGACGACAGCACCGTGCCGATGACCCCGAGATCGGCGCCGGTGCGCCGGGCGAGTTCGCGTACCGCGGCCAGGTCCTTGCGCATCAGGTCCCCGATCCGCCCCGCGACCGCGTCCGCGCCGCCGCCCGCCACGATGCCCAGCGCCCGGCTCGCGCCGCTGCCGTGCTGTACGGCGGTCAGGACGGTCCCCTCCTCGACGCCCAGCGCGGCGGCGAGCCGTACGGCGTCGACGGCGAGCCCCACCTGGGCCACGAACAGCGCGTTGTTGACGAGCTTGACGCGCTGGCCGTGCCCGGCCGGACCCACATGCAGCACCGGCGAGGCATACGTCCCCAGCAGCGGGCGCAGTTCGTCCAGGACGCCCTCGTCCCCGCCCACCCAGAGGGTGAGGCGGCCCGCGGCGATGTCGTGGGGGCCACCGGAGAGCGCGGCGTCGAGGACGGCGACCCCACGGGGTGCCGCCGTATCGGCGAGGAGCTGTGCGGTCGCCGGATCGGAGGTCGTGTGCTGGACGAGAACCGCCCCCGGGCGCATGGCCGCGAGCGCGCCGTCCGGGCCCAGGCACACCGAGCGCACCTGATCGTCCGTCAGCACGACCACGAAGACGACGTCGGCGTCCCGTACGGTCGCCGCGACCGTGCCGGCCCACGTCCGTCCCGCCGCCTCCGCGGCGGCCCGGGCCCGCGGGTGGCGCGCCAGCACGGTGACCTCGTGCCCCGCGTCCGCCAGCCGTTCGGCCATCGGCCGGCCCATGCGGCCCGCCCCTGTCAATCCGATCCTCAACGTTCCTCCGGTGCGCCTTGGGTCCGTGGTGTGGTTGTGGTGTGTGTCACATCTAGGGGCTGCTGCAACTTTGATTGAAAGTTTTGTCATCTAGGGTGACAAATCCTTCGGCCCCCTCAGCAGGCAACTGGAGCGTTCCTCCATGTCCGACAGATCCACCGCCGTGCCCGCACAGTCCTCCGCCACCGCCGCGTACGCCCGGATCTACGAGGAGCAGCAGCCGCGGCTGGTCGCGTACGCCCGTTCCCTCACCCGGAACGCCTGGACGGCCGAGGACCTCGTCGCCGAGGCGCACTTCCGGGTGTGGCGGCGGCTGGCCGCCGGGCACGAGATCGACAACATACCGGCGTATCTCAGGACGACGGTGCGGCATCTGGCGATCGCCTCCGGGACGGCGGTGCGTGAGACGCCGCAGGATCCGCAGTCCGACGAGCGGGCCGAGCCCGGCACGCACGGCGGCGACCCCGCCGAACAGGTGTCCTCCGTCGACATGGTGGTACGGGTGCTGGGCCAGCTGCCCGAGCGCTGGGTGAAGGCGCTGTGGCTGGCGGACGCGGAGGGCCAGCCGCTGGCGGCGATCGGGCCGCAGCTCGGCACCAAGGAGGGCGCCACGGCCGTCCTCCTGCACCGCGCCCGGGAAGGCATGCGGCAGGCCTTCCTGCGGGCCCAGACCGGCGCCCCCGACGACCCCGCGTGCCAGGTCCACTGGGCCCGGATGCCCGCGTACGTCCGTGGCGCCGCGACCGAGCGGCAGCGCGAGCGGCTGCTCGGCCATGTGGACGCGTGCGACGACTGCCGGGCGCGCCTCGCCGCCCTGATGCACGCCAACGACCGGCTGCCCGCGCTGGTCGGCCCGGCGCTGCTCCTCGTGGCGGTGGGCGGCACGGGCAAGTACCTCCTCGCCTCGGCCGGGGCGGCCGGCGCGGCGGGTGCCCACGGCGCCGGGCTGCTGCACGGCGTACGGCATGCCGCCGTCGGCGGTGCCAAGGCGCCCGTGGCGGTGGCCGCCGGCGCCGTCGTGGCGGGCGCCGCCGCCGTCTGTCTCATCGTGCTCGGACCGGCCGACTCCTCCCCGGCGCCCGCGCAGCGCACGCCCGTCGCCGACGTCCCCGCGCTGCGGACGCCGGTGGCCGAGGCCCCGCCGCCGCGCGCCGCCGTCCGGGCGGAGGCGGCCGACGACCACGACACCTCCGTACAGGCGGCCGACGTCCGGCCGGAGCAGCCGTTCCGGGAGGTCGCCGTGGCGACGCCCACCGCCGCGCCCCGCACCGACGACGAGCCGGCGCCCACGGAGACGACGGCACCGGAGACGACGGCACCGGCGGCGGAGCCCACGGACGAGGCGCCGTCGCCCGTCGAGACCGCGCCGGGGGAGAAGCAGCCCCCGACGGACGACGGATCGCCGGAGGCCCCGGAACCCTCGACGCCCGCCTACGAGACCCCGGAACCCGAAATCCCGCAGCCGACCGCCACGGCGCCCGCCGAGGACCCCGATCCGGGTTCCGGGGGCGGCGGTTCCGACTGCGACACCCCCGAACGCCGCCACGGGCACGACCGGCACGGGGGCCGTCACCACAGGGGCTGAACAGGGGACTGCGCCCAGGTCTCCGACGGCGTCGTGCCGTGCCCCACGGGATGGCTCAGCGGCACCACGCCCGTACAGCGGCCGTCGCGGTCCAGCAGCCGGCCCATGTGCTTGACCGTGCGCAGCACCACCGAGCGGTCGTCGACCGTGAGGCGGGGCAACTGGCGGGAGAGATGGGCCTCGAAGGCGTGCACGTCGTGCAGGGCCCGCAGCCAGACGTCGACGACGAGGTTGTGCGGGCCCGCCGTGATGGAGCAGGAACGGACCTCGCGCACGGCGGCCAGGGCCCGGCTGGTCTCCTCCACGTACTGGCCCGGCACCGAGGCGAAGTACACGGCGGACAGCGGCCAGCCCGACAGCGGGCGCGCCAGGTCGCAGCGGAGCACCAGCCGTGAGGCGAGCAGGGACTGGAGCCTGCGGCGCAGGGTCGTCAGGCTCGTCCCGGTCGCCGCCGCCAGGTCGCGCAGGGACATCCGGCCGTCCGTGCTCAGCAGTTCCAGCAGTCGGTCGTCGAGGGAGTCCCAGCCCGCCTCGGCCGCGACCGCCGCCGGCTCGGGGAGGGCCGCCTCGATACGGGCGGCCTGGGCCGCGTCCAGGCTGCGCAGCCGCCAGCGGCTGCCCTCGGTCGGCAGACCGGTCGAGACATGTGTGCGGGTGGCACGGATGCCGGGTGTCCGCTGGAAGAGATGGGTGGTGAGCCCGGCCAGCTCGTCCAGCGTGCGGGTCTGCACGGAGGCCACCAGATCACGACCTCCCGCGGTGAGCTTGATGTTGCTCACCTCGGGAGACGCCGCCAGCGCCCGCGCCACGTCATCGGCGACACCCGGCTCGGTGTCCACCTCGACCACCGCGGTCACCACGATCCGCGAGTTGGTCAGCCGGGGATAGGCGGTCACCCACGCCAGCCCCGCCTCGGTGAGCCGGTGCCAACGGCGGGCCGCGGTCACCGGGTTGACGCCGAGCACCTCACCGACCAGCTTCCACGGCGCCCGGGGACGAATCTGCAGGGCGTGCACCACCGCACGGTCCAGCTCGTCCAGCTCCACGTCCCCCACGCCCGCCGCGGCGGTCCTTTCCTGCACACCCCGGGGCGGCACATCCCTGCGCGTCCCGGGGGAATCCGGCGCGAAAACTGCGCCGTGACACGAGGTTGTCCTGCGCATCCCACACTCCCTCTCCAACTGCTCCCGACACCAGAGGAGTGACCGCGCCCGATGACGCTCGTCACCACACCGGAGGCGGCCCCGACCGCCCTGCACATCCACAACGCCCGGCTCATCGACGGCACCGGCGCCGCCCCGGTGGAGGACGCCGTCGTCCGCACCGACGCCGAGGGGACCGTCCTGTACGCCGGACCCGCCGCGACGGCGCCCACCGCTTCCGGGGATGCTTCCCCGCTCCGGGTGATCGACGCCGGCGGCCGTACCGTCCTGCCCGGCTTCTTCGACTGCCATGTCCACCTCGCCTACGCACAGGGCTCCCCGCCCGGCCGCCGCGCCGAACTGGACCCCGTACTGGTCACCCTGGACACGGCGGGACGGCTGCGTCAGACCCTCGACGCGGGCATCACCAGCGCCCGGGACCTCGGCGGCCTCTCGGCGGGCTACCGCACCGCCGTCGAGACCGGCCGGATCGTGGGCCCGCGGCTGCACACCGCCGTACGGATCATCAGCCACACCGGCGGCCACGCCGACGTCCGCCTGCCCGACGGTACCGACCTGAGCGCCGGGATGTCCGAGATCGCCGACACCAGCGACGAGGCCCGGCTCGCCGTGCGCCGGGTGCTGCGCGAGGGCGCCGACCTGGTGAAGGTCTGCGCCACCGGCGGCATGGGCAGCCCCTACGACCAGCCCGACGACGAGGGCCTCCTCGAGGAGGAGATCCGGGCCGTCGTGGACGAGGCCCGCCGCCACGGCGGCAAGCCCGTCGCCGCCCACGCCCAGGGCAACGCCGGCATCCTCAACGCCCTGCGCGGCGGCGTGACCAGCATCGAACACGGCTACGGCCTCGACCAGCGGGCCCTGGACCTGGCCGGTGAACAGGGCACCTTCGTCGTCCCGACGCTGTCCACCGTGTACGCCGGCATCAACAAGGACACGATGCCCGACTACCACTACCAGAAGAAGGTCCGCTGGTCCGGGCTCACCAAGGAGAACATCGCCCGCGCCATCGAGTACGGTGCCAGGATCGCGCTGGGCACCGACGCCGCGGTCGGCCCGCACGGCGTGAACCTGATGGAGCTCAGCTACCTGGTCGACCTCGGCATGGACCCGATGGCCGCCATCGTGGCCGGCACCCGCACCTCCGCCGAACTCCTCGGCGTGGCCGACCGGCTGGGCACCCTTGCCGCCGGCCGCACCGCCGACCTGATCCTCTGCGACGGCGATCCGCTCGCCGACATCGGCGTCCTCGGAGACCCCGCGCGCATCGTCTGCGTCGTCCAGGACGGCGTCGTACGCAAAGACCTCCTCGCGACCACTCCCGCACCTGCCGCGACCGGAAGGCGGCCCTGATGCCCTCACAGACCGACCTCCCCGCCCCACCCACCGACTCCCCGGACTCCGGCAGAGCCACCCCCCTCGACCGGGTGCTCTCGCTCATCGAGCGGGCCGGGAACGCCCTGCCCAACCCGGTCGTCCTGTTCTCCGTCCTGTTCCTGCTGCTTGCCGTCGCCTCCACCGCGCTCGACCTGGGCGGCGTGTCCGTCCGGGTCCCCGGCGGCGACGAGACCAAGCACATCACCGGCCTCCTCACCGGCGAGGGCGTCAGCTGGCTGGTGGAGAACCTCGTCGTCAACTTCGCCACCTTCCCCCCGATCGGCGCCGTACTGGTGCTGATCATGGTGGTGGGGCTCTGTGAGAAGACGGGCCTGCTGGAGACCCTGATGCGGGCGACCCTGGCCAGGGTGCCCCGCGTAGTGCTGCCGTACGCCGTGGCGCTCATCGCCAGCCAGGCGCACATGATGAGCGACGTCGCCGCCATCGTGCTGCCCCCGCTGGCCGCGCTGGTGTTCAAGAGCGCCGGACGCCACCCCGTCGCCGGCCTGATCGGCGGCTTCGCCTGTGTCACCGCCGGCTACGCGGCCGGGTTCACCATCGGCTCCCTCGACGCCCTGTACGTCGGCATCACCCAGCAGGCGGCCTCGGTGCTCCCCGCCGCCGACGGACTCCACATCCATCTCCTCATCAACTACTTCTTCACGGCCGCGAGCAGCCTCGTACTGGCCACGGTGGGCGGATTCCTCATCAGCCGCGTCCTCGAACCCCGGCTCGGCGTCTACCAAGGCGGCGGCGAGGAGTCCGATCTCGCGCTGACCCCGGTCCAGCGCCGGTCGCTGCTGCGCACCGCGCTGGTCGTCCTCGTCTACCTGGCCGGCGTGCTCGCCCTGTGGCTGCCGGAGGGCGCACCGCTGCGCGGCGAGGGCGGGGCCTTCGTGCCCTCGCCGCTGCTCTCCGGCATCGTCCCCGTGCTGTTCGGCGCCTTCCTGCTGGCCGGGCTGACGTACGGCTTCGGCGTGAAGCAGCTGACCAGCGCCGAGGACGTGACCAACGCCGTCACCGAGTCGGTGCGGACCATGTCCGGCTACCTCGTGATGATGTTCGTCGCCGCCCAGGTCATCGCCCTGTTCACCTGGTCCAACGTCGGTGTGCTGCTGGCGGTGAAGGGCGCCGCGCTGTTCGACTCGCTGGGCGTGACCGGCTTCTGGGCGATCCTGGTGTTCGTCCTGCTGGTATCCTGCCTCAACCTGTTCATCCTCTCCGGCTCCGCCCTGTGGTCCCTGGTCGGCCCGGTGTTCGTCCCCGCGTTCATGCTGATGGGGATGAGTCCGGCGCTCACCCAGGCCGCCTTCCGGATCGGTGACTCGGCGACCGGGGTGATCACACCGATGAACCCCTACGTGTTCCTGATCCTGGCGATGCTCCGCCAGTACGAGCCCGACGCCAGGCTCGGCACGCTCATCTCCCGGCTCGCCATCTTCGTGGTGCCGTTCATGGTGGTGTGGCTGGCGATCCTCGGGGTCTTCTACGGATTCGACCTGCCACTCGGGCCCGGCGCGCACATCGGCCTCAAGTGACCGCGTTACCCGGCCGCGGCCCAGGCCAGCACGGTCTCGGCGAACTCCCCGGGCAACTGCTCGGGGAGTGGCACATGACCGCCCGACAGCACCCGGGTCTCGCAGCCCAGGGCCGCGGCGAACCTCTCCAGGGCGGGCAGCGAGTAGTGGTCGCCGGGCGCGCAGACGGCGAGGGTGCGGGCGGTGACGTACGGCAGCCGCAGGTCCATCCCGTAGGTGCGCACCGCCACATGGCCGTCCTCGACCCGGTCCAGGACGGTCAGCGCGTCGATCACGAACCGGTTCAGCGCGGCCTCCTCACCGTCCCGGTAGAAGCCGCGCCGCCGGTTCCACAGGTCGAGGAGGTGGGAGCCGTCGGGCTTCGGCTCGACGAGGTCGACGGGCTTGCGCTCGCCGGCCGTGCGCCGCTTCTCCTCGTCGATGAAGGGCGTGGCGGACAGCAGCAGGCTCGCCACCCGGTCCTTGAGCCGGGCGGCGACCTCCACCGCGATCACCCCGCCGGTGTGATGGCCGACGAGGTGGAAGCGGTCCAGGCCGAGCGCGTCGGCAAGCTCCTCGACGCCGTCCGCGAACCGCTCGATCGAGTGCGGCCCGTCCGGCTTCGCGGAGGCGCCGAAGCCCAGGGTGTCCATGGCGATGGCCCGCTGCCGGGCACCGACCAGCGGCAGCACATCCACGTACTCCGTCCAGGAGCGCGGAGTCTGATGGAGCATCAGAACCGGCTCGCCGCCGGTGCCGCACTCCACGTAGTGCAACTGGCCGAACTCGCTGGGTACATAGCCTTTGCGCAGTGTCATTTCGCCTCCATCACCTGAGAGTTGGCAGAACCGAGGCTCCGACGGCCTCGATCAGTTCGGTGGGCGGATCGTAGGACCCGACGTGCTGGAGGAGAACTCCGCCGACGCCGCTCGCGTGCAGCGCGCCCAGCCGCCCGGCGATCTCGTCGGCCGTGCCGAACAGACAGAACTCCTCCGCGAACCGCAGCGCCGCCTCGTCGCTGATCCAGGCCGAGCAGATCTCGACGGCCGCCTTCCAGTCCTCCGCGTGGACCAGGTCGGGATACACCCCCTCGACCACCTTCGGCACCTCGACGTCGATCCCCGCGAGCGCGAGGAACGATGCCCCGCCGTTCTGGGCGATCGAGGCGCAGATCGGCTTGACGAGCCGGGCCGCCGCCTCGACGTCGTCCGTCACCGCGCAGAACGCCGACACCGTGAGCGGTACGTCTCCCGCGTCGCGGCCCGCCGCCTCGGCACCCTCGCGCACCCGTGCCGACGCCTGCGCCAGCGTCCTCGGCGAGACCCCGCTCAGCAGGACCACCCCGTCGGCCACCTCGCCCGCCAGCCGCAGATTGCGCGGCCCGCTCGCCGCCACCAGCAGCGGCACCTCCGGCCGGGGATCCCGCAGCCGGGACCGGACCCGGCCGGCGAACTCCCGCTCCTCGCCCGCCAGCAGGCCCCGCACCACGGCCAGCCCCTCCCGCAGCTCGGCGGAGGTGCTCTGCCGCAGGCCCACCGGCCCCACCGAGCTGTTGCCGACGCCGAGGCCCAGCGCGAACCGGCCCGGCGCCAGCTCCGCCACGCTGCGGGCGGCCGACGCCACGACAGCCGGATGCCGGGTCACCAGGTTCGTCACCGCGGTACCGAGCCCGATCCGTTCCGTGCCCAGGGCGGCGGCGGTGAGCGTGGTGAACACATCCCGCCACAGCAACTGCGAGTCGGGGAACCAGACGTCGTCGAAGCCCAGCTCCTCCGCCCTGCGGACGGTTTCGGCGACCCGGTCCGCGCGGTCGCAGGGCGGGACGCGGATGCCGATCCGGAGTGGTGCGCGGTCTGTTGCGGATGCGTCGTTCATGGCTCGGAGCGTAGGAGCGGGCCGGTGCCCCGCCCCACGGAATCGTTCCGGTGAGCGAGACAGCCCGTCTCACGCCAGGCGGTCCCAGGTACCGGCCGACACCCCGCGCTCCCGCAGCACGGCCTTGCGCACCTTGCCGGTCTCGGTCAGCGGCAGGGCCCGTACGGTCTCGACGTACCGGGGCACCGCGAACGCGGGCAGGTCCCGCGCGCAGTGCCCGGCCAACTCCGCCGGATCCAGCACGTGTCCCGGCCGGACCACCACCGCGACCATCACCTCGTCCTCCGCCAGCTCCGAGGCCACCGGGAAGGCCGCCGCCCCCGCGACCGCCGGATGGGAGCGGACCGCGGCCTCGACCTCACCGGAGGAGATGTTCTCGCCCCGGCGCCTGATGACGTCGCTCACGCGGTCGACGAAGCGGAACCAGCCGTCGGGCTCGCGCACCACCCGGTCGCCGGTCCGCCGCCAGGACCCCGGGGGCGGGGGTGGCTCGCCCACCCGGCCGGTCGAGAAGGCGTACGGCCGTTGGGTACGGACGTGCAGTTCACCCGGCGTGCCGTCCGGCACCGGCGCCAGCCGCTCGTCCACCACCCGCGCGGCGAACCCGGGACGCACGGTGCCCATGTACCCGGGGCGGTACTCCTCGGGCGTCGAACCGATGACGAGGTTGGTCTCCGTCGACCCGAACCCGTCGACCAGCCGCACCCCGAAGCGGTCCCGGAACGCCTCCCACGCGGCGGCCGGCGTCGCCGGGGACAGCCCGCGCCGCACCCGGTGGGCGCGGTCGTACGGCCCGGGCGGCTGCGCCAGCAGCATCGGCACCATCGCGCCCAGCAGATGCACGGCCGTGGCCCCCGCCTCCGTCACCTGGGACCAGTACCGCGAGGCGGAGAACCGCTCGCCGATCACACAGGTCGCGCCGACCGACATCGCCTGCGCCGGTGTGTGCAGGGCGTTGGTGTGGAACAGCGGCAGACAGGTGTGCAGCACGTCGTCGGCGGTCAGCCGCAGGGAGTCGGCGACGTTGCGGCCCCACCACACGAACTGGGCCTGCGGGCAGCGGACTCCGCGCGGGACCCCGGTCGTCCCCGAGGTGAACAGGACCGTGGCGGTGTCCTGCGGGCGGACCGGAGCGGGCGGGAGCGGTGCGGCCACGCCGGGCACGGGGGCGTCCGCCGCGCCCGGCGTCCAGACGACACTGTCGACCGGTTCCGTGAGGAACTCGGGCTCCGCGTACACGAACCGGGGCCGCGCCTGGTCCAGGACGTGGCGCAACGACCGTCCGCGCAGGCCGGTGTTGAGCGGCACCGCCACCGCGCCGAGCCAGGCACAGCCCAGGATCAGGTCGACCAGCTCGACGCGGTTGGACAGCAGGGCAGCGACACGGTCGCCCGGCCGGCAGCCCCGGGCCGCGAGCGCCCCCGCCATGCCGGCCGTCGCCTCGCGGGTCTCGGCGTACGTCCGTGTCGTGGCCCCGATGCGCAGGAAGACCCGGTCGCCGTACCGGTCGGCGGCTGTCTCGATCAACTCCGCAACGGTCCGGGTCAACGCAGCACCCCGCCCTCCCGGAGCCGTCGCAGCCGCTCCGGCGGGAGCACCTCGCCGAGCACCTCGTCGGTGTCGGCGCCGAGCAGCGGCGCGGGCCGGCGGATCCCGCCCGGGGTGCGGGTGAGACGGATGGGCAGGCCCTCGTGGAGGAAGGCCCCGGCGGCCGGATGCGTCATCCGCACATAGAACCCGCGCGCCCTCAACTGCGGGTCGTGCTCGACGAGTTCACGGCCGTCCTGCACCGCTCCGGCGGGTACTCCGCGCTCCTGGAGCGCCTCGGCGGCGGCGTCGGCGGGCAGCGTTCGGGCCCAGGCGCCGAGCGCGCCGTCGACCAGCTCACCGTGCCGTCGGCGCAGGTCCGCCGTCGACAGCCGTGCGTCGGCGGCCAGTTCGGGCCGTTCGATCACCTCGCACAGCGCCGCCCACTCCGCGTCCGACCGCACGGCCACCGCCAGCCAGCGGTCCGCGCCCAGGCTCCGGTACACGCCGTGCGGACTCCACTCCGGGTGCGCGTTGCCGATCGGCGCACGGGCGGAGGTGAGCAGGCTGGTGCCCATGTGGGCCGCGACGGCCTCGAGTTGGGACAGGTCGACATGCTGCCCGCGTCCGGTCTCGGACCGGTGCTCCAGGGCGGCGACGGTGGCCAGCGCGGCGTGGAGACCCGCGACGATGTCGCCGTGGCCGTAGATCACCCCGACCACGTCGTCCGGCCCCCAGCCCGTCAGCCCGGTCAGTCCGCCTGCCGCCGAGACGGTGTCGGCGTACGACACCCAGCCGGCGCGCGGTCCGGTGTGCCCCATGCCCGACATGCTCACATAGACCAGGCCGGGGTTGATCTCCCGCAGCGTCTCGTACCCGAGCCCGAGCTTCCGCATGACCGTGGCGCTGTAGTTCTCCACGAGGACGTCGCAGGACGCGACGAGCTCGCGCAGCACCGCCACCCCCTCCTCGGTCCGCGTGTCCAGCGCGACGCTCCGCTTGTTGCGGTTGACCTCGTTGAAGTAACCGTTGGTGTCGGGGTCGGTGTGCGGACCGCGCGAGAGGTGCATGAACGGCGCGAACCGGGTGGGGTCGGCGCGGCTCACCGACTCGACCTTGACGACATCGGCGCCGTGGTCGGCCAGCACCTTCGTGCAGTACGGCCCCGCCAGCACCCAGGTCAGGTCCAGGACCCGTACGCCGTCCAGGGCGGGGGCGGCGTCAGCGCCGGAGCCGGAGCCGGAGCCGGAGCCGGAGCCGGAGCCGGAGCCGGAGCCGGGGCGGCGCGGCTCGTTGAGGAGTGCCTGGTCGGCCCCGGCCTCCGGCACGGTCAGCGAGGCGATCCGGCGTCCCTCCGGGAAGGGGAAGGGAAAGCCGAGATCGGTCCGGTCGCCGGCGCGCACGAAGAAGTCACGGGCGGCGAGCTGCGGATTGGCCGGCAGTTCGGCGGGGACGTCCACGGCGGCCCAGGGCAGCTTCCGCTCCTGCGCCTGCTCCGCGAACTCCGCCTTGGGCCGGGTGCCGATGAACTCCTGGACGACCTTGAAGACGTACTCCTGATGCGCCTTGCGCTCGACGGGATCCTGCCAGCGCGGCTCCGCGAGGTCGGCCTGCGCGCCCTCCTCGCACAGCCAGGCCAGCAGCGCGTCCCACATGCGCGGGCTGCCGCCGAGCCCGCCGCCCACATGGCCGTCGGCGGCCCGGAACAGCCCGTGCGGGACCAGCGGATGCACCCGTCCCGGCCGGGGCGGCACCCGGTCCTCGTGCAGATAGGCGAGGGTGCCCGCCTCCAGGGCCGCCGCGACGCACGCCTGCGCGGAGACGTCCACCAACTGTCCCGGCCCCCGGCGGCGCGCCCGCAGGCCGAGCAGGACGGCGATGGCGGCGTTGACACCCGCGAGCTGTTCCGCCTGGTTCTCCGGCAGCCGCAGCGGTGGGCCGTCCGGGTCGCCGACCTGCGCGAGCATCCCACCGGTCGCGGCCACCACGAGATCGGTGCCCTGCCAGTGGCTGCGCGGGCCGACCAGGCCGAACGGGGTGACGCGGACGTGCACGAGATGGCCGAGCCCCTCGACGAGCCGCTCCACCCCTTCGGCGGTGCCGTCGAGGACGGCGTCCGCGCCCGCCAGCAGCTCGCGCAGTTCGGAGCTGCCCTGGCTGTTCGGGCTGCCCGGGCTGTTCGGGTCGAGGGTCACCGACCGTTTGCCGGCGTGCCAGTGGACGAACGCGTCGCCGTCCAGGGCACGCCGGTCGGGGTCGCCCTCCGGGGGCTCCACCAGGACCACCTCGTAGCCGAGCCCGACGAGCAGCCGGCCGGCGAAACGGGTGAAGGGGCTGGTCAGTTCGACGATACGCGGGGTCACCGGGCTCACCCGTGCCGCTGGTCGAGGAAGCCCGTCACGGCCGCGTAGTAGTCGTACGGCCGCTCCTCCTGCGGATGGTGCGAGACCCGGTCCATCACATGCAGGTTCCCCCGGGGCACCATGCGCGCCAGCATCAGCGGGTAGTCCGGGGTGAGGAACGCGTCGTACATGCCCCACAGGAACAGCACCGGCGCGCCGATCGCGCCGAGTTCGGCCGCCAGGTCCTGCCAGTCGCCGCGCGGGTTGTCCGACGCGCCGGCGAGGGCCGTCTCCTCCGGGTCGAGGCTCTGCTCGTGGCGCAGGGTCACCGTGCCCTCGGGGATCGCCTCCGGGTCGTACCACTCCAGACGGGCGATCAGCTCCCGCATCTTCTGCCGGGACGGGCCCGTGCCGCCGTAGTAGACGTCACGGGCGTTGCGGCCCCGCCGCCCGCCCTCGGGGAGCGGGGCGAGCGGGCCGTGGAAGACGGGCATACTGCCGGTGATCACCAACGACCGTACGCGCTCGGGGTACTTGGCCGCGAGGTTGAGCGCGATGGTCCCGCCCCAGGAGTTGCAGACGAAGTCCGCGCGCGCCACCCCGAGGGAGTCGAGGAGCGCCACCGTCTTCGCCGCGTGGTAGTCCCACATGGGGCCCTCGATGACGGGCTTCGCCGACCTGCCGTACTGGAGGATGTCGACGAGCAGACACCGGCGGTCGGCCGCGAACAGGGGCGCGACCTGGCCGAAGTCGGACCAGCCGGTGCAGCCCGGGCCGCCGCCGTGCAGGAAGACCGTCGGGCTGCCCTCGCCCAGGTCGATGTAGTGGTACTTGACGCCGTCCGCTTCCGCGTAGGCACCCTCCGGCGGGGCCTGAACGCTCATGAGGTCCATGGTCTGATCGTGGTCACCGCTGCGCATACAGTTCCTCCTCAAGACAGATCCAGGACGACCTTGCCCAGCGCCGCGCCACTGCGCAGCCGGGCCACCGCCTCGGCGAGGCCGTCGGGGGAGTGGCGCTCGATCGGCAGGGTCAGCTCGCCCGCGCTCAGCTCCGCCAGCAGCCGCTCGGCGTCCGCGGCGACCTCACGGCCCCGCGTCATCAGGTTCACCGGCAGCACCGCCACATCGGCCAGCAGGAAGTCCGCCAGGTCCACGGTGAACTCCCGGCCCGCCGTGTAGCCGACCAGGACGGCCCGCCCGCGCGGGCGCACCAGAGGGAGGGACTCCCGCAGCACCGGCCCGCCGACGGTGTCCACGAGCACGTCGACCGGCCCGCCCACCGCCTCGGCGGACAGGTCCGCCGCCAGCACCGCCTTGGCCACCGGGGGCACATGCTCCAGCTTCGCCGGACGGCCGACCACGCCGATCACCTCGGCCCCGGTCCGCGCGGCGACCTGCACCGCCAGTGCGCCCACCGCGCCGGCCGCCCCGGTCACCAGGACCCGCTCACCCGGCAGTACGGCGCCCACCGAGTGCACCGCCGCCCACGCCGTACCGGCCGGCGAGAAGAAACCGCAGGCCAGCGCGGGGTCCGTGCCCTGCGGTACGGCGGTCACGGCCGCGTCCGGCACCACGGCGTGCCGGGCCCAGCAGCCGTCCCGGCGCAGCCCGACCCCCTTGCCGTTGACCCGGACCGTACTGCCCACGGGATGGGTGTCCGAGGCCAGGACGACCCCGCTGCCGTTCGTCCCCGGCACCACCGGCAGCTCCGGCAGGATCCCGAACCGCCCGTCCACGATGTTCAGATCGAGATGGCCGACCTGGGCCGCCAGCATCCGTACGACCGTTCGGCCCGGCTCGGCCCGTGGCACCGGACGCTCCACCAGCCGGGGGAGGTCGCCGAACTGTTCGAGGACCAGCGCGGCCGACGTCTCTTCGCCCGTCTCTTCGCTCACAGTTTCACTCCGTATCGACGCAGGACCCGGGACGCCACGATCCGCAGCACACGGTCGAAGACGAATCCGAGGAGCCCGAGGGTGATGATCCCGACGAAGACCCAGTCGATGCGGCCGTAGTTGCGGGACGTCCAGATCAGCGAGCCGAGCCCGACCTGCGCGGCGACGATCTCCGCCGAGACGATGGTCAGGAAGCTGTTGCCCATCGCGAGCCGCGCTCCCGTCACGATGTGGGGCACCGTCGACGGCAGCACCACCCGGGTCAGCACCTGCCGGCGCCCGGCGCCCAGGCTCGCCGCCGCCCGCAGCTTCGACTCGCTCACCGCCATCACCCCGGCACTGGTGTTGAGGATGACGATGAACACCGACGTGTAGAAGATCAGCACGACCTTGGACGACTCGCCGATGCCCAGCCACACGACCGCCAGTGTCACGAAGGCGATGGGCGGGATGAACCGGAAGAACTCGATGTACGGCTCAAGGAGTTGGCGCACGATCCGGATCTGCCCGATCAGCAGGCCCGCCGGGACGCCCACCAGCAGTCCCAGCCCCCAGCCGATCAGGATCCGGCGGCCGGAGGCAACGATCGAGTTGCCGAGGGTCCCGTCGGCCGCCAACTCGCGGGCGGCGGACAGGGTTTCCCGCGGCGAGGCCACCAGCGAGGGGCCGTAGTGCGCCGCCAGGACCTGCCACACGGCGACACCGAGGACGACGGACAGGGCGTAGAGGCCCACCGTCCGGGCCCGGGCCCGGACGGCCCGCAGCGCCGGGCGCGCGGTGCGGGGCTTGGGCGCGGTGTCGAGGGTGACGGTCGTCATCGGTCCTCCTGTGCGTCGAGGTCCCTGCCGGGATCCTGGTCGAGGCCCTGGTCGCGCAACGCCTTGCGCACCTCCTCGCCGATGTCCCGCCGCAGCTCGTGGCGGAGGGCGGCGGCGGAGGGGTCGGTCACATCCCGGGGCCCGGGCAGGTCCACCGGGTACACGGACTTGATGGACGCGGCCGGTCCCGCGGTCATCACCGCGATCCGGTCGGCGAGCAGGATCGACTCGTCGATGTCGTGCGTGACGAACACGACCGTGCAGCCCGAGACCCGCCGGATCCGGTCCATCTCCTCCTGCATCACCTGCCGGGTCTGCGCGTCCAGCGCCCCGAACGGCTCGTCCATCAGCACCACGCTCGGCTCGTTGGCCAGCACCCGCGCGATCTGCACCCGCTGCCGCATACCGCCCGACAACTGGCCCGGGAACCGGTCGGCGCAGTGCCGCAGCCCCACCAGCCGCAGATACTCGTCCACCAGCTCCGCCTGCCGCGCCCGGGACGTGCCGCGCATCCGGGGCCCGAACGCCACGTTCTGCCGGACCGTCATCCAGTCGAACAGCGCCTCGCTGCTCTGGAAGACCATGCCGAGCCCGGGATCGGGACGGGTCACCGGAACACCGTCCACGGTGACCCCGCCCCGGTACGGCGTCACGAACCCGGCCAGCGCGGACAGCAGCGTGGACTTGCCGCAGCCGCTCGGCCCGAGCAGACACAGGAACTCACCGGCGGCGATGTCGAGCGTGACGTCCCGCACCGCGTGGAACGAGCCGAACCGGATGCCGACCCCGTCGACCCGGACGGCCGCACCCCGGCCGGTCTCGATGACGTTGGCCATCACATCCCCTTCCGTCGAATTCGCGCACCGTAGAACCCGCCCGCCACGGGCCGCACGCCCCTCGGTCCACTGAACGGGACGGGTTCGTTGGACGCCCGCCGGGCCCCCGCGATGCTCCTCGGGGTCACCGCGAATTAACACCCGCCCATGGCCACGCCCCAGGGGTTCGTGGTTCCGTTCTCCGGAGGCAACGGATCGACCGGGAGGTTCTTCCCATGACCGTCACCACCCCCCATACCTCCACCAGTCCCTATTCCTCTTCGGTCATTCCCCGGGACACGGTCCCCGGCCCGGACCCGATGAACTCGGTGCTGGGCAAGGTCCGGCCCATCCTGGAGGCCTTCCGCGCCGAGGACGACAGCCTCTCGCTCGCCGAGCTGGTGCGCCGTACCGGTGTGGCCAAGGCGACCGTCCACCGGCTCGCCCAGGAGCTGGTGCTGTGGGGGCTGCTGGAGCGCGCGGGCTGCGACTACCGGCTCGGACTGCGGCTGTTCGAGATCGGTCAGCGGGTGCACCGCCAGCGCATCCTGCGCGAGGTCGCCCAGCCCTATATGGAGGACCTGCTGCTGGCCACCCACGAGACCATCCACTTCGCCATTCACGACAGCCTCGACGTCGTGTACCTGGAGAAGCTCTTCCCGCACCGGGGCCTGAACGAGGAGTCCCGGGTCGCCGGCCGGCTTCCGCTGTACTGCACGGCGACCGGCAAGGCGATCCTGGCCTTCTCCCCGCCTGCGCTGCTCGGCGCGGTCGTCAGGAACGGGCTGAAGCCCTTCACCCGCCACACCGTGACCTCACCGGGGCGGCTGCGCGTCCAGCTGGAGCGGATCCGGGCGGAACGGATCGCCACCGAGGCCGAGGAGATCCGGCTCGGCTACACCAGCACGGCCGTGCCCGTCTTCAGCGGACAGGACACCCTGGTGGGTGCCCTGTCCATCACCTCGCCCACCTACCGGATGGACCCCTCCGGCCACGCGATCGCACTGCGCGCCGCGTCCCTGGGCATCACGCGATCGCTGCGCTGAGTCCGGCGGCCGGTTCACCGCGCATGCTGCTCGTACCAGCCCTTCAGCAGCGAGCTGTCGAGGTCGGGCGACTTCTTGACGAGTTTCTGGGCGAGCAGGAAGTCGACGATCTTCCGCGACGCGATGACGTCCGGGGCGGCTATGCCGCGGGCGGTGAAGGTGATCTCCGGAAGTACCTTCACCGTCTGGTCCACCGGCAGTTTCACCTGTTTCTGCGACGCCTCCGCCGCGGCCTCGGGGTCGCTGCCGACCAGTTTGTCCGCGGCGGCCACCACCTTGAACACCTTGCCCGCCACCTCCTCGTTGTCCTTCAGCCAGCTGTCCTCGGCCAGCAGCCACTGCACGTACGTCACCCCGAAGTCCCCGCTGCGCCCGGCGATATGACCGCCCGCCGCCGCGCCCCTGGCCGCCCAGGGCTCGTACAGGACGTAGGCGTCGATCGAGCCGCGCTCCAGCAGGCTGGGTATCTCCGGCGCCGAACTCTGCAGGATCTTCACCGACTTCGGATCGATGCCGTTCTTGCGCAGGTACTGATGGGTCGCGTACAGGCCGAGCCCGCCGATCGACGCCATCGTCCTGATCTTCTGCGGGGAGGTGATGCCGTCGCGCAGGACGACCTTGAGATAGCGGTCGGAGGACTGGAAGACGCCCAGGGCCCGCAGCCCGGGGTCGTCGACCATCAGGGGCAGGGCCGTCGAGTCGGCGTTGGCGGCGATCTGGGCCGTGCCCGCGGTCACGGCCTGGGAGGCGGCGGGACCGCCCTCGGTCTTGACCAGCTCGACGTTCACCCCCTCCTTCTCGAACATGCCGCGCTCGACGGCGAGATAGAAGGGGGCGTACGAGGCGTCGATGCCGAGCGCGACCCGGACCGTCGGCAGCCCGGCCGCCGACACCCCCGTCGAGTCGGTCGACCCCGCCGTACAGGCCGTGGTGAGGGCCAGTGCCGCGCACACGGCGGTCAGGGCGCTCCTGGTGCTGAGTGTGCTGAGGCTGCTGCTTGTGCTGGTTCCGGCTGAACGCATGTCGGTACTCCCCGGGCCGGGAAACTGGTGCCGCAGACGTTCCCAGCGCGGTGCCCGAGCCGGTAAGCGGGGCGTACTGCTCACCGGAACGGGACATCCGCGGCGCACCGGAGCGGGTCGCTCAGAGCAGGCGCTGGATGTCGCCGCGCACCCGGTAGAAGCCGCCGGCCGCCTGGTGCAGGGCCTGCACGACATAGCGCGCCCCGGGCTGCCGTATCGCGCGCGGGAACTGGACGTTCAGCGACTGGTCGTAACCGTCCGACACCACGTGCACCCGGACCTTGCCCGCCTCCTGCACGCACTCCACGACGATCGCCCCGGTGGGCGCCTGCGCCACGGAGGCCACCGCGCTGACCTCCGTGGCCGGCGCGTAGGTCGGCAGCGCCGCGGCCAGCTTGACGTCCCGCGCCACCGGCACCGTGCCCTGCTGGGCCGCCGAGACGGCCGCCTCGCTCGCGTCCACGCAGACCAGCGAGCCGTCGGTGGTCACCAGGTACAGCCGCTCGTCGTGGTACTGCATCGACAGCGCCGAGCCGTCGCCCGTGCCGAGCTTCCACAGCCGGGTGCCGTCCTGGTCGAAGCAGTAGACGGACGAGGACGCGTCGCCCGCGAAGACGAACCGCCCGCCGGGCGAGGTCGCGCACGAGTACACCGCGCTGTCGCAGGCGTACGTCGCCTCGATCGCGCCGGTCGCCTTCGACAGCCGCTGGACCGCCCGGTGCGCGGTGCCCGCGTACACGACGTCGCCCTCCTGCCAGCCGAACAGGACCCCGCCCTTGGTGGGCGTGTGCCACAGCTCCCGGCCGCCGTCGGGGGCGTACGCGGTGACGCCCCGGCTGTGGCCGTGGTAGACGGCCCGGTCGTCGGCGCGGACCATCCAGGCCTGCTCGCCCTGGCTGCGGCGGGCCCACTGGTGCTCGTCCTCGTGGTCGATGACGGTGAGCCGGCCGTCACGGTCCGAGACGTCAAGGACGCCCTCGTGGATGTCCAGCCAGAAGATGTCGACGTCGGCGGCGATGTCGTACGCCGCGAACGGCAGCTTCGAGGACAGGTCGTACACCTTGCCGTCGTCACAGCCGGCGTAGATCCAGAAGTCGTCGGCGACCAGGCACTTCACGCCGTCCGGGAGGCTGAAGCGGGCCAGCACGCCGCCCTCGTGGTCCAGCGTGTACACGTCGCCCGACTGGTTGCCGACCCAGCAGCGGTCGTCGTCGACATGGATGCCGAACGCGGCGGAGCCGGTGCGGAACCGCCACAGCACGGGCGCGGCCGAGCGCGCGGTGGAGGGGGCCGAGGCCACCTGGCGCCGGGTCACGGCACGCGGCGCGCGCTGTCCGGGCACCGCGGGGGCGTATCCCTTGCGCACCTTCTCGCCGACCTTCTTCGCGGCGGCTGCCCGCGCCTTCTCGGTCGTCGCGAACGTCGTCGTCTGCGTCTGTCCGTCGGCGCCGATGCGGCCGTACCGCACGGTCACCACCAGGTCGTCGACCGTCACCTCGTAGAACTTGTGCGCGGCGCCGTCCTCCTGGGACAGCTCGAGATACGTCGTCGACACCGCGGCGGACCCGGTAGACATGGCAGATTCCTCCCCACAAGGGACCCGCCATCCGTCCGGCGGGTCCCACTGATCAAAACGTAGTGGGAGCCACTGACAACGGTCCCCCCGCCCGTCGACTCAGGCCCGGCCGTGGGCCTCCTGGGAGCGGCGGGACAGCGCGTCGAGGACCACCGCGGCGAACAGCACACCGCCCGTGATCACGAACTGGGCGGCCGGGGGAGTGTCCGTGATCGCCATGCCCGAGGCGATCGACTGGATGACGAGCATGCCGAGCACCGCCGACCACGTCGTGCCGCGCCCGCCGAAGAGACTGGTGCCGCCGATGACGGCCGCCGCGATGGCGTTGAGCAGCAGGACGCCCGTGCCCGAGGTCTGGCTGACCGAGGTGATGCGCGAGGCCAGGAACATTCCGCCGATTCCCGCCATGGTGCCGGAGACGGCGAGCACCGCGGTCTGCACACGTGTGACGCCGAGGCTGGCGCGGCGGGCCGCCTCGATGCTGCCGCCGACGGCGTAGATCTGGCGCCCGTAGTGCGTGCCGCGGAGCAGGATGTCGAGGCCCGCCACCACCACGAGGAAGATCAGCAGGGCGAGCGGCAGTCCCTGGAACCGGTTGAGCAGATACGCGACACCGAACGAGACCACCGCGATGCCTCCCGTGCGGACCAGGACGGCCCGCAGCGAGCGGTGCGGCATGCCGACGGCCCGGCGGCGCCGTCTGTCCTGGTCGGCGACGAGGAAGACCAGGCCCGTGGCCACCGCCGCGAGGGTGTAGCCGACGGCGTCCTGCGTGAAGTAGTAGCTGGTCAGCTTGGCGACCAGTCCGTCCTCGTCGAGGTTCACGGTGCCGCTGTCGCCGAGGACGGCGAGCATCAGCCCGTTCCAGGTGAGCAGCCCCGCCAGCGTCACCACGAACGCCGGCACCCGGGTTCTGGCGATGGAGTACCCCTGGACCGTGCCCGCCACCGTGCCCGCGAGCACCCCGACGACGAGGGCGAGCCACTCCGGGACGCCGTGGTTGACGTTGAGGACGGCGAAGACGGCCGCGGAGAGTCCGCTGACCGAGGCGACGGACAGGTCGAGTTCTCCGATCAGCAGCACGAAGACGATGCCGACCGCGATCAGTCCCGTCCCGACGATGTCGACGCTGAGGTTGGACAGGTTCCGGGGTGAGAGGAAGTTCTCGTTGAGGGACTGGAAGGTGATCCAGACCGCGGCGAGCACGACCACGACGGGCAGCGATCCCAGTTCCCCGGCACTCAGCTTGCGCCGGAACAGGGTGACCCAGTCGGCCACGACCCGGAAGGCCCCGCCGACCGCGCCCCGGACACGCGCCCCACCCGCACCCCGCGCCACCGCGCCCACCCCATCGCCCCCGGACCTGCCACCAGAACCGGTACCGCCCCCGGTCCCGCCGGCCGACCCGGCACCAGCACGCGCGCCCCCACCCGCACCGGCTTCCGTGCCGGCACCAGCACCCGCACCCAGGCCCCCGCCCCCACCCGTCGTCGGCCCGCCGGGCCGGGCGCCCTCGCCCCGTATGCCGTTCCTGGTGTGCCTCATCCCGCTCACCACCCCGACTCCCGGAACGCCGGCCGGCGCGGCACGTTCTCCGTGGCGCCGGTGACGGAGGAGATGATCTGCTCCTGGGACGCGGTGTTGACGTCGAAGAAGCCGTTGTTGCGGCCGAGCCGCAGCACCGCCGCGCGGTCCGCGAGGGCCTTCACGTCGCCCATGTTGTGGCTGATGATCAGCACGCCGAGCCCGCGGTCGCGCAGCCGGTCGATCAGGTCGAGGATCTCCCCGGTCTGCTCGAAGCCGAGCGCCGCGGTCGGTTCGTCGAGGAGCAGCACCCGGGGTTCACCGAGGAGTGAGCGGGCGATGGCGACCGTCTGGCGCTGACCGCTGGAGAGCGAGGCGACGGGCCCGCGCAGATCGGGCACGCGTCGCGTGAGCCGTTCCAGCAGGTCCTGGGTGCGGCGCTCCATCTCCATCTCGTCGAGGAACCCGTACCTGCGGATCTCCCGCCCGAGGAACAGGTTTCCGACGACGTCGAGGTTCCCGCACAGCGCGAGGTCCTGGTAGACGGTGGCGATGCCGAGGTCGCGGGCGTCGTGCGGGCGCCTGATGTGGACCTGCCGGCCCTCCCACTCGATGACGCCCCTCTCCGCCGGGGTCACCCCGGAGATCACCTTGACCAGGGTGGACTTGCCGGCCCCGTTGTCCCCGAGGAGGGCGACCACCTGGCCGGCGTGGATCTCCAGTTCGACGTCGGTGAGAACCTCGACGGCGCCGTAGCGCTTGCACACCCCGCGCAGCGCCAGCAAGGGCGGTTCCGGCACGCGGACCATCTCCTTCCCGGGGCCGGCCGTCGTCGGGGAAGACGGCCCGTCAGGTCAGTCCGGCCCGGGCACAGGCGGCCCGGAGCTGGGGGGTGCAGATCTGCTCGGCCGTGTGCAGACCGTCCTTCACCACGGTCCGTCCGATGTTGTCGGCGGTCACGGACACCGGCGCGAGCAGGACGGCCGGGACCCGCTCGCCGGTCTCCGTCCGCACGTCGCCCGTGGCCACCTCGTCCAGGCTCTGCCCCCGGGCCGCCGCCACGGCCATGGCCGCGCCCGCCGAGGCCTCGGGTTCGAAGGGTTTGAGGACGGTCATGTACTGGTCGCCGCCCACGATGCGCTGCAGCGCCCCGAGCTCGGCGTCCTGGCCGGTGACCGGTGGCAGCGGCGCGACCTTGTTCGCCTTGAGGGCGGAGATGCTCCCGGCGGCGAGGCCGTCGTTGGCCGCGTAGACGCCGTCGATGGCCTCGGGGCCGAGGGCCGCGAGGGCGGAGGACATGTTCATGTTCGCGGTCTCGGTCCGCCACTGGAGGGTGTCGAACGCCTTGCCGATCCGCACCTTCCCGCGCAGCACGGACAGCGCGCCCTCCTTGAAGGAGGCCGCGTTCGGGTCGGCGGGGTCGCCGTTCATCATGACGATCTGCGGGTCGGCCACCTTGTCGCCCATGGCCTGCAGCAGTGCCCTGCCCTGGAGCCGGCCGACCTCCACGCCGTCGAAGGAGACGTAGCCGGAGATCGGGCCCTGGGCGAGCCGGTCGTAGGCGATGACGGGGATGTCCGCGGCGTGAGCCTTGGCGACCGCCGGGCCCAGCGACCTGGCGTCCACGGCGACGAGCACGATGGCGTCGACGTCCTTGGTGATCATCGAGTCCATCTGCTCCTGCTGGGTCGCCACCTCGCCCCTGGCGTTGGCGTGCTCGACCTCGCAGGTGTCGCACAGCTCCTGGATCCTCTCCTCCAGCCGCGGCCGGTCCTGGCTCTCCCAGCGGGCCGTGGTGGCGTCCGGCAGCAGCAGAGCGATCTGCGGGGCGTCGTCGCCGGCGGAGTCGCTTCCGGCGCCCGCCCCGCAGGCGGCCAGGGCGACGGCCGCCGAGACCGCGGTCACGGTGGCGGCCGTGTCGCGTATGCAGGGCTTCATGTGCGCCACCTGCCGTAGAAGAAAAGGCGTCAATGCGGCAATCTGTGACAATCGACGCCGTGGCACCGAGGTGGATATGTTCGGTTAATTCGTATATGCGATTCTGGTGGGTGGGTGCCCCGTTCTCAACCTGTCGGCACCTGCGGCAGGGACGGGAGGTACCGTGCGGACTGGCCTCGACCGGGCCCTGACCTTCGCGGGAGCGACGTCGGCGGCGGTCTACGCGCCCGGCGCCGGGAACGACGAACTCCGGCTGGTGGACGCGGCGGGAGACACTCCCGCCGGGCCCGCGCCGCCGGAGCGCCTCGCCGTGTCCGGCGACTCACCCGCGGCCCGCGCCTTCCGCACCGACCGGCCCCTGTGGCTCACCACGGACTGCGCGCTCGGCGCGCTGCCCCTCGACGCGGAGGGCAGACGGCTCGGCTGCCTCCTGGTCGTGGGGGAGTCGCCGCACGGCTTCGAGGCCGACCAGCGCCGCTTCCTGGAGCGGTACGCCGACGCGGTCGCCGGCATCCTCCACCCCGCGACCGGGCCGCCCGAGCCGTCGTCCCTGCTGGACCCCGCCCTGCGCAGTCTGCGCGTCGGCTCCTTCGTGCTGATCCCGGACACCGGCCTGATCGAGGCCGACGACACGCTGCTCGAACTGGTCGGCATCTCCCCGGACGACTTCGACGGCAAGGCCGACACCCTGCTCGGGCACGCCCTCCCGGAGGACATGCACGCCCTGATGTCCGTTCTGGAGACGTCTCCGGGCGCCGCCACCCGCCGGGACCTGGAGTTCCGGGTCCGCGGTCCCGCCGGTGAGATGCGCTGGCTCAGCCTGAGCTGCCGGGTGGAGCACGCGGACGCCGAGCGGCCCGAGCAGGTGCTGGGCGTGGTCACGGCCACCCCGGTGCTGCGCGGCGGCGGCGACGACGTCTCCCGCATCCAGTGGCTGACGGCCGCCCTCGACGACGCCGTGACCGCCCGGGACGTCGGCCGGGTCGTGGTCGCCGCCCTGCGCGAGCCGCTGGTCGCCGACCGGGTGGCGCTCGCGGCCCTGCAGGACGACCGGCTCATGGTCACCGTGCTCGACCCACCGCAGCCCGGCGCCTGGCCGGACGCCTGGCGCTCCGAATGGCGCACGGAGTGGCCCGACGCGCCCCTGCGCGCCCTGCCCACCCTGCAGGCCGCCCTGAAGGACGGCCGGATGGACCTGTGGCCCGCCGGCACCGCCCTCGAACCCGGTCTCGCGGGCGTCGGCGCCGGCGGTCTCGCCGTCCTGCCGCTGCCCGCGAAGGGCCGCGTCTCCGGGGTCTGCCTGGTCGGCTGGGACCACCCGCACGAGTTCGGCCCCGAGGAACGCTCCCTGCTCACCGCCACCGCGGCCCTGGTCGGCCAGGCCCTCCAGCGCGCCCACGCGCACGACGCCGAGCAGGAACTCGCCACGATGCTCCAGCGCAGCCTGCTCCCGCGCCGCCTGCCCGAACTGCCCGGCGGCACGGCCGTCGCCCGCTATCTGCCCGCCCGCCGGGGCCTGCAGGTGGGCGGCGACTGGTACGACGTCATCGCCCTCTCCGAGGAGCGCGTCGCGCTGGTCATCGGCGACGTACAGGGCCACAGCGCCGGAGCCGCGACGATCATGGGACAGATGCGGACCGCCGTCCGGGCCTACGCCATGGAGGGCCACCCGCCCGACGTGGTCGTCTCCCACGCCAACCGCCTCCTCGTCGCCATGGAGACCGACCTCTTCGCCACCTGCTGCTACGCCGAACTGGACATGGAGGAGGGCAACACCCTCTTCGTGCGCGCCGGACACCTCGCGCCCCTGCTGCGTCATCCGGACGGCGGAACCGAGGAGGTGGAGATCGAGGGCGGGCCCCCGCTGGGCGTCCTCGCGGAGGCCGAGTTCCCCATGACCCAGGTCGCCCTCGCCCCCGGCACCGTCCTCGCCCTGGTCACCGACGGCCTGGTCGAGGCCTCCGACCTGCCCCTGGACGAGGGCATGCGCCGCACCCGCACCGCACTGGCCGCCGCCGACCCCGCCGACCTGGGCGCCATGGCCGACGCGCTGCTCGGCGACGCGGGCCGCCGTGAGGACGACGTGGCCGTGCTGCTGATGCGCTACGACGGCATGCGGACCCGGCCGATCCGGGCCGGCTGGATGGTGTGGCGGCTGCCGGACGCCGTCATGCACGCCCGCCGCTTCACCGCCCGCACCCTGCGCCGCTGGAAGGTGGGCGAGGCGGCCGACGCGATCCTGCTGGTCGTGTCCGAACTCGTCACCAACGCCCTGGTCCACACCCAGGGGTCGGTCCGCCTCGACCTGGTCCTGCGCGGGGACCGGGTACGGGTCTCGGTCAGCGACTCCTCGCCGCGCGCCCCCGCCAAGCCGGTCATCGTGGACTGGGAGTCGACCGGCGGCCGGGGTCTGATGCTGGTCGAGGCGATGTCCGAGACCTTCGGCTCGGTGCCGGTGGCCGGCGGCAAGCAGGTGTGGAGCGAGATCGCCGTACCGGACCACGAGGCCGCGACCCCGCCCACGGAAACAAGCACCGAACTGAGCACGGAAGCCGGTGAGCCGGTATGAGGCCCAGGACCCGCGGAGGAATCCGCGTACGGCACTTCGCGGCGGCCCTCGCCGCGGCCCTCCTCGTCCTGCCGGCCGCGGCCTGCGGCTCCGACGGCGGCTCGAGCGGCGACGGCTTCACCGTCGGCCTGCTCCTGCCGAGCCGCTCGGTGCCCCGCTGGGAACACGCCGACCGGCCCTACATCCAGGCCCAGGTCAAGAAACTCTGCCCGGCCTGCAGCTTCGAATACGCCAACGCCGAGAACGACGCGTCCCGGCAGCGCCAGCAGATGGCCTCCATGATCACCAAGGGGGCCGGGGTGATCATCCTCGACGCCGCCGACACCAAGGCGATGCGCTCCTCCATCCAGGAGGCCCGCCGGGCGGGCGTCCCGGTGCTCGCCTACGACCGCCTCGCCGAGGGCCCCGTCGCCGGCTACGTCTCCTTCGACAACGTCCAGGTCGGCAGGCTCCAGGGCCAGGGACTGCTGGACGGCATGCGGGAGGAGGCGCGAGGCCGGACCGTCGTCATGATGAACGGCGACCCCACCAGCCCCAACGCCTCGCGCTACCGCGAGGGCGCGCTGTCCGTGATCTCCGACCAGGTCAGGATCGCCAGGGCGTACGACACCCTGGACTGGAGCGCGCAGAACGCCCACACCAACATGTCCGCCGCCATCGCCGCCCTGGGCCCCGGACGCATCGACGGCGTCCTGGCGGCCAACGACGAGATCGCCGCGGGTGTCATCGCCGCCCTCAAGAGCGCCGGCGTCACAGACCTGCCGCCCGTCACGGGTCAGGACGCCGACCTGGACGCCGTACGCCGCATCGTCAAGGGCGAGCAGTACATGACGGTGTACAAGCCGTTCCGCAAGGAGGCCGCCGCGGCCGCCGAGATGGCGGTGGCCCTGGGACGCGGCGAGGACCCGCGCGACCGCGCCACGACGACGACCGACAGCCCCACCACCCGGAACATCCCGACCGTGCTGCTCACACCCGTCGCGGTCACGGCCGACGACATCGAGCGGGTTCTCGTCCGGGACGGCGCCCAGACCGTCGGGCAGATCTGCACCCGGGAGCTGCGGGCGGCGTGCGAGCGGGCCGGACTCACTCCCTGACGGCGGACCGTGTCACCCGCGTGTGCGGCAAGCGGCCCCATGCCGTGCTCCGGGTGGGCGACCTCCCGGCCGCGACGGTCGCCCCCGCATCCGGTCCGCCGCCATCTTTCCTCTGGCGCCGCACCCCGGCGTCCTCACGCTCCCCTTACCGCGTCTCACCGTATTCGTGCCCCCTCCCAGGAGAGGTCCATGCCCCGACTGCCACGCCTCGCTGCCGTCACCGCCGCCGCCCTCGCCCTCGGCCCGCTCGCGACGGCGCCCGCGGCGGGCGGCGAGCCGGCCGTGTCCGACCCGCGCGTCGTCGCCCACTGCAGCCTCGCCGCAGGACAGACCCCCGAGAACATCGCACTCGCCCCCGACGGCTCCGCCGACCTGACCTTCGCGGGCTCCCGCCAGGTCGCCAACGTCACCCGCACGGGCGCCACGCGGATCCTCGCGACCCTGCCCGCCGTCGCGAACCCCAACACCCCCGTCGTAGGCTCCGCCGTCGTCCTCGGCATCGCCCGGGCGAGCGACGGCACCCTCTACGTCAACTACGCCACCGGCACCAGCGAGACCGGCATCTGGCGCATCGACCCCGAGGGCGGCGCGCCCCGCCAGATCGCACAACTCCCGCCGGACGGGTTCCCCAACGGCCTCGCCCTCGACGAGCGCCGGGGCGTGCTCTACGCCGCCGACTCGGTACTGGGCGCGATCTGGCGCGTCCCGAGCACCGGCGGCACGCCCACCGCCTGGGTCACCGGCGCCCCCCTCGACCCGGGCAAGACACCGCCCGCGAACGGCATCGGCGCCAACGGCCTGCGCTTCCACCACAACACGGTCTGGGTCTCCAACACCGACGCCGGCACCCTCCTGCGCATCCCCGTCGGACAGGACGGCGCCGCCGGCCCGATCGAGACCAGGGCGACCGGACTGACCGGCATCGACGACTTCGGCTTCGTCGACCGGCACCGCGACACCGTGCTCGCCGCGCTCAACGTCCCCAACCAGGTCGCCCTGGTGCGCCCCAACGGCACCCACACCGTCGTCCTCACCGCACAGGACGGCCTGTCCAACCCGACCGCCGTGGCCGTACGCGGCCGGACCGCCTACGTACTCAGCGCCGCCTACTTCACCCAGACGGACCCGAACCTCCTCCTGGCCCGCGTCAACCAGCGCGAGCGGGGCTAGACGAGTAGTTCCGATGTGGCTCAGCGGTCGTAGGCGATGAGTGACCTGGTGATGGGTTCGCCGGTGGTGCGGTTGTGCCGGATGACGCAGGTCATCGCCAGGATCCGCTGGGCCACGCGGACGCAGACGCCGTCGATGTGCGGCCGCCGCGCGGTTCAAGAGCCCCCGCTCAGTTCCGGGCCACCAGGTCCAGCGCGATGTCGGTGATCATGTCCTCCTGCCCGCCCACCATGCCGCGCCGGCCGACCTCGACCAGGATGGACCGGGTGTCGAGTCCGTGGCGGGCCGCGGCGGCCTCGGCGTGCCGCAGGAAGCTGGAGTAGACGCCCGCGTAACCGAGGCTGAGCGTCTCGCGGTCCACCCGCACCTCACGGTCCTGGAGCGGTCGTACGAGGTCGTCGGCGGCGTCCATCAGCGGGAACAGGTCGCAGCCGTGCTCCCAGCCCAGCAGGTCGGCGACCGCGACGAACGCCTCCAGCGGACAGTTGCCGGCGCCCGCGCCCTGCCCGGCGAGGGAGGCGTCCACGCGCGTGCAGCCGTTCTCCACGGCGACGACGGTGTTCGCCACGCCGAGCGCGAGGTTGTGGTGGGCGTGGATGCCGAGCTCGGTGGCCGGGTCGAGTACGTCGCGGTAGGCGCGGAAGCGGTCGCGTACGCCGTCCATGGTGAGCCGGCCGCCGGAGTCGGTGACGTACACGCAGTGCGCGCCGTAGGACTCCATCAGCTTGGCCTGGCGGGCCAGTTCGGCGGGCTCCGCCATGTGGGACATCATCAGGAACCCGGCGACGTCCATGCCCAGCTCGCGGGCGGCGGCGATGTGCTGGGCGGCGATGTCCGCCTCGGTGCAGTGGGTGGCGACGCGCACCGACCGGATACCCAGGGCGTGGGCCTGCCGCAGGTCGTGCAGCGTGCCGATGCCGGGGAGGAGGAGCGTCGTGGGTACGGCATGGCGCGTGACGTCGGTGACCGCCTCGATCCACTCCCAGTCCGTGTGGGCGCCTACGCCGTAGTTGACGCTGGAGCCCGACAGGCCGTCGCCGTGGGCGATCTCGATGGCGGCCACCCCGGCGGCGTCGAGGGCGGCGGCGATCACGCGGGCCTGGTCGACGGTGTAGCGGTGGCGGACGGCGTGCATGCCGTCCCGCAGGGTGACGTCCTGGACATAGAGACGGGTCATCGGGAGGCCACCTCCGTGGCGCGGGGGGCGGCCATGCGCTCCGCGGTGCGCAGCGCGGCCGAGGTCATGATGTCGAGGTTTCCGGCGTAGGCCGGGAGGTAGTGCGCGGCGCCCTCGACCTCCAGGAAGACCGAGACCTTGAGGGCCTCGCCCGTGCCGGGGGCGGTGAGGGTGTGCAGCGGGTCGTCGGCCGGTACGCGCTCGAACTGCACCTTCTGCTTGAGGCGGTAGCCGGGGACGTACGCCTGGACGCGGCCGACCATCTCCTCGACCGACGCCGTGACGGCCTCGGTGGCGCACTCCGGGACCAGACAGTGCACGGTGTCCCGCATGATCAGCGGCGGTTCGGCCGGGTTGAGGACGATGATCGCCTTGCCCCGGGCGGCCCCGCCGACGCGCTCGATGGCGGAGGCGGTGGTCTCGGTGAACTCGTCGATGTTGGCCCGGGTGCCCGGCCCGGCGGAGCGGGAGGCGATGGAAGCGACGATCTCGCCGTAGTGGACCGGCGCGACGGCGTTGACCGCGGCGACGACCGGGATGGTTGCCTGGCCGCCGCAGGTGACCATGTTGACGTTCGGCGCGTCGAGATGGGCGTCGCCGTTGACCGGCGGGACGACGTACGGGCCGACGGCGGCCGGGGTGAGGTCGACCAGCGTCCGGCCGAGCGGGCGCAGCACCTCGTCGTGGTGGCGGTGGGCACCCGCAGAGGTCGCGTCGAAGACGATCTCGACGTCGGCGAACTCCGGCAGCCCGACCAGCCCCTCGACGCCCTCGTGGGTCGTGGCGACCTTCAGGCGGCGGGCGCGGGCCAGCCCGTCGGAGTCCGGGTCGATACCGGCCAGGGCGACGATCTCCAGGCTCTCCGACAGCCGCAGGACCTTGATCAGGAGGTCGGTGCCGATGTTGCCGGAGCCGATGATGGCGACCTTGGTGGTACTCACTGGCTGTCCCCCTCGGTGGGAAAGACGACGCGGACGGATCCCAGGCCGGTGATCCGGGCCTCGAACGTGTCGCCCGGGGCGGCGGGGGTCATCGGGCCCAGGGCTCCGGTCAGCACCAGGTCGCCGGCGCGCAGTGGTTCGTCGCGCTCGGCCAGCGCGGAGGCCAGCCAGACGGCCGCGTTGAGGGGGCTGCCGAGGCAGTCGGTGCCACTGCCCTCGGAGACGGTCTCGCCGCCCCGCGTCATGGCCATGGACACGGTCCGCAGGTCGACGGCGGTGAGGGGTACGGGCGTGGCGCCCAGGACGTACAGGCCGCTGGAGGCGTTGTCGGCGACCGTGTCGACCAGGGAGATGTCCCAGTCCGCCACCCGGCTGTCGACGATCTCCAGGGCGGGCAGGGCGAAGTCGACCGCCCGCAGCACGTCCACGACCGTGCACGCGGGGTGCGGCAGATCGCGGCCGAGCACGAGCGCCACCTCGGCCTCCACCTTCGGCTGCAACAGGCGCCCGGCGGGCACCTCGCCTCCGTCCGGCACCGCCATGTCGGCGAACAGCGCGCCGAAGTCCGGCCGGTCCACACCGAGCTGCCGCTGTACGGCCGGAGAGGTCAGGCCGATCTTGCGGCCGACGATCCGGCGTCCCGCGTCCAGGCCGCGCCGGACGTTCAGCTGCTGCACGGCGTACGCGGTCTCCAGGTCACCGCCGTCGTCGAACAGCGTCCGCACCGGCGGACAGGCGGCCCCGGTCCGGGCGGCCTCCGCCAGCAGATCGGCGGCCTTGACCACGGCCGGTGGTGTGGGCGGCATGCGATACCTCCAGGGAAGGTGGGTCCTGCTCCGGTACTCCGTAACCGGTACTCCAGGACTCCGGTATAGACACCATCCGCGGGACGCGACAAACTCCGTTCCGTGACACGGAACAACGACGGCGGAAGCATGCTGGAGAAGGCGGCGATCATCCTCGATTGCTTCAGCCCCAGCGGCGGACCGTTCCGCTTGTCGGAACTCTCGGTGCGGGCCGGCCTGGCGAAGCCGACGGTGCACCGGCTGGCGGCCGACCTCGTCCGGCTGGGCTGGCTGGAGCGCTCGGGCCCGCACTACCGGCTCGGCGCCAAACTCTTCGAACTCGGCTCACTGGTACCGCACCGGCTCGACTTGCGGGAGGCTGCCCTGCCCTTCCTCCAGGACCTCTTCGAGGCCACCCGCGAGACCGTACACCTGGGCATCCGCGACGGCATGGACGTCATCTACCTGGAGCGCATCCACGGCCACGAAGCCCTCGCGTTGCCCTCCCGGATCGGCGGCAGCCTCCCGCTCACCTGCACCGGCGTCGGCAAGGCCCTGCTCGCCTTCTCTGGCGCCGAACTGATGGAGGACGTGCTGTCCCGGCCGCTGCCGAGCCTCACGCCCCACTCGGTCACCGACCCCGGGCGGCTGCGCATGGCCCTGGAGAAGATCCAGGTCTCCGGCCTCGCCTACGAGGAGCAGGAGGCCGCTCCCGGCGTGAGCTGCATCGCCGCCCCCGTGTTCGCCGGCGGCACCGCCGTGGCCGCCCTCTCGGTGGCCGTACCGCGCGAGCGCTTCAGCCCCGCCCAGCTCGCCCCGGCGGTGCGGACGGCGGCGCTGGGGTTGTCCCGGGTCCTGCGGGGAGGCGCCTGAGCTACGTGCCGGGTGCTGCGGGGAGGCGCCTGAGCTACGTGCCGGGTGCTTCCAACCCCGGCTCGGTTCCGGGCGCCGGGTTGAACACCGGGTGGTGGCTCTCCGGCGGGGCGAGATACGCGGCGGCGGGCAGCCCGCCCGTGTCGACGACGATCTGGTCCACCACGATCCCCGGATCCACCATGAAGATCCGCAGGACGTGCTCCCCGGGTGCGGCCACGGTCACCGTGCCGGTCAGCTTCTCGACCCCCTCCTCCACGTTGCGGGCCCACGCGTCCCCCCGGTTGCCGGTGGCGATGTTCTGCCCCGTCAGTACCGTCACCGGCTGCTCGTCCAGGCCGATCGCCAGCCGGCGCGCGCCGCGCTCGTCGAGGGAGGGCAGCCGGAGGACGGTGACCGGGAAGACGCCCGTGCTCGTGAACCGCACCCGGTACCGCAGCTCGGCGGCCCGGGACGCGTGCCCCTCGGTGACCGGATCCGCCGTCGACGGCACCGCCTCCACCGCACCCGTACGACGCCCCAGACCGGGTACGGTCCGCCAGCCGGCCCCGCCGCGCGCCACCCTGCGCTCGGTGTGCCGGGCGTCGATCGAGACGAACCCGTTGGCCTCGACGAACCCCCGGGCCCGGGCAGCGGAGTTGACGACCAGCAGCGGCACCTCGAAGCGCCGGTCGGCGGAGGTGAAGGTGACGGACGCGTCGAGGGTGCCCGCCGGTGCCAGGGCCCAGTCGATCTCCGCCCAGACGCGGGTCTGCTCGGTGAGGGAGCCGCCGGACGAACTCAGCCGCACCCAGGGGTGACTGGTCTCGGCAGCCCAAGTCAGCGGCAGGAAGCCGATGTTGAAGACATCCACGAACCGCCGGTCGCGGGTCAGGGAGGAGAACGCGAGGGGCCGTTCGGCGCCCGTCTCGTTGCCCTCGGCCGCGATGCCCAGTCCGGAGGTCTCCTGCTGTGCCACCCGGGTGACGGAGGGGCGGCCCGGCGCCTTGGGGATCTGTGAGGGATAGGGATTGACGATGCCGTCCCACTTCCCGCCCGCCACCGCGGTGTTGTAGCGCTTGGTGAGCGCGGCCTCCTCGGTGTGCGCCGCCTCGGCCAGGTCCGCGAAGCGATTGGTGCCGGCGCCCCGGCCCTGCCGCACGGCGAGCGTGTTGCGGTCCGCCCAGTAGTACTTCAGATTCATCAAGTAGGCGCCGTGCACGGGGTATTCGACGAGTTCGTAGAACGCGTCCCGGTACTCGGCGGGGAGTTCGGCGCCCACCGCGCGCACCCGGGCCAGCAGCCGGTCGTAGGCGGCCATGCGGCGCCCGGCCTCGTCCCCGTGATGGATCACGGAGAACACGTTCCGGTCGATGAACTCCGGTCTGCGCTCCGCCGCGAGCCGGTGGTACTCGGTGCGGATCGCGGCGAGCTCCGGCCCGTGCCGCAGCCCGAACTGCCGGCCGTACCAGGCACCGAGGAAGTCCTCGGCATCGCCGCCCGCCCGCCGGTCCATGTCCCAGGCCAGGTCCATGGCGAGGGACAGCCCGGTCTCGATCGACTTGACGTCACCGACGTTGAAGATCCACATCCGGTCCACGCCGTGCTCGTACACCCGGCGCAACTCCTGCCAGACCTTGGCCGGTTGGGTGGTGTCCAGCCACAGATAGCTGCGGGGCCGGCCCCAGTAGGAGAGGTGGTAGTAGATCCCGTTGCCGCCGGCCCGGGCGCGCTCGCTGCCGTCCGGCAGCTGGCGCATGTTGCCGTGGTTGTCGTCGGGCCAGATCAGCGTCACGTCGTCGGGGACCCGGACGCCCGCGTTGTACAGGTCCAGGACCTCCTTGTACGGGATGAAGATCTGCGGCTCGGCCGCCGCACCGACCTCCTCCGCGAGGATCCGGCGCTGGTCGGCGATGATGTCGTTCATCACCGCGACCTTCTCCGGGATCGTCGTGGCGTTCTTCGTCTCCAGCGCGGTGTCGTGCAGCCCGCGCATACCGATCGTCCAACTGCTCTCGTACGCCGCGTTCTCCCGGGCCCTCGCCCGCCAGTAGTCCGAGATGACACCGGGGTTGACCGTGTAGTCGTACACCGGCAGGGCCCCGTCCTCGCCCCGGTGTTCCTCCGCCCAGGGCGCCCACTCGTGGACGCCGTTGCGCAGCAGGGCCTCCGGGTGGCTGGAGCCGACGACGAGGCCGTAGCGGTCGGCGAGTTCGGGGTTCTCGCGGTACTTGTTGAAGAAGTCGGAGTACGGATGCATCGCGGGCCACAGGTAGTTGGCCTTGAGGCGGAGCAGTAACTCGAAGACGCGCTCGTAGGTCTTCGGGCCGATGTTCTTGTCCGGCTCCTGGGTGCGCTGGGACCAAGTGGTCAGGTTCTGCTCGTCGTTGATGAAGACGCCCCGGTAGCGCACGGACGGCTCCGGCCGTACGAAGGGCCCGGCGGGCACGGAGAGGGCCGCGCGCCGCTCGACCGGTACGTCGGCCCACCAGTACCAGGGGGAGACCCCGATGCGCTCCGAGGTGTCGTACACGCCGTAGACCGTGCCGCGCCGGTCGCTGCCCGCGATCACCAGGGCGCGGTCCACACCGGGCAGCGGACGCTCCACGATCCGGGTCACGGAGGCCTCCCGGCGTCCCGACACCCGCGAGACGTCGAGCCGTCCGCGCGCGACGAGCCGGTCGACGACCGGACAGGCGCCGAGCGTTCCGACGAGGATCAGCCCGGCGGCCCGGTCCGGCAGGGTGTGCACCACCTCCGGCCGGACCCCGGTCACCCGTTCCACGTCCGCCTGGAGGTCGCCGGCCACGCGGAGCACGGCGGGGTCGTCGGCCGCGTCCACGTGGATGGCGACCGCCGTACCGTCGTGGACGAGGGTGAAGTCCGGGTGCTGCGGGGAGGCGGAGGCGGTCGGCGCGGCGGGGAGGAACGGGACGACACCGGCGGCGGCCATGCCGCGCAGGAACGACTTCCGGGTCAACGGCGAGTGCGGCACGAGGACTTCCCTTCCGTGCGGTGCGGCGGACGGCGGGAGTGCGGGTCCGGCATGGGTTGGTCCGGCATGCGCTGGTCGCATGGATGATCTGGCATGGCCATGCTAGAAAGCGCTTGCCATGCGGCACCCTAGGCCAGCCTCGGAACGCGCGTCCATAAGTGTGCGCGGATCAGTCGCCGCGCAGCCGGTCGCGCTGGAGGTGGCGGGCGAGTGCGCGGCGTACGGAGGTCGACGCGGTCGCGGTGACCTCGGCCGGCAGATCGAGGGCGCGGCTGATCCGGTCGTAGGCGTCACGGTGGCCGGCGGGCAACGCGGCGCGGTGCAGACGCAGGTCGTCCTCGACGAGGCGGCGCAACTCGTCGACGTTCCTGGGGGTGAAGTGCTTCCGCCCCCGGCCGAGGGCCTCGACGTACCGGGTGCAGTGCGCGGTGCCGTCGAGAGTCTCCGAGATCTCCTCGGCCAGGCCCCAGAGACGCCCTTCGAGCCAGGGGATGTCCTGCTGGTCGAGGGTGAGATCCATGGGGGGTGCGGGGGTGTGCGCGTTCCGGCCGGTGAGCTGCTTCGACACGGCGGGCTGGCTCATCCCGGCGAGCCGCGCGATGGTGTCCTGGGTCCAGCCGAGGCCGGCGAACACCTGGACCATCTCGGCGCGCAGCTTCCGCATCTCCTCGCCCGCGCGGATGACCTCGTTCATGTCGCCGAGCAGCCGGGCGGCCTGCTCCTCGGTGAGGCCCTCTTCGCCTGCTGTGCTTGCCACAACCCGGTTATACACCCTGGTGGCCGAGCATAACCAGGTTGTATAACGTGGTTATGACTGTCAGTATCCGGAGCATGCCCACTTTCCGCGCACCCGTTTCCGTGTTCGGCGCACCCGACGGAACCCGGCTCGCCTACCGCGAGCTCGGCGCCGGTGCCCCGCTCGTCTGCGTTCCCGGCGGCCCCATGGACTCCGACTATCTGGGCGACCTCGGCGGTCTGTCCGCGCACCGTCGGCTGATCCTCCCGGACCTTCGCGGCACCGGCCGTTCCGAGCGGCCCGAGGACCCGTCCTCCTACCGCTGCGACCGCCTCGTGGACGACGTGGAGGCCCTGCGGATCCACCTCGGGCTGTCGGCGATCGACCTGCTCGGCCACTCCGCCGGTGCCAACATCGTGACGCAGTACGCGGCCCGGCACCCGGCCCGGGTCACGAGCCTCGCCCTGGTCACCCCCGGTACCCGTGCCGTCGGCATCGAGATCACCGGGGAGACCCGACGCGAGCTCGCCCTGCGCCGGCGGGACGAGCCGTGGTTCCCGGAGGCGTACGCCGCCCTGGAGGCGATCACCGAAGGGGTGGGCGGCGACTGGGAGGCCGTGGCTCCCTTCTTCCACGGCCGCTGGGACGCCACGGCCCGCCGCCACCACGAGTCCGCCCGGCCCGCCGACGAGCAGGCCGTCGCCCTCTTCGGGGCGGAGGGCGCCTTCACCCCGGCGGCGACCCGCGCGGCGCTCGGCGCGGTGAAGGCGCCTGTCCTGCTGCTCGCCGGAGAGCTCGACCTCAACAGTCCGCCCCGGTCGGTGGGGGAGTTCGCGGAACTGTTCCCGCACGCCGCGTTCGTCGTACAGCCGGGCGCGGGCCACTATCCCTGGCTCGACGACGCCGAGCGGTTCGTGGCGGAGATCTCGGCGTTCCTCGACCGGGGCGACGGCTCAGCGGCCCAGCGCGACGAGGCCGTCGGCCGGTAGCCGTCGGTCGGCGCCCCCGGGAAGTCGGACAGGTTCCCGGCCACCGGTCCGGCCCGCCGTCACAGCTCACGAACATCCCGGCTGCTCGGCCGGCGGGGGCCCGGGGCGCAGGCACCAAGAGCGGCGGTCGCCGAGGCCACGAACATCGGCAGTGCGAGGAAGAAGCGGTCGGCGGAGGCCTGTTCCCGCTGCTCCGTGAGCCAGGCGGCCTTCCGGTCCTCCGGGATCGTGCGGACTCCGTCCGTCAGGCCGGTCAGCAGGGGCAGGGCCGCGGGGCCGGTGAGCACGGTCGTACGGACCTCGACCGTCACGTCGTCGAAACCGGCGTCCAGGAGCAGGGCCCGGTAGGCGCGGGCGGCGCGCGGGGAGATGACGCGGTCCGCGCGGGCGTGTACCAGGGCGCGGGTGAGGGCCGGGTCGTCGGAGTCGACGACCGGCATGTCCCAGTCCTGCCCCACCGGGAGGATCCGGCCGCCGGGCACCAGGACCCGCCGTGCCTCCGTCAACGCCCTCTCCGGCTCGGCGAGTTCGTGCAGCACCTTGTCGGCACGCCAGCCGTCCACCGACGCGTCGGGCAGCGGGAGGGTGTACGCGTCGCCGTGCCGCAGGTCCGCGCCGGGCCACCGCTCACGCGCGGCGGCGATCATCCGCTCGCTTGCGTCGACGCCGATCGCCCGCACACCCCGTTCGGACAGCTCGGCCACGGCCCGGCCACCGCCGCAGCCGACGTCCACGACGGATGAACCGGCCGTGACGCCGAGCAAGTCGTAGGAGAGAGCACGCAGTTGGGCGGTGCCCGGCAGACGGTCGGCCGCATCGAGGCGTTCGAGGAGAGAGGAGTACGCGTTGGTCACGCACCCAAAGCTGCGACTTGATGTCGGCATGAAGTCAAGCGAGCACTCCTTGGGCATCGGCGCACTCGCCGCCCGCTTCGGACTGGCGCCGCACGTCCGGCACTGGGAGTCGGGCCTGCTCAGCCCGGCCCGGGACGGCGCGGGCCGTCGCCGTTACGGGGCCGACGACCGCGGGTCGCCGTGGTGCTGCGGGCCAAGGAGGCCGGGCCGCCGCTGGACGCCATTCGTGCCCTGGTCACTGGGTCGGCCCGGCGCACGGACCTGCTGCGGGTGCAGGCCGACGCGCTCCGCTCCCGGATCGCCGCCGCGCAGACGTCCCTCGCCCTCGTGGAGTGCGCCCTCGGCTGCGCCCACGAGGACGTCACCAGGTGCCCGCACTTCCGGCAGCCGACCGGCGCGACAGGGCGGGCCGGGGCTGAGTAGGCTCGCCGGCATGCGGATCTCCGTTTCCTCGGACATGGACGAACCCGTGGCCCGCTCGCTCGTCTCGGAGCTGCGCGGACGCGGACACGACGTGGTGACGTACGGCGCGCTGCGCCCCGGCGCCGACCCGCAGTGGGCGGTCTGCTCGGAGGCCGCGGCTCGGGACGTGGCCGACGGGACCTCGGCGCAGGCCGTGGTCTGCTGCTGGACCGGCACCGGCGCGTCGATCGCCGCGAACAAGGTGCCCGGCGTGCGGGCCGCCCTGTGCGCCGACGCCTACACCGCGGACGGCGCCCGCCGCTGGAACGACGCCAACGTCCTCGCCCTGAGCCTGCGCCTGACCTCGGGCCCCCTGCTCAAGGAGATCCTCGACGCCTGGTTCGCCGCCAACCCGAGCGAGGACACCGAGGACCGGGGAAACGTGGCGCACATCGACCGGATGGACCACCCTGTAGCCGGGGCCTAGCCGACCAGACGGCGGCGCCAGTCCAGCGGGGTGACGGTGATGGCCCGGGCGGGGTCGTGGTCCCACTCGGTGCGCAGGCCGGCCGCTTCGAGGGCGGTCACGATCTCGTGGCCGATGGCGCTGGTGGTCTCGGACGAGCTGTCGAAGCCGCCGTAGAGGAGCATCAGTCCGTGGCCGAGTGCGGCGGAGTCCGTGCACTGGGTGTGGAAGTAGACGAAGCCACGGGCGTCCGGCCCGGCTTCGTCGCCTATCTCCGACTGTCCGCAGCTACGGCAGCAGGTGAAGTTCTCGCGGGCGGTGACACCGCTCTCCCGCAGTGCCGCGAACGCGCGGGTGAGCCGCTCGGGGTCGGTCTCGCCCCGCCAGGCGGCCTGCTCGGCGACGCGTTCCAGCCACATCCGGTCGACCAGTGCCTCCGCCTGCTCCCGCGAGACGGGCCGGCGGTCCGCGGTGACCAGGTAGTCCTCGGCGAGCTCGGCCAGCTCCGCACGGGAGGCGTAGCCCCCGACCAGCACCTGGCGGACCCGCTTCGTCAACTCCTCCCGCTCGCCCTCGGCGAGGTCGAGCGGCGCCACCTCGCGGGCGGGGCCCATGTCCAGCGGTGACCAGTCCAGACCGGCGGCCCAGCCGGCCTCCTGGCGGGCCCAGCCGGCAAGCGCCGCGCTGACGGCCTCGGGCCCCTCGGCCGTCGTCTCGAAGTGCCGGTCGGCGGCGCCGTCACGGTACTCCAGCGTGTAGTCGCCGCCCGCCCTGTGCCAGACCTGGGCGAAGACATCAGGCAGGTCCGGTATGCGCTGGAGCACCAGGAACAGGTCACCGTCCGCGCCGATCCGCCGGACCAGCCCGGCCAGCTCCTCGGCCGACACCCGCACATGCCGTTCCCGGTTCTCCGTCTGCACCACGATCTCCAGCATGCGCAGACTCTGACACACCCCACTGACAACGGGCCTCCCGGTGCCGTTCCCCCGGATGGCCCGGCCGGGCCTGTCGGGTCGCCGGTGTGCGGGGAAGGCGAGGAGAGTACGGACGGCACCCGCCCGCCCCACCCTCGCGATCCCGATCCGGAAGGGACCCCGACATGTCCGCCGACACACACCCGGCGTCCACCCCGCTCGCCGACGACGAGCTGAGGACCCTGGACGCCCACTGGCGCGCCGCGAACTACCTGGCCGTCGGCCAGATCTACCTCATGGCCAACCCGCTCCTCACCGAGCCGCTGCGCCCGGAGCACATCAAACCCCGGCTGCTCGGGCACTGGGGCACCTCGCCCGGGCTCAATCTGATCCACACCCACCTCAACCGGATCGTGCGCAACCGCGACCTCGACGCCTTGTGCGTCTGGGGCCCCGGGCACGGCGGCCCGGCCGTCGTCGCCAACTCCTGGCTGGAGGGGTCCTACACCGAGATCTATCCGGACGTCACCCGGGACGCGGCCGGTATGACCCGGCTGTTCCGGCAGTTCTCCTTCCCGGGCGGCATCCCCAGCCATGTCGCGCCGGAGACGCCCGGCTCGATCCACGAGGGCGGTGAACTCGGGTACTCCCTCTCCCACGCCTACGGCGCCGCCTTCGACAACCCGGACCTGCTGGTGGCCTGTGTGATCGGCGACGGCGAGGCGGAGACCGGGCCGCTGGCCGCCTCCTGGCACTCCAACAAGTTCCTCGACCCGGTGCACGACGGCGCCGTCCTGCCGGTCCTGCACCTCAACGGCTACAAGATCGCCAACCCGGCGGTGCTGGCCCGGCTCCCCGAGCCCGAACTGGACGAACTCCTGCGCGGCTACGGGCACGACCCGATCCATGTCACCGGGGACGACCCGAACGCCGTCCACCGCGCCCTGGCCGAGGCCATGGACACCGCCCTCGGCCGTATCGCCGCCCTCCAGCGCGCCGCCCGCGAGGAGGGCGCCCGCGAGCGGCCCCGCTGGCCGATGATCGTACTGCGCACCCCGAAGGGCTGGACCGGACCCGCCCAGGTCGACGGCCTGCCCGTCGAGGGCACCTGGCGCTCCCACCAGGTGCCGCTGACCGCCGTGCGCGAGAACCCCGACCATCTGCGCCGCCTGGAGGCATGGCTGCGCTCCTACCGGCCCGAGGAGCTCTTCGACGACCGGGGCCGGCCCCGCCCCGACGTCCTCGCCTGGATTCCCGAGGGTTCCCGGCGGCTCGGCGCCACGCCGTACGCCAACGGGGGACTGCTCCTGCGCGAACTCCCGCTGCCCGCCCCGGACACCTACGCGGTCCCGGTGGACAAGCCCGGCACCACCCTGCACGAACCCACCGCCGTGCTGGGGGAGTTGCTGGAGGACGTGATGCGGGCCACCGCCGACCGCCGCGACTTCCGGCTGGTCGGCCCCGACGAGACCGCCTCCAACCGCCTCCAGGCCGTCTACGGCGCCACCGGCAAGGCCTGGCAGGCACAGACGCTCCAGGTCGACGAACACCTCGACCGGCACGGCCGGGTGATGGAGATCCTCTCCGAGCACACCTGCCAAGGATGGCTGGAGGGCTACCTCCTGACGGGACGTCACGGACTGTTCTCCTGCTACGAGGCGTTCGCGCACATCGTCGACTCGATGGTCAACCAGCACATCAAGTGGCTGCGCGTCACCCGCCGGCTGAGCTGGCGCGCACCCATCGCCTCCCTCAACTACCTGCTCACGTCGCACGTCTGGCGCCAGGACCACAACGGGTTCTCCCACCAGGACCCCGGTTTCGTCGACCACATCCTCAACAAGAGCCCCGAAGCCGTACGGGTCTATCTGCCGCCGGACGCCAACACCCTTCTCTCGGTGGCCGATCACGCCCTGCGCAGCCGGGACTACGTCAATGTGATCGTGGCCGGGAAGCAGCCCTGCTTCGACTGGCTGTCCATGGACGCCGCCCGCGTCCACTGCGCGCGCGGCGCCGGGATCTGGGACTGGGCAGGCACCGAGAACGGCGGTCGCGAACCCGACGTCGTCCTCGCCTGCGCGGGCGACGTCCCCACCCAGGAGGTGCTCGCCGCCGCCCAGTTGCTCCGCCGCCAACTGCCCGAGCTCAGCGTCCGCGTCGTCAACGTCGTCGACATCGCACGCCTCATGCCGAGCGACGAACACCCGCACGGAATGAGCGACTTCGAGTACGACGGCCTGTTCACCCCGGACAAACCGGTGGTGTTCGCCTACCACGGCTACCCCTGGCTCATCCACCGACTCGCCTACCGCCGCACCGGGCACCAGAACCTCCACGTGCGCGGTTACCAGGAGATCGGCACCACGACCACCCCGTTCGACATGGTCGTCCGCAACGACCTCGACCGCTACCGCCTCGTGATGGACGTCGTCGACCGCGTCCCCGGTCTCGCGGTGCGCGCCGCCGCCGTACGGCAGCGGATGGCGGACACGCGGCAGCGCCACCACGAATGGATCCGGGTTCACGGCACCGACCTCCCCGAGGTCGCCGACTGGTCCTGGGACGCCTGAGACGGCCCGAGGCGGGACGGCCGGGGCGGCTGGGGCAGGGGCTCACCGGCCGCCCGGCGGGGCGCACACACGGGGGCGGACGGCGCAGGAGAAGGGGCAGGAGGCGGGCCGTCGTGCGCCCTGGTAACCCGCCGCGCCCGGTGCCTACAGTGGTCGGCCAGCCCTGCGGCGCGGACATCCGGCGGGGCGAGCCCCACCACCCCGTGGTCACCGGCCGTGACCGCCCGGTTCCCCTCCGGACCCGGTACGGCCCCGCACACCGGCGCGGCTTCCAGGGCGACGGGTGCGCGGACCACCCGCGCGACAGGCACCACCCCGTGACACCGCTCGGCCCGTGCGACCGGGTGCCCGCGGTCCGAGCGTGTGCGAGAGCCACTGGAGGTCGTTGTGTTCCGACCGTGCATCGCCCTGATCGCCGACCCCACGTCGCCCGAAGGCTGCCGGGAGTACCTCGCCGAAGCGGTGGAACTGCTCACCGGCGCTGCGCCGGTCCGGGTCGACTCCCGGCACTTCGCCACCGGCGGTACCGGCCGCGGCGTCCGCGACGGGAACCGGTTACGGATCCAAGTCCCGCAAGAACGGCTGGACTTCACGCCCGACATCGTCCTGCTCTACGAGATCCCGCCACACCGCCGGCACACCCTCGCCGGCTTCCAGGAACTGCTGGCCCGTCACGAGGTGGTGACTCTCGCCTCCGGCCCCGACGCCTGGCGCGCGGCCACCGAGAAGAACCTCACCGTCGAACGCTTCCGCCGCGACGGCGTCGCCCAGATGGAGACGGTCGTGCTGTCCCGGCCCACCGAGCGGGAGGCCGTCGACGCCTTCGAACGGCTCGGCCGCGACATCTGGGCCAGGCCCGTGGTCGGCACCGGCGGCAACGACACCTTCCACGTCACCACCCCGGAGCGGCTGGCGTACGCCATCGGCTACTACGCGGGGCACGGCACCGACTGGATGCTCTCCCGGGACGCCGGCAACATCACCGCCGACGGGCTGCGCCACCAGTTCCGGGTCTTCGTCCTGCACGGCCGGGTCGTGCACGCCCGCGAACACCTCCAGCCCGAACCCGACGCCCCCTGCAACACCTGCCAGGGCGCCACCGCCGTCCACCTCGACCCCACCGAGCTGCCGCACCGCCTCGCCGAACTCGCCGTCGCCGCCACCGCCTCGGTCGGACTGCCCTTCGCCGGAGTCGACCTGGCCGTCGAGAACGGCGGGGTCGTCTTCGAGGTCAACGTCCAGCCCGCCTTCGTCGACGGCAGGGTGGAGGTGGAGAAGGTGGCCGTACCGTACGTCCGGGCCCATCTGGACGCCCTGGCCGAGGCGCGCGGTCGGGCCCCGATGGCGGCGCCGGCGTCGGCGCCGCTCGCGGTCAACACACCGTCCTGAGCCGGGCCACCTCACAGCCGGAGCGTGAACCAGGTCGTCTTGCCGTCGTCGGTCGGCCGTACCCCCCAGCTGTCGGCGAGGGCGCGGACGAGGAGCAGGCCCCGTCCCGACTCCTCGTCCGCGGCGGCCGGCCGGGGCTGGGGGAGCTGGGGGCTGCGGTCGCTCACCTCGACGGTGAGGTCGGTGGCCGTGCGGTGCAGATGCAGGCCGAGCGGGCCCTCGGCGTGCTGGACGGCGTTGGTCAGGGTCTCCGAGAGGAGCAGGAGCGCGTCGTCGGCGTTGCCGGCGCAGTTCCAGGTGCACAGCGCCCTGTGCAGGAACGCCCGCCCCTCCGGCACCGACTCCGCCACCGCCGGCAGGTCGGTGCCGACGGCCGCCAGCGGACCGGCGGGCAGCTGGGCCAGCAGCAGGGTGACGTCGTCGTTGTGGCTCTCGGGGTCCGGCAGCAGCCCCGCGAGGACCCTGTCGGCCGCCGCCTCCAGGGACGGCGTGCCGGCGAAGAGCCGGTCGAGCAGGACGGTGAGTTCACCGATCCGCTCCTCGATGTCGCTGCCCGGCGTCTCGATCAGACCGTCCGTGTAGAGGACGAGCGTGGCCCCCGGCGGTATCGCGGAACTCGACTGCTCGTAGAGGACGTCCCCCACCCCGAGCGGCGCGTTCACCGGGCAGGGCAGCGACTGCACGCCGTCACCGACGCCGACGACCAGCACCGGGAGATGGCCCGCCGAGCAGACCGTCACCGTGCCCGCGTCCGGCGCGATCACCAGATAGCAGCAGGTGACCAGCTGGTCCGGTACGTCGAGGTCGGCGACGCAGGTGTCCAGCGCCCGCATCAGCTGACGCGGCTGCATCCCCGTCTTCGCGAGGGCGTGCGCGGCCGAACGCAGCTGCCCCATCACGGCCGCCGCCTCGAGCCCGCGGCCCATCACATCCCCTATCAGCACCCCCACCCGGTCGGCGCCCAGCGGAATCAGGTCGAACCAGTCACCGCCCACCCCCGCGCCCTGCGTGGCAGGCCGGTAGCGGCTGGCGGTGGCGAGCCCCGGCAGCGCCGGCGGGGTGCCCATCAGGCTGCGCTGCAGGGTGAGCGCGATGTGCCGCTGCTGCTCGTACAGCTCGGTGAGCTCGGCCTCCGCGCGCTTGCGGTCGCTGATGTCCCGGACGATCGCGCAGGCCCCGACCACCGTGCCCCGGGCGTCCCGGGTCGGCCACAGCGTGACGTCGACGTCCAGCAGCGTGCCCGCCCGGGTCAGCCGCAGCGTCTCGAAGTGCTCGACCTTCCGGCCGTGCCGCAGCCGCTTCAGCAGCGACCTGATCTCGCCCCGCAGCTCCGGCGGCGCCAGCAGTGAGACATGGCGCCCTATGACCTCCTCGGCCGTGTAGCCGTACAGGCGCTGTGCCGCCGCGTTCCAGTAGGTGATGTACCCCTCGAGGGTGTTGGCCAGGATCGCGTCCTGCGACGACTCCACCAGCGAGGCCAGTTCGGTGATGCGGGCCTCCGCGGCCTTGCGGTCGCTCACGTCCCGTACCGCCGCCGACACCAGCAGCCCGTCCGTGGTCTCCAGCGGGCTCAGACTGATCTCGACGGGGAACTCCGTGCCGTCCTTGCGCAGCCCGTGCAGTTCGAGACCGGCGCCCATCGGGCGCACCTGCCGGTTGGCCGCGTACCCGCCCCGGTGCCGGGTGTGCTGACCGCGGAAGCGGTGCGGGATCAGCAGCTCCACCGGGTGGCCGAGAAGCTCCTTGCGCCCGTACCCGAAGAGCGCCTCGGTCTGCGCGTTGACGAGCTTGATCGTGCCCTCGTCGTCCACGATCACCATGGCGTCCGGGGCCGCCTCCAGCAGACCCCGGAACCGCTCCTCGGCACCCCTGGGCGTGCTCTCCAGCCCAGCTGAGCCACAGCAGCACCGTTTCTGCTCCGTCGGGCCCGCGCGCAGTTCCGGTTCCGCCTGCACCAAGTCGGCCATGTTCCACCTCATCCCGTGCGACGATCGAGGCCATCTCAGCGCTTCCGCGGAGTCCCCGCCTCCCGATGTCGCTTACTGGCCGCTCACTGTCGGAACCTGTCCGCCGCGATGGCGTGATCTGCCGATGTGACCGGTGGGCCGGACGTTGTGACCGGTGGGGCGGGCGTTGTGCTTTGCGGCGGTGCACCGGGCCGATCGGGCCGGCGCGGACCGGTGCGGACCGGTCAGGAATCGAGAAGCGCCGGTGGCGCGCGCCGCATAGCGTGGCGTCCACGCAGCGAAGAACCGCCCGACAGATGGGGACACGATGAGCAAGGCCACGGGGACGGACCCGCACATCGCCGACAGCCACGACCTGATCCGGGTGCACGGGGCGCGCGAGAACAACCTCAAGGACGTCAGCATCGAGATCCCGAAGCGCCGGCTGACGGTGTTCACCGGGGTCTCCGGCTCCGGCAAGAGCTCACTGGTGTTCGACACCATCGCGGCCGAGTCGCAGCGGCTGATCAACGAGACGTACAGCGCCTTCCTGCAGGGCTTCATGCCGACCCTGGCGCGGCCCGAGGTCGACGTGCTCGACGGGCTGACCACCGCGATCATCGTCGACCAGCAGCGGATGGGCGGCGACCTGCGCTCCACGGTCGGCACCGCCACCGACGCCAACGCGATGCTGCGCATCCTCTTCAGCCGGCTCGGCACACCGCACATCGGCTCGCCCAAGGCGTTCTCCTTCAACGTCGCCTCGATCAGCGGAGCGGGCGCGGTCACCATGGAGCGCGCCGGGCAGAAGGTCAAGGAGCGCCGCTCCTTCAGCATCACCGGCGGCATGTGCCCGCGCTGCGAGGGCCGGGGCTCGGTCACCGACCTCGACCTCACCCAGCTCTACGACGACTCCAAGTCGCTCAACGAGGGCGCGCTCACCATCCCCGGCTACAAGCCCGGCGGCTGGAGCTACCGCCTCTACGCCGAGTCCGGCCTCGTCGACCCGGACAAGCCGATCCGCAAGTACACCAAGAAGGAACTGCACGACTTCCTGCACCTCGAACCGACCCGGATGAAGATCGCGGGCATCAACATGACCTACGAGGGGCTGGTCCCGCGCGTCCAGAAGTCGATGCTCACCAAGGACAAGGAGTCGATGCAGCCGCACATCCGGGCGTTCGTGGAGCGCGCGGTCGCCTTCACCTCCTGCCCCGACTGCGAGGGCACCCGGCTCACCGAGGCGGCCCGCTCGTCGAAGATCAAGGGGATCAGCATCGCCGACGCCTGCGCGATGCAGATCAGCGACCTGGCCGACTGGGTCCGCGCCCTCGACGAGCCCTCGGTGGCGCCGCTGCTCGCGTCGCTGGGACAGACCCTCGACTCGTTCGTGGAGATCGGCCTCGGCTACCTCTCACTGGAGCGTCCCTCGGGCACGCTGTCCGGTGGCGAGGCACAGCGCGTCAAGATGATCCGCCATCTCGGCTCCTCGCTCACCGACACCACGTACGTCTTCGACGAGCCCACCATCGGCCTGCACCCGCACGACATCCAGCGGATGAACGAACTGCTGCTGCGGCTGCGGGACAAGGGCAACACGGTCCTCGTCGTGGAGCACAAACCGGAGACGATCGTGATCGCCGACCACATCGTCGACCTCGGCCCCGGGGCCGGCACGGCGGGCGGCACGGTCTGCTTCGAGGGCACCGTCGAGGGCCTGCGCAAGGGCGGCACCATCACCGGGCGCCACTTCGACGACCGGGCCTCGCTCAAGGACGAGGTGCGCAAGCCCACCGGTGCCCTGGAGATCCGCGGTGCGACGACACACAACCTCCAGGGCGTGGACGTCGACATCCCGCTCGGCGTGCTGTGCGTGGTCACGGGCGTCGCGGGCTCGGGCAAGAGCTCGCTGATCCACGGCTCCGTCCCGGCCACCGAGGGCGTGGTGTCCGTCGACCAGACGCCGATCCGTGGCTCCCGGCGCAGCAACCCGGCGACGTACACCGGACTGCTCGAACCGATCCGCAAGGCGTTCGCCACCGCCAACGGCGTCAAGCCGGCCCTGTTCAGCGCGAACTCCGAGGGCGCCTGCCCCACCTGCAACGGCGCCGGTGTCATCTACACCGACCTGGCGATGATGGCCGGCGTCGCCACGACCTGCGAGGACTGCGAAGGCAAGCGGTTCGACGCCTCGGTCCTCGAATACCACCTCGGCGGCCGTGACATCAGCGAGGTGCTGGCGATGTCGGTGGCCGAGGCCGAGGAGTTCTTCGGCGCCGGCGGGGCCCACACCCCGGCCGCGCACCGCATCCTCGACCGGCTCGCCGACGTCGGCCTCGGCTACGTCAGCCTCGGCCAGCCGCTCACCACCCTCTCCGGCGGCGAGCGGCAGCGGCTCAAGCTGGCCACGCGCATGGCCGACAAGGGGGGCGACCGACACGTCTTCGTACTGGACGAGCCGACCACCGGCCTCCACCTCGCCGACGTCGAGCAGTTGCTGGGCCTCCTCGACCGGCTGGTCGACTCCGGCAAGTCGGTCATCGTCATCGAGCACCACCAGGCCGTGATGGCCCACGCCGACTGGATCGTCGACCTCGGCCCCGGAGCCGGCCACGACGGCGGCCGCATCGTCTTCGAGGGCACCCCCGCCGACCTCGTCGCGGCCCGCTCCACCCTCACCGGAGAACACCTGTCGGCGTACGTGGGCGCCTGACACCACCCCACGCGACCGGGCCGCTCCGCGCCGGCGTGACCCACACCCCCGGCAGCGCGCCCGCGCCTCACAGTGCTGCCGTGCCTACAGCGCCGTACGGGCGGCCGTGCCCGCGGAGCTGAACCGGCAGGCCGCGCCGTACGAGCGGAGGTGTCGGTGTGAGCCATTCCAGCGGTCGTGCCTGCGGGAGCCGTCATAGGCTGAGTGCCGTGCGCACGCCCGAGGGTACGAACGGTCGGGTCCCCGGTGCCGAGGAGGGGCCCCGCGGGGCCGCCGCCCGTCTCACCGGGACGTCCGTGCGTGGTGTACGTCGGCTGTCCGGCGCCGTCGCCGAGGCGGACCTCGACGACGGCCGGTCGGTGATGGTCAAACGCGGCGACGCGCCCGGCGCGGTACGGGCCGAGGCCGCCGGGCTGCGCTGGCTGGCCGAGGCCGACGCGGTCGCCGTACCGGCCGTACACGGACACGACGAGACGTGGCTGGTGACCGACCGGATCCCCACGGCCGCGCCGACCGCCGCGGCAGCGACCCGGCTCGGCCGGGACCTCGCCGCCCTGCACACCGCCGGTGCCCCGGCCTTCGGCGCCCCGCCTGCCGACGGTCCGCGTGACGCGTACATCGGGCTCGCGCCCATGCGGAACACCCCCGGTACCGACTGGCCGACCTGGTACGCCGACCACCGGGTGCTGCCCTACCTGCGGACGGCCGTCGACCAGGGAACGCTGGGACACTCCGAGGCGGCCGTCGTTGAGCGGCTCTGCGCGCGGCTGCCCGATCTCGCGGGGCCCGCCGAACCGCCCGCCCGACTCCATGGCGACCTGTGGAACGGCAACGTTCTGTGGGGGAGCGACGGCAACGCCTGGCTCATCGACCCGGCCGCGCACGGCGGACACCGCGAGACCGACCTCGCGATGCTGCGCCTCTTCGGCTGCCCCCACCTGGACCGGGTGCTGGCCGCCTACCAGGAGGCCACGCCGCTCGCCGACGGCTGGGCCGACCGCATCGGCCTGCACCAACTGTTCCCGCTGCTGGTGCACACGGTGCTGTTCGGAGGGGCGTACGCGAACCAGGTGCTCACGGCGGCGCGAGAAGCCGGGTAAGCACCGCAGGGCCTCAGTGCGCGCCCAGCCCGCCCCCGCCGAACGACCCGCTGCTGCCCTTGCTCCAGCGCGGCCGTTCCTTGGACGGGCTCGACTTCGTCTGCATGTTGTGCAGCTCGTACGGGGTGAGCGGGCGCCCGCCCTTGGGGGTGCGGGGCACCTCGTCGGGCTCGCGGTTCTCGCGGATCTCGTGCACCGCGCCCTCCGGCGGCAGATGCGGCTGCTCCTCGGGGCGCGGACGCGGCGGCTCGCTCGTCTTGATACGCGCACCCAGCCAGAAGCTGCCGGCCAGCAGCGCCACGACGGCGATCCCGACCACGAACAGAGCGAGGCTGAGCAGACCGCTCGCGGCGGCCAGCTGCTGGTTAGCGGTAGTCATATCGGGTGAGTACCCCACGAAACGGGCGTAAATCACCCTTGACCACGCGCTACTCGGTGCTCGCGAACCGCCACACGGTGTTCGCCCCCTCAGCGGGCAGCGTGCGCCGCGTCCAGCATCCGGCGCATGACCGGGAGCGGCAGTCCCGGATTCCGCGCCGCGTTCTCCGCGGTCTCCAGGTCCCGCAGCAGCCCCACCAGGACGCGCGCGGGCACGTTCGGATGGCGGGCCGCCGTGACGCGTACGGCGCTGTCCGGGTCGCTGAGCAGCCGTACCGCCGAGGCCGCCGACAGCCGGGGGTCGCCCGCCGCCCGCGCCCTGACCTCGTCACTCGCGTCCCGGCTGAACCGCTCGACCAACTCGGACGTCGAGTCCGGATCGTCCAGCGCCAGCCGCCGCATCCGGGGGCTGGGATCGTCGGCGTACCGGAGCAGGTCGCGGCGCGGGAAGTTGGGATGGCCGTGCGGACGGTCGGGGTGGCTGAAGCTGCCGGTCCACCACCGCCAGACGGACAGCAGCAGGTCGGCGGGCGCGTCGTCGCACGACTCGACGAGGAACAGGTGTACGACCCGGTCCTCGTCCTGGGCCAGCCGGTCCACGACGTCCGCCGGGAGCCGCCGGGCACGGGCGACACTCCGCCGGACGAGGGGGTGCGGGGAGACGGCGAGGCGGCGCATGGCGTCGGGGTCGTCGTGGAGGGCGACGACCCAGTCGAGGTCGTGCGACATGTTGCTCGGTTCGAAGGCGAAGTCGATGCCCGCGCGTTCCTCCTCGCTGAGCCCGGGATGCACCGCCGCCGCGGACCGGACCCCGTCGTCGGTGTCCTCGGCGAGCCGCAGGACCAGGTCCGTGTCCAGGCGGGGATTGCCGGCCAGGGCGCGGCGCCGGGCCGGATCCTCGTCCCGGACCAGCCGCTCGGCGAGGTCACGCGCCAGCCGGCAGCCCTCCACCGCGCGGGACCGCAGACCCTCCTCCGCCTCCTCGAACACGGACCGGGACATGGGGTGGTCCTCGTGGTGTCGCAGCAGGGCTGCGGTACGGACGCTGCCGTGGGCATCGTTCAGCAGCCCCTCGCGCGCCGACTCGTCCAGGTGCGGCCAGGCCTGCCCGCAGACCTCGGCCCGTACCGAGGCATGGGAGTCGGCGGCCAGGGCCCTGAGCGCCGGGACCGGCAGACCGCGCAGACGCGCGACCTCCTCACGGACGACCGCCGAGGGGTCGGCGGCGAGCCGCTCGTACGTGGTGGCGGGCATCGCCGCCCGCCACCTCGACGCCCAGACGAGGGACGCCCGGTGCCGGGGCTCCGCCTCGGCGAGGATCAGCCGGCTCCGCTGCTCCGGCGTGAGGTTCGGCTGGTGCTCGGCCAGGCTTCCCCGCGCGTCCCAGTCCGCGTGGGCCATGGCCGCCTCGACCACCGCGGCCGGTTGGGGCCGGTACAGCGGGTAGCCCGTCAGGTCGAGCAGACCGACGCATACGTCGTCGGGGGCGGCCGAGTTGCCTCCGAGGCCCTCGACCCAGAACAGCGGCAGCCGCGCCGGCGTCTCCTCGAACAGCGACTCCCACACCCGCTCCCGCTCCCGCGGGGTCTCCTCGGCTGCCGCCCGCGCCTCCGTCTCGATCCGCTCGGCGATCCGGTCCACCACGGTGATCCGCACCCCGTCCGCGCCGGCGGTCACTCCGAGCACGGTGTCACCGCCGACCGTCATGGCGACGAACTCCGGTTGTCCGCCCGTTAGTTCGCACAGGGCGGCCGTCAGGTCCCAACCGGGCGTGAGCCGGACGCGCGCCCAGTTCCGCGGCCGGCCGCCTGCCCGGTCGCCCTCGAACTCGACGAGAAACAGGCCGTCACCGGCGAAGAAGCCGTTCTCCACCGCGATCCGGTGCCACTCCGCGTCGACCTCCGCGGTCCGGTCCAGCGGAACCGTGACCGTCGGCGCGGTCTCCCCGGAGGTGATCCGGCGCCAGGCCGCCCGGGGCGGCAGCGGGCCCTCGCTCCACCACGGGTCCGCGATCTCGAGCCGGGCCCGCCCCAGCAGCGCCTCGAGGTCATTCACCGTCATTCTCATGAGATCACCGTCATGGAAGGACATCCTTCCCGCACCGATCTCCTCCCGCTCCGCCATTCCCAATTTCTGGAACACGTTCTACCGTGTGCGCCGTCAGGACACCGGCCTGGGGAAGCAGCCTGGAGGCGCCGTGCACCTCGACCAAACGCCCGAGCAGCAGCGACTGCGCACCGAACTGCGCGCCTACTTCGCCGAGTTGGTGCCGCACAACGCCTACGCCCGGCACTCCGACCCGGTCGGGGCGAAACGCTTCTACCGCGCCACCATCCGCCGCCTCGGCGAGGACGGCTGGCTCGGCGTCGGCTGGCCCAAGGAGTTCGGCGGGCGCGGACTGACCCCGATCGAGCAGTTCGTCTTCTTCGACGAGGCCGCCCAGGCCGGCGTACCGCTGCCCCTGATGGCGCTCAACACCGTCGGCCCGACGATCATGCAGTACGGCACCGACGAGCAGAAGGCGTACTTCCTTCCGAAGATCCTCGCCGGCGAGATCGACTTCGCCATCGGCTACAGCGAACCCGACGCCGGCACCGACCTGGCCGCCCTCAGGACACGCGCCGTACGCGAGGGCGACGAGTACGTGATCAACGGCCAGAAGATCTGGACGACCAACGGCGACACCGCCGACTGGGTCTGGCTCGCCGTCCGCACCGACCCCGAGGCCCCGCCCCACAAGGGCATCACCATGCTCCTGGTGCCGACCACCGACCCCGGCTACTCCTGCACGGTCATCCGCACCCTCGCCTCGCACGACACCACCGCCAGCTACTACGAGAACGTCCGCGTCCCGGTCTCGCAGCGCGTCGGTGCCGAGAACCAGGGCTGGCGGCTGATCACCAACCAGCTCAACCACGAGCGCGTCACCCTCGCCGCCCACGGCACCATGGCGATCCGCGCCCTGCACGACGTCCAGCGCTGGGCCACCGAGACCAAGCTCGCCGACGGCCGCCGCGTCGTCGACCTGCCCTGGGTGCGCCGCCGGCTCGCCCAGACCCACGTCAAGCTCGACGCCCTCAAGCTCATCAACTGGCAGATGGTCGGCGCCCTCCAGAACGGCACCCTCACCCCGCAGGACGCCTCCGCCGCCAAGGTCTACGGCTCCGAGGCCCGCCGGGACGCCTACGCCTGGCTCATGGAGATCGTCGCGGCCCCCGGCGCCCTCCAGGAGGGCTCGGCGGGCGCCGTCCTGCACGGCGAACTCGAACGCGGCTACCGCTCGGCCGTCATCTTCACCTTCGGCGGCGGCAACAACGAGATCCAGCGCGAGATCATCTCGTGGATCGGCCTGAAAATGCCGAGAGTACGGCGCTAGCGGCGTTGTCACCACCGACGCCACCTCCTTCATCATCGTGGACGTCGCCGGGCATCCGGACGGGTCCACCGCGAGCACGCCCGGACGCTTCCACTACCGCAACCCCGAACTCGACGGCCCCAACGTCATGCGCCTGCCCTTCGCCGGCGGCATGCGGATCGATCTGCAATGCTCCCGAAAGTCGTCGAACCGTGGTACGCCGACCATGTGGACTGGGTGTCGAGCTACCGCTTCCACCAGGTCGTCGCCGACTCCTACACCGACCCGTGTCATGGACGCCACCGACGCGGCGAAGGCCGTCGCCGGCGCGCTGGCCGTACCGGACATGGCCTCCGCCCGGCGCCTGATCGACCGGTGCGCGGCCGACCGCCGGAAATGGGGTCTGCGCAACCGCGCGGTGTCCAACCGGGCGCTGCGGGACATGCGCGCCGAGGACCCCCGCGTCCGGGCCCGCCGGAATCTGGCCGCTCGCATCGCACCCGCCTTCTGGCCGGCAGGCGCATGGCTCGCCGTCGGTCCGTTGCAGCCAGCCGTACTGCCCCGGCTCCGCCCCGCCGGAATCTACTGACGACCACCTCACCGCGCCCACGCAATACAGACCCCCCGATCGAGGTCCGCCACGAACAGTGCTGGGACCGGGCTGGGAGGAGGCGAAGACGAAACCGTGCGGCCGTTCGTCGGCGCCGGCCTTCAGCGGATGATCGAGGTCAGCACGTCCACGCCCAGATGCATGAGGCGGTCCGTGTCCAACCGGTGGTAGATCTGTCGGCCGTCCCTCCGGGAGGTCAGCAGGCCCACCTCGCGCAGCCGTCCGAGGTGGCGGGAGACCTGGGGCAGGCTCATCCCCGTCCGTACGGCCAGGTCGGATGTGGTGATGGGTTCGTTCACCAGGTGCCGACAGAGCGACAGTCGCGCGGGGTCGGACAGGATCGCCAGTCTGAGCCGTACCTGTGCCAGCGTGGCCCGTTCCACCTGCGTGGTGTTCTCGACGGGGAAGTGCACGACGAGCGGGTAGGGCGGGTCGTCCTTGACGATCAGATGCGGTCGGGAGTGCGCGGACGGTACGAGCAGGCAGCGACGGCCGCGCAGGTCGGCCCGCAGCGACTGCAGCTTGTCGAAGACGACCGCCGGCGGGTTGTGCCGGACGACGGCGTTCGGGCTGAGCGAGGCCAGTGCCTCGGGGAGCGGCAGTGCCTGCACCCGGGCCCGCAGGCGGGTGCATTCACCCTCCAGCCGGTGCTGTACCCGCCCCCATTCGGCGTCGAAGAACTCGGCGGCACAGCGCCGCAGCAGTTCCAGCAGCCCTGTCCGCATCCGCTCCGGGGCCTGGAGCAGGCTACGGGCCAGCTCGCCGCGGCTGAAGGAGCGCCGTTCGCTGGAGACCGTGTAGGCGGTGCGGACCGATTCGTCGGTGAGCAGGTCGCGGGTGTCGAAGACGCCGCCGTGCACACTCGGCGCGACGCCCATCACGAAGTCGTCCAGCGGTAGTGCCTCCAGGCGGTCGAGTTCCTGCTCCAGTGTTCGTCCCAGGGGCGGTTCCAGAGGCATCAGCAGACGGCAGCGCCGCCGGGTCCACAGGGGCGCGTAGACCGCGATCAGGCTCTGGGACTCGGGAGACAGGTCGGTGCGTACGCGTTCCAGCCACGGCCGTACGGCGAGGTGGTGCTCGGGCTCGGCGATCGAATGAAGGCATGCCATCAGCTCGGCCAGAGGTGAGAGGCCGACGGCCACGTCCGCCGGAACGGCGCCCTGCAAGGTGATGACAACGGCCATGTCGCGCAGGGTACAGCGGTTGCTTACCGCGTGCGCGGTAAGCATCACCGCCGCCGCCGGCCGGCCGACCTAGGCTGCGTCCCATTCCCCCCGCTCCGAGCAGTCGTCGATGTCGCTCCGGGCGGTCCGAGCAGCGAGAGGCTCCGGCCGATGCACCTGTTTCTGCAGACGTTCTTCAACCCCGATGAACTACTCAAGGCGTTTCCCGCCCTGCTGACCGAGGGCCTGCGCAACACCCTGCTGATCGCCGGGCTGGCGATCGTCTTCGGGGTTGTGCTCGGTGTGCTGCTCGCGATGCTGCTGCTGTCGCACCGCCGGTGGGTGCGGCTCCCCGCGCGGATCTACGTGGACGTGTTCCGCGGTCTCCCCGCGATCGTGACCGTCAGCCTGGTCGGCCTGGGCCTGCCGTCGGCCGGGGTCCGGCCGTTCGGCCGGGATCCGCTCGGGTACGCGGTCCTCGCCATCGGCCTCATATCGGCGGCCTACCTGGCGGAGATCTTCCGGTCCGGCATCCAGGCCGTCCCGGCCGGGCAGCTCGGCGCGGCCCGCAGCCTCGGCATGTCCTATCTGACCGCGATGCGGGTGATCGTCGTCCCGCAGGGTGTACGGAACGTGCTGCCCGCGCTGGCCGGCCAGTTCATCATCGACATCAAGGAGAGCGCGCTGGTGTATCTGCTCGGGCTCGGCCTCGGGCAGCGCGAGCTCTACTTCATCGCACAGGAGCGGCAGGCGGCGACGTACAACTCCTCCGCACTCGTGGCCGCCGGTGCCTGCTATCTGATGCTCACGATCCCGCTCACCTTCCTGGTCAACCGGCTCGACCTGCGTCTGCGCACCGGCGGACGGAAGACGAACAAACCCGCGGCCACCCCGGCTGTCGCCACGCCCGCCCCGTCCGTGATGGAGGTCTGAGCCATGGCCGGAACGCTGTCCGAGAAGAACTCCCGCGCCGACGCGGCGGGGACGGCCACCGCGGCGGCGGTCGCCGTGCGCGACCTGCACAAGCGCTACGGCGAGGTGGAGGTCCTGCGTGGTGTGGATCTCGATGTCGCCGCGGGCGAGACCGTCTGTGTCATCGGCCGGTCCGGTTCGGGCAAGTCCACGCTCCTGAAGTGTATGAACCTGCTGGAGCCGCCGACGGCGGGCGAGATCCGCCTGGGCGGCGACCTGATCACGGATCCGGGCGTGGACGTCGACGCGGTCCGCACCCGGGTGGGCATGGTCTTCCAGCACTTCAACCTGTTCCCGCACCTGAGTGTCCTGCACAACGTGACCGTGGCCCTCCGCAAGGTCCGCAGGATGGGCAGGGAAACGGCCGACACCGCAGCCATGACCCAGCTGGAGCGGCTCGGCCTCGCGGGGCTGGCCCACTCCCGGCCGAGTCAGCTCTCGGGCGGTCAGCAGCAGCGGGTGGCGATCGCACGCGCACTGGCGATGGAGCCCGAGGTCATGCTGTTCGACGAGGCCACCTCCGCGCTGGACCCCGAGCTCGTCAAGGACGTGCTCGACGTCATGCGGCTGCTCGCCACATCCGGCATGACGATGATCGCCGTCACGCACGAGATCGGCTTCGCCCGTGAGGTCGCGGACCGAGTGATCTTCATGGACGAGGGCCGCATCGCCGAGTCGGGTCCGGCCCGCCGGACACTGGAACACCCCGAGACGGCACGCCTGCGCGAGTTCCTCGCCCGCGTCCTCTGAAGCGCGGCTGCGCCGAGTCCCGCCCCCGCACCGCCCATCCCTCCCCAAGGAGACCCTTCCATGTCCATATCATCCCGTAATGTTCTCGGTCGTCGCAGACTGCTCGCCCTCGCCGCCCTCTCCGGCCTCGTCCTCCCGCTTACCGGCTGCGGAGGCAGCGGCAGCGCGGACTCCGGCAAGGCGTCGAACCCGTACGGTCTGATCGAGGCCGGGACCATCAGATCCGCCACCCAGACCGGCCAGCCACCCTTCGCCTACGCCGAGGACTCGGGGAAGCCCGCCGGTTTCATCGTCGACGTGACCGACGAGGCCGCGAAGCGTCTCGGACTCAAGGTCGACTACAAGTCGACGTCGGTCACCGGATCGCTGGCCGGCCTGACCGCCGGTCAGTACGACCTGGCCTCGTCCGGGCTCGGGGTCACCGCGGAGCGACAGAAGAGCGTCGACTTCACCAAGCCGCTGTTCTGGAGCACCGTGACCGTCCTGACGACCTCGAAGAGCAAGATCTCCACCTTCGACGGCTTCAACGGCAAGCGCGTCGGAGTGGTGACCGGATCCTCGCAGGAGGCTCAGCTGCCCACGCGGATACCCAAGGCGCAGCCGGTCCGCTTCCAGACCCAGAACGCGGCGGTGAGCCAGCTGCTCAACGGCAGTATCGACGCCTTCCTGGTGGGGGGTCCGGATGCGAAGGAGTTCATGAAGCAGTACAAGGGCCTGCGCCAGGCGGTGTCCGCGCCGGTGGACCACCCGACCTCGATGGCGTTGCCCAAGAACCACAGCGCCTTCCTCAAGGCCCTCGACAAGGAGATCGGAGCCATGGTCGCGGACGGCACCTACGCCAAGCTGTACCGCAAGTACTTCAGCACCCAGCCGGAGCCCGAACTCCTCGCAGCATGGCCCGCGTTGAAGTCCCAGTTCCCCGGATCCAAGTGATGCCCGTGATCGACGACGAGTGGCAGCGGGTGCCGCTGCCCGGCGGGCGGGCGTGCTGGCGGCGGGTGCTGCGGACAACGGTGAGGGACGGCGTGGTGCTCGTCGCGGATGTCTACGCCGACCGGCCCGAGCCGGCACCGGGGCCGGTCATCCTGGAGCGCACGCCGTACGGCCGCCGCGCCGCGCGTACCTCGGACGGCGCCCTCGGTGGCGAGAACCCGCCGGCGCCCGAGACCGTGGCCGAGGTGTTCACCCGGGGCGGGTACCGGATCGTACGGCAGGACTGCCGCGGCCGGGGCGACTCCGAGGGCACCTTCGTCAAGTACCTCAACGAGGCCACCGACGGCTACGACACCGTCGAGTGGATCGCCGGACAGCCCTGGTGCGACGGCCGGGTCGCGACCATGGGCGTCTCCTACTCCGCGCACGCCCAGGCGGCCCTCGCCTCGCTGGGCGCACCGCACCTGGCCGCGATGTTCCTCGACTCCGGCGGCTTCGCCAGCGCCTACGAGGCAGGCACCCGGATGGGCGGGGCCTTCGAACTCAAGCAGGCCACCTGGGCGTTCCACCGGGCCAAGGTGAGCGAGACGGTGCGCACCGATCCGGTCCTGCGCGCCTCGCTGGAGTCGGAGGACCTGAGCGCCTGGTTCACCCGGATGCCGTGGCGGCGCGGGGCGAGCCCGCTCCGCTTCGTCCCGGAGTACGAGGACTACCTCCTCGAACAGTGGGAGAACGGCGCCTTCGGCCCGTACTGGCAGCAGCCGGGCATCTACGCCCGCGGCTTCTACGACGACTTCCCGGACGTGCCGAGCCTGCACATGTCCAGCTGGTACGACCCCTACATCCGTACCGCCACCGAGAACTTCCGCGAGCTCGGCCGGAAGAAGCACAGCCCGGCGTATCTGGTGCTCGGCCCGTGGACCCACGGCGGGCGAAGCCGCAGCTTCGCCGGTGACGTCGACTTCGGCCCGCAGGCCCGGCTGGACGGCAGCCTCGCCGAGCACTACGCGGCGATGCGGCTGAGCTGGTTCGACGCGCACCTCGGCCCGGACGGCATGGCGGACCCGCCGCCCCTCGTGCGGTACTTCCTCATGGGCGGCGGCTCCGGCCGACGCACCGCCGAAGGCCGACTCGACCACGGCGGCTGCTGGCACACAGCAACCTCCTGGCCGCCCGAGGAGAGCGCGAACCTCACCCTCGTCCTCGGCAGCGCGGGAACGCTGGCGACGGCCTCCGACACGTGCGACGCGCAAGGCTCCTTCCTGGAATACGACTTCGACCCCCGCGACCCCGTGCCGACCCTCGGTGGCCAGGTCACCTCCGGCGAACCGGTGATGAGCGGCGGAGCCTTCCACCAGCACCCCGACGACCGGTTCTTCGGCGTGACCGAGCCGCACCTGCCCCTCGACAGCAGACCCGACGTGCTGGTCTTCCAGACCCCGCCGCTCACCGAGGACCTGGCGGTCGCCGGGCCGGTCAGTGCGCACCTCACCGTGTCCTCCACCGCCCGCGACACCGACTTCACGATCAAGCTCATCGACGTCCATCCGCCGAGCGAGGACTGTCCGCAGGGTTTCGCCATGAACCTCACCGACGGCATCCTGCGCTGCCGCTACCGCGACTCCTTCAGCGATCCGGAACCGATGACGCCGGGGGAGACGTACGAGGTCACGGTGGAGGCGCCGGACACGGCGAACCTGTTCCTGGCCGGCCACCGGCTGCGGCTCGACGTCAGCTCCAGCAACTTCCCGCGTTTCGACGTCAATTCCAACACCGGCGGCGCGGAGGCCGGCGAGCGGCGCAAGGTCGTCGCCGCCAACCGTGTCCACACGGGCGGCCGTTCGTGGCTGACCCTGTCCGTACTTCGCCCGAAGCCCGAAGGACGCCCCGCATGACCGACGGAAAGCTGTCACCCTCCTGGCGTCAGGCCAATGTGCGCGACGGCTTCACCCTGGCCGCCGTCGGTGACCTGGTCGTGGACGACGCGCTCGCCCCACTCCTCGAAGCCCGCTCGCCCCGCCTGCTGGAGCTGCTGCGGTCGGCGGACGTGACCTTCGGCAACTTCGAGAGCACAGCCGTCGACCTGACGGAGTTCGACGGCTGGCCCGAAGCCGAGTCCGGCGGATCGTGGCTGATCAGCACCTCGCGGGTACCCGCGGATCTCCGCCGGATCGGGTTCGACCTGATGGCCAGGGCCAACAACCACACCACCGACTGGGGCGTGGCCGGCATGCGGTCCACCGACCGGCTGCTCACCGAGGCGGGCATCGTCCACGCCGGCACCGGCGACACCCTCGCCGACGCGCGCTCCCCGCGCTTCCTCACCACCCCCGCCGGCCGTGTCTCCCTGGTCTCCGTCGCCTCCCGCTTCGAGCCCATGTCCCGGGCCGCCGACCCCCTCGGCCGCGTCCCCGGCCGCCCCGGCGTCAACGCCCTGCGCACCACCCGGCATGTGCTCGTCCCGGCCCAGCGCCTGCGCGAACTCGCCCTGATCCGCGACGCGTTGCCAACCGGCTCGGTCCGCGCCTCCGTCCTCGAGGCCGACAGCAGGGACGGCACCGTCACCCTCTTCGGCACCCGCTACGCGGCCAAACCCGGTCCCGAGCCCCACACCGACGCCGTGGAGTTCCGCTTCTCCGCACACGAGTCGGACCGCCGAGAGGTGCTGCGCACCGTCCGGCAGGCCAAACAGACCTCCGACTTCACGATCGCCACGATGCACACCCACGAGCCGGGCAACTACAGCCAGGAGCCCCCCGACTTCCTTCCGCTCATCGCCCGCGAGGCGATCGACAACGGCGCCGACGCGTTCCTCGGCCACGGTCCCCACCAGCTCCGCGGCATCGAGGTGTACCGGTGCCGCCCGATCTTCTACTCCCTCGGCAACTTCGTCTTCATGGAGAACACCCAGCAGCCGCTGACCCAGGGCGCCTACGACAAGGACGGCAGTCGCGAGCACGAGACCGAGGCCGAGTTCCTGGAACGCAAACGGGTCCACGGTGTCTTCGGCGAGCGGATCTGGTACGAGTCCGTCGTGGCGGTCAGCTGCTTCGACCGCGACGGCGCCCTCCGGGCCGTGGAGCTGCACCCGATCGAACTGCACTGGGACGGCCCGCGCGATGCCGACCGCGGCATCCCCCGGCTCGCCGACCCACCCACCGCGGAGCGCATCCTGCGACGCCTGCAACGACTCTCCAAACCGTTCGGCACGGAGATCGCCGTCCGGGAGGGCGTCGGCCACCTCAGCCTCTGATCCGTCGATGTGCGGCGTGACCGACAACGGGCCGGTGAAAGTCACACAGGGTCCAACCTCGGCCGACCGGATCCGCCCGAGGCGCGCGTAGTGGGCGTCTGCCATGCGGCGCTCGAAGTCGGCGAAGGCGGCCAGCCGGGGGAAGGACAGGTAGTCCACGACCCGCGCCGAGTCCATGACCGCCGTCCAAGCGTTGCCCTGGACGCCGATGACGTGGGCGGCCTGCTCCTCGGTCATCCCGGCCGGACCGGTTCGTCGGGGCCGTCGTGCTGGGGCGCGACCGCCTGGAGGGGCTGGAGGTGGTGGCCGGCAGGGTGTCCACGGAGGATTCTCCGAACCAACGAGCTCGTAACAGGATCATGGGTGGGCCTTCTTGAGGTGTCGCCAGCAGATGAGGCTGCATGGCTGTCGCTCGCGAAGCTCAGCCGTGTGGCCTGCCTGCTACCGGTTGGCCACGAGGAAGTCCTTCAGGATCTCGACAAACCGCGCCGGCTGCTCCTCGGCCGGGTAATGGCCGCAGTCGTCGAGGACGACCCCCGTGACGTCGTCGGCCGCCAGCCGCATCGTCTGGGCGGCATTCGCGCCGCTCCACAGCGCGCCGCCGACGGCGAGCACCGGCAGCGTCAGCCGGGTCTTGCTGCGCTGCTCGTTCTGCGCGATCGTCTCGTCCAGCGCCCGGTAGTACGCGAAGCTCGCCCGCAGCGCGCGAGGATCCGCGGCGATCGCGTCGACGTAGACGTCGACGGCGTACGCGGGGATCGCGGTCCGCGTGGCGGCCTTGGTGGCGAACTGCCAGCCGAAGAAGAGCCGCTCCCGTCCCCGGACCAGTTCCTCGTTGAGGTCGGTGAGCCGGTTGAAGCCGAACTGCCAGAGCTTCAGGTTGACCGCGGCGGGGCCGAAGAACGGCGGGGACGGCGTGAGACCGGGGATCACTGCTTCGAGGATGGCGAGCCGGCCCACCCGCTCGGGGTGATCGGCGGCGAGGGCGTAGCCGGTCCACGTACCGATGTCGTGGCCGACCACGTCGAACCGGTCGTGCCCGAGCGCGGCCATCAACGCGACCAGATCGGCGGCCAGCGTGCCGGCGTCGTACCCGTCGTCGGGCTTGTCGGAGAGCCCGGCGCCGCGCGAGTCGACGGCGACGACGGTGTGCTCACGGGCGAGCGCGGGCATCACTTCCCGCCAGGCGTACCAGGTCTGGGGCCACCCGCCGATCAGCAGCAGCGCCGGGCCGTCCCCACCGGTGACCGCGTGCAGCCGTAGCCCGTTCACCTCCACGAACCGGCTGGTGAAGACGTCGAGGAATCCGTCAGGCAGTCGTAGCGAACGCAGGCTTGTCATGCCGGCGACCCTACCCATCTTTGAACGATCGGTACAAGATGTGTAGGCTGACGGACCATGGCAGGCCGCAAGCAATTCGACGTGGACGAGGCGCTACGACGTGCGATGCACGTCTTCTGGCGCTGGGGTTATTCGGAGGCCTCGATCGATCGCCTGACCGAGGGCACGGGCCTGGGCCGGGGCTCGCTCTACGGCACCTTCGGCGACAAGAGCGCCCTCTTCCGCAAAAGCCTCCAACGGTACGCGCAGACCTACCACCCGCTGTACGAGCAGGCACTGTCCGGCCCCCACCCGAGCCCGAGCGCCGTTGTGGCCGCCTACCTGCAGGTCGCCCTGAACCGCATCGCCGACCCGACGGTCCCGGACGGCTGCCTGGTCACGGTGTCGGCAACGCAGTTCCCGGCGCTCGACGCGGAGGGCCGGGCGATGGTCCGCGCCATGATCGACGGTCTGCGGGCGAGGCTGGAGCAGGCGTTGCTGGCGGCGGGGGCCGGTGAGCAGGAGGCGGCAGAGCTGGCGTTGTGCACGCTGGCGACGAACAAATCTCTGGCGGTGCTGAGCCGCGCCGGCTTCTCGGGCGAGGACCTGGCAACCGTCGCGGCAGCCGCCGCCAAGAATGCCAAGGCTCTGCCGAATCGACCGGCCGAACCGTCGGGGCCGTGATAGGCGGGAACGGCTCCGTTGCCAATGGATCTGCAGAGACCTTGGGGCAGCCGGCGGCTCGGCGCCCTTGCGGGAGATGACCGGCATGATCCGGCGTGTGCGCAGTTCACGGCGGACCACCCGGGAGTCGTACGCCTTGTCGCCCAAGACGGACTCGGGGCGTCGACGGGGACGGCCCGGACGCCCGGCCACCGGCGGGATGCCGTCGACGAGGGCGAGAGTCTGCGTGATGTCGTTGACGTTCGCCGCAGTCGTGATGACGTGGAGCGGAGTGCCCTTCCCGTCGCAGATCAGATGGTGTTTGCCGCCAGTCTTCCGCCGGTCGACCGGCGACGGACCGGTCGCGTCTCCCCTTTTCTGGCGCGGACGTGGGAGCCGTCCACGCACGCGCGGGTCCAGTCGAGTTCGCCGGCCGCGTTCAGCTCCGCGAGCAGGATGCGGTGCAACCTGTCGAAGACGCCTGTCTGCTGCCAGCGGTCCAGGCGCCGCCAGCAGGTCTGCCCCGAGCCGAACCCCAGTTCCAGGGGCAGGAGCTGCCAAGCGACGTCCTGGTGCAGGACATACAGAATGCCCTGCAGACACAGCCGGTCCGCCATCGGCTTCGGCCCCGGAGACCGCTCGGGCCAAGGCGGCAGCAACGGCTCGATCAGCGCCCACAAGTCGTCGTCCACGATCCACGGCCGAGTCGTCACACCCACCCGAACGATCAGACCGTCACAACAGTCTCGCCCGACCAGGACCGTTCAACAAGATCGTGTTACGAGCTCAACAGCCGAGCTACCTGTGCAGCTGTGCCGGCTGGCAAACTACGCAGCATGACTACTCGACTCATCGACGACCTCCGTGCAATTAATGACGGATTCCCCGCAAGCAGATTAGAAGAATGGCCTCATATCCCTTGTCCAACATGCAAGCGGGGCGGCTTGGTCCTCGTGAGAGGCTCCTTGCACAGCGAAGAATCCAATGCCAGTGCTTCATTGATGGATCAAGGGAGATGGCATCCCGGTGGGGTCTATGGCAAGTTTCATTGCCACTTGAGGTGTCGAAACAAATCCTGTGATCTCGTGTGGGCTGCCGGGGAGATGAAACAGCATCCGGATTTCGATGATCACGGCAACTACGATGACTACTATGAGCATCTGTATCCAAAGTTCTTCATGCCCGCCCTGCCGCTGGTCGAGATCCCCAACGCGTGCCCTGAGCCGGTTCAAGATCGCATCGGTGCGGCCTCGAAGATCCTCTGGGTCGACCCTAGTTCGGCGGCAAACCGGCTCCGGTCTGCCACCGAGGCGTTGATGGACGACCAGGGGATTCCGAGAAAGTATGCAGACCGACACGGGAAGATCCGGGACGCCACCCTTGACCGGAGGATAGAGGCATTCAAGAAGGCCAAGCAGGAATACGCGGACGCCGCCGACCTGCTGTTGGCGGTCAAATGGATCGGCAATGTCGGGAGCCATGAGGACCGCTTGCAGATCCCTGACGTCCTGGACGGCGTCGAGATGCTGGACTTCACGCTCGAACTGATCTATGACGACAGGCGAGATGAAATCAAGAAGAAGGCGGCTGCGATCACTGCCCGAAAAGGGATTCCAAAGAGGGCCAGAGGCGTGTGACCAGACAGCCCCTTCCGGCCTTGCGTTGATGCGCGCCTTGTCTGGACTGACGACGGCTCAGTGGCTGTGACCAGCGCGGTCGCACAATGCCTAGTCGTCGAGCTCGGTGAAGAGAGTCAACTGAAGAGCGCCCGGTGCCTCAAGCCGTGAGTTCAGTGAGTTCCAGGGGGTGCGCGTCGGCTCGGCGACCACCTGGGCTCCGGCGGCGGCCAGCTTCGACGTGGTGGCGACGGAGTCGTCGACCTGGAAGGCGACCCGGATGGGGCCGGCTACTCGCCGCCCGACCTCGACTTCGTCGATGAAGGCAGCGTGGTTGGGATCTGTCAGCTCCAAGGTGGCCCGGCCGGCGTCAAGGATGGTGACGCGTCCGTCGGGAGAGGTGAACGCGCCGCGCTCGGTCAGGCCGAGGACGTCGCGGTAGAAGTGCAGCGCCTCATCGTAGTCGGCTGCCGTGACCACTAAGCGGAGTTCACGGACGGCGGGTTCGTCGGTCATGCCAGCTCCTCTGAGATCTCGAGTACTGACTCGGCAACCCGGTGATCGGCCTGACGATTCCCCGGCCGGATGGCTTTGACGATCTCGCAACCGCTGCACGACCGTGCCGGTCGCACGCCCTACGTGCTGTCGGCTCCGGGGTCGACGGACGGGACGGCATCGACGGCATCGACGTCGTCGACGTCCCAGCTGGCCAGGATGGGCAGGAGCCGGGCGGTGGGCGAATGGGGTTCGGCGGTGTAGACGATGAGCATCTGGTCCGCGTCGTGCGGTGAGACGACGATCTCGATGTCGAAGGACAGGGCTCCGGCGGTGGGGTGCCGGATGCGCTTGGAGACGGACGTGTAGTCGCGGACGGTGTGGTCCTCCCACCAGCGGGCGACGTCGGCGTCGGTGGCGCGCAGTTCCTCGACGAGGGCCAGCAGCGCCCGGTCGTGCGGTCGGCGGCCGCTTTCCCTGCGCAGCGTGGCGACGGCGGCGGCGGCGACTTCGGGCCAGTTGGTGATCCGTTCACGGGCGACCGGGTCCTGGAGCAGGTAGCGCATGAAGGAGGTGCCAGGCTCCAGGGGGCGGCCGAGTACGGCGCGCAACAGCGTGTTGCGGGCGAGCACGTCTCCGCGGTGGCCGAGCAGCAGCGCCGGGACGTGGTCGAGCGTGCGGATCAGACGCAGCATGCCGGGGTCGGGACGCTGGGCCGCCGGCGCGTGCGTCTGACGGCGGGGCGCGGGGGCGGCGAGGTCGTGCAGGTGGGCGCGTTCGACCTGGTCCAGGCGCAGCGCGCGGGCGAGGGCGTCGAGGACCTCGGTGGAGATGTTCGCCTGGCGTCCCTGTTCGAGCCTGCTGTAGTAGTCCGTGCTCAGGCCGGCCAGGAACGCGAGTTCCTCGCGGCGCAGGCCCGGAACGCGCCGGTCGCCGGGGAACGCTGTGATTCCCGCCTGGGCGGGGGTGAGGCGGTCACGGCGGGAGCGTAGGAAGGCTGCGAGCGCGGCACGGTCGGAGGACATGTCTCCAGGGTAGGAGCGATGGCTGGGGAGTGGGTGGTCCTGTCATGCCTAGGTACGTCCTGACCTGGCCCGATGCCGCACGCGGCCGTAGACATGGAGGCATGACTTCCACCTCTGTGAACCCCGGCAACCCCCTCACCCCCGCCGCCCGTCTGGCGGGGCGCACCGCCCTCGTCACCGGCGCGACCAGCGGGCTCGGTGCCGCGATCGCCCGGACGCTGGCCGGCGAGGGCGCCCATGTCGTCGTCAGCGGCCGGGACGCCGCTCGCGGCAAGGACGTCGTCGAGGAGATCCGTGGCGCCGGCGGCCGTGCCGACTTCGTCGAAGCGGACCTGGCAGGCAGCTACGAACAGCTGCGTGCCTTCGCCGCAGACGCCACCTCCGCCCTCGGCGGGCGCGTCGGCATCCTGGTCAACAACGCGGGCCTGTACCCGACCACCGCGACCGCGGAGCTGCCCGACGCCGACCTCGACGCCATGCTCGCGGTCAATGTCCGCGCCCCGCACGTGCTGGTCGGCACCCTGGCGCCCGCCATGGCCGAGCGCGGCAGCGGAGCGATCATCAACCTGGGTTCCTGGATGGCCCGGGTCGGCAATCCCTTCGGGGCGATGTACACCGCGACCAAGGCCGCCGGCGAGCAGCTCACGCGCGCCTGGGCAGCCGAGTTCGGGCCGCGCGGCGTACGCGTGAACGCCGTGGCGCCCGGCGTGACGCTCACCGAGGGCAACGAGGCACAGCGTGAGCTGATGGACGCGATGACCGCCCCGACTCCTGCCGGTGAGGTGCTTCAGCCCGACGACATCGCTCAGGGAGTCCTGTACCTCGTCTCCGACGCCGCCGCCAAGGTCCACGGCGTCACGCTCTACATCGACGGCGGAATCTCCCACACCCGCCTGAACTAGAGCTGCCGCGAGGCACCAACACCGCAGGACAAAGAACCCTTCAGGAGACCCTCGTGACAACCGCAACCGCACTGCCTCCCCTCGTCAAGAGACTGAGCCTCATATCGGCCGCCATGCTGTTCGGCGCCGGTCTGGGCTGGATCGCCCTGCCGTCCACACTCGTCGATCTGTTCGGCGTTCCGCTGGCAGACGAGTCGCACGCCTACGCCACCCTCAAAGGCATGGAGGACATCCTGCCCGCACTGCTGGTCGGGCTGTTCGTCATCCAGAACAACCGCCGGGCGCTGCGCACCTCCCTGTACGTCATGCTGCTCCTGCCCATGGTGGACAGCACGCTTGTCGTGATCGAAAAGGGCCTGACGACGGCCCTTCTGATGCAGCTGCCGTATGTGCTCGTTCCGCTCGCGGCCGCACGTCTCCTCGGTGAGTCCGCTCGCGTCCCTTCCGCGGCAGGAGCCGTCAGCGGGTGAGTGGGTGACGGCCACCACGTACAGGGCGAGGTCGTCGGGTTTCCTGCTGTCGGCTGCCGCTGAGGCCGGCGCGGCACGTTGGATACGCCGTACAACGCCGTCACGGTTCCGCCCTCCTCATGACGGGGCGACGACCTGGGCGCCTGCGGGAGCGTTGCCGCAAGTAGGGACCGCCAATCCATGGACAAACTCTCCTCTCCCGCCCTTGCAGAGATGCTTTTACGGTCGGTACTGCACCTCCCGGCTGGTGGGGCGACGCTCCGCAGCCGGACCGCCTCGGGGCGCGCGAACCAACTGTGTCCAACCCCCTGGAGATGACCATGAAGACCTCTGTCTCTCGCCGTCAAGCCGCCCTGGCTGCTGTCGGCGCGATCACCGCAGTCACGCTCACCGTCGCGGGTACGGCCTCGGCCAGTCCGGAGTCCGGTGGCAGAGACCACCGCCCGGAGAGCCAGGTGCAGCACAACGAGCGCGTCGCCGTTGCCTTCCTGGACCTGGCCTTCAACAAGAAGCAGCCCCAGGCGGCCGCGGACCGTTACGTGGGCGCGCGGTTCATCCAGCACAACCCGCTGTCCGCCGACGGTACGAAGCCGTTCGTCGAGTACGTGACGTGGCGGACCACCCTGTCGCCGGAGCTGAAGTTCGACTTCAAGCGGGTGTTCGGCGAGAAGAACCTGGTGGCGGTGCACTACAAGAGAACCTACGACGCGACCGACCGCGGCGCCGCGGTGATGGACATCTTCCGGTTCGCGAAGGGCAAGATCGTCGAGCACTGGGACGTCATCCAGGACATCCCCGAGACGTCCGCGAACGACAACACCATGTTCTGAGCAGCTGCCGTCCTGTCGACCAGTGAGCTCTCGACTCGCCTTTGGTCATAGGCCGTACATGGTGCGGAAGAACTGGTCGATCTCCCGGCGGCCGGGGGCCGGTTGGGCCAGTGTCTCGGTGCCGGGGGCGCGCAGTCCGTCGAGGAGTACGCCGACACAGCGGTCGGTCAGGTCCGCCGTGGGGCCGTCGTCCTCGGCATCGGGCAGGCGTGGCGGGATCGAGTTGAGCATCAGTACGACGTCGTAGGCGGTCACGTCCTCGCGCATGGCTCCCGCGCGCTGGGTCCGGGCCACCAGGTCTTCCAGGGCGGTCAGGAGCTGTGTACGGATGGCGGCCAGTTCGGGGCCCGGCTCCTTGGCACGGCCGCGGGACACGGGGAAGAGCTGGCTGCTGCGCAGCCGCACCATGTGGCGCACCACCCGGGTGAAGGCGCTCCACGTGGCCGGTTGTTCGGCCACGGCGCGTTGCACCTCGGCCAAGCTCTCCTGCATCACCTTGACGGCGATGTGCTCCACCAGGGCGGTCTTGTTCGGGAAGTGCCGGTAGATGGTGCCCATGCCCAGGCCGGAGCGCCGGGCGACCTCGGCGATCGACGCCTGGTATCCGAGGTCGGCGAAGACGTCCTGGGCGACCTGGAGGATCTGCTCGACGTTCTGACGGGCGTCGGCGCGCAGCGGTCGCTCATCAGGGGGTGTGGACGGGCTCATGAGACTCCGATGTCAGCCACCGTACGATGTGGCAGGAAACTGATTCTCCGGTCGACGGGGATCTCCTAGGAGTCGTCGCGGGTCTGTTCGTCGAGTGTCCGTTCCAGGTAGTCGAGGTCCTGGCGCAGTAGCGCGAGGGCGGCCTTGGGGCCGGGAGTGTCGGGGGTCCTCAGGGTGGTCTGCTGCACCATGGCCACCGTTAGTTCCGCGATCTGGTCCGCGACGTCCTCGGGGCTCTGGCCGTGCTCGCCGCCCGGGTGGTACCACCAGGCCACCCAGTTGCACATCCCGGCGACCGCGAGTGCGGCCGTGCGTGTCTCGACCGGACGGAACTGTCCTTTGAGGACGCCTTCGTCGATCACCTGGATCAGGTGGCGCAGGGTGCCGCGCTGGGCGGCCCGCTGGGCCTCGGCCACCGCCGGCGGAAGGTCCGCCTCCGAGCGCAGCAGCAGCTGGAAGCGGCTCGGCTGGCTCGCCCGTTGCAGAGTGATCAGGTGTGCGATGCGGCGCAGCCGGTCCGAAGGATCAGCTGCGGTGTCCGCCGCGAGGGCCTCGATCTCCGTCGCCGGCCCTTCGGTCATCTCCTCGACGAGCTTGGCCAGCAGCTCGTCCTTGCTCTTCACGTAGTAGTAGAGGGCCGGGCGGGTGATGCCCATGGCCTCCGCGATGTCCCCCAGGTTGGTGCCGGCGAAGCCTCGCTCGGCGAACAGCCGGGACGCCTGCTCGAACATCTCGTTCTCGACGAGCTCGCGCCGGGCCGAAGGCCGACCGGCCGAAGTCTCCTTCGCCCCGCTGGTGGGTGTGGACTCGGCTGCGGTCTTTCGCGTGCTTTTCGTCATGAAGACGATGGTAGCGACGCCGGACACACTGGAGTTGCATAAATTCTTTGCTGATAGCGAATTTTTGACGTTGAAGTAGTTCGGGTCGGCCTCGGCTCGTCGCAGGTCAGGAGAAGGAGGTCAGCAGTGCGCGGTACTGCTTGCCCGCGGTCACGACGTCCTCGTGCGGGACGCCGAAGTCGGTGCCGTACAGCTTGAAGACCGGCTGTATGTCGAACTGGCACAGGCGCAGTGTGCTGTCCCAGTTGTTGAGCAGTTCCTCGGCGGTACGGCCGACCAGGCCCTCGCAGGTGTAGTGGTCCTGTGTACCGCCGATGGTGACGACGACCATGCCCTTCTTGCCGGCCGTCCGGCTCCGTCTGCCCTCGTAGTTGAAGGCCCAGCCGTAGGTCAGGACGGTGTCCTGCCACTGCTTGAAGAGGGGGGTGGTGTTGTACCAGTACACGGGGTGCTGGAAGACGATGACATCGTGCTGGGCGATCAGGTCCCGCTCCGCGTCGCCGTCGACGGCGAAATCGGGGTACGTGGCGTAGAGATCGTGCACGGTCACGTGGTCGAGGTCCTTGACACCGTCGAGCAGCGCCGCGTTGTGCTTCGACCGGGACAGATCGGGATGGCCGACGAGGATGAGTACTTTCGACATGGTGGGCCGACCTTTTCGTTGTTTCCGGGGGAGGGAATCGGAGTCGGTGCCGGAAGGGTTCGTCTGTGCGGCGGCGCCGGTCACCCGGGACTGCTGCCGTCCGGTGGGCGCGTGTTCTCCCCCTCCCTGATGACTCGTACGATCCCGGAGAAGTCCTCGTGCGCCCCCGCGCCCTGGGCGAACTCCGCGTACAACTCGGCTGCGCGCAGGCCCAGTTCGGCGTTCACCCCGCCGGCCCGGGCGGCGCTCGCGGCGAGGCCCAGGTCCTTGGCCATCAGTGGGGCGGCGAAACCGGGCCGGTATCCGTGATTGGCGGGGCTCGTCGGAACCGGGCCGGGTACCGGGCAGTTGACCGTCAGTGCCCAGCACTGTCCGGAGGAGGTGGAGGCCACGTCGTAGAGCGCCTCGTGGGACAGGCCCAGGCTCTCGGCGAGTACGAACGCCTCGCTCACCGCGATCATGGAGATGCCCACGATCATGTTGTTGCAGATCTTGGCCGCCTGGCCGGCGCCCGGGGGACCGCAGTGCACCACCTTGCGGCCCATGGCCGCCAACAGCGGTTCGGCCTGCGGGAGATCCTCCGCGCCACCGCCCACCATGAAGGTCAACGTGGCGGCCTCGGCACCGACCACACCCCCGGACACCGGCGCGTCCAGGGCGCGGTGACCGGCCCGGACGGCGGCTTCGTGGGCAGCGCGCGCATCGGCCACGTCGATGGTCGAGCAGTCGATGAACAGGGTGCCGGGCGCTGCCGCCGCGAGCAGTCCCTCCTCCTGGTAGACGGAGAGGACATGACGGCCGACGGGCAGCATCGTGATCACCACATCCGCGCCCGCCGCGGCCTCCGGCGCAGCCCCGACCACTTGGACGCCCGCCTCGGCTGCCGCCGCCCGCGCTTCGGGGGCCAGGTCGAAGCCGCGTACCCGGTACCCGGCCTTGACCAGATGGGCGGCCATCGGTCCGCCCATGTGGCCGAGACCGACGAAACCCACGTGTGCGTTCACTGGGGCACCTCCTGTACGAAGTCGTCGAGGGCGATGGTGAGTTCCCGCTCGCCGAGCGGGGCGAAGAAGCGCGCCACGGTGTCGTCCGTGACATCGCGCAGGGAGGCGGGGGACCAGCGTGGGGCGCGGTCCTTGTCGATGATCCGGGCCCGGATGCCCTCCACCAGATCGGGAGAGGCAAGGGCCGCACACGACACCCGGTACTCCTGCTCCAGCACACGTTCCAGCGAGTCCAGGGAACGAGCCCGGCGCAGCGCGGCCAAGGTGACCTTGAGAGCGGTGGGTGACATGGTCAGGATCGTGTCGGCGGTGGCTTTCGCCTCCGGGACGCCGCACCCGAGCAGTCGGTCCACGATCTCCTCGACCGAGTCCGCGGCGTAGCAGTGATCGATCCACTCGCGGTGCCCGGACAGTTCACCGGCCGGTGGCTCCGCGGCGTAACGGGCGAGCCCCTCGGGCACGGGTGCTCCGGCGAGGGAGGCGAGGAGCCCCGGCACCAGTACGGACGGCACGAAGTGATCGGCGAGCCCGCAGAGGACGGCATCGGCCGCGCCGACCGGAGCGCCGGTCAGCGCCAGATGCGTACCGAGTTCGCCGGGCGTGCGTGCCAGCAGATACGTGCCCCCCACGTCGGGGGCGAGGCCGATGGCGGTCTCGGGCATGGCGACCTGCGAGCGTTCCGTGACGATCCGTACGCTGCCATGGGCCGACACGCCGACCCCGCCGCCCATCACGATGCCGTCCATGACGGCGACATAGGGCTTGGGGAAGCGGGCGATCCGGGCGTTGAGACGGTACTCGTCGGCCCAGAAGGCAGCCGACGCCCTGCCGTCCCCGGTGCGCGCGTCGTCGTGGAAGAGGCGGATGTCGCCGCCGGCGCACAGGCCCCGCTCTCCCGCGCCGGTCATCACCACCGTCGCGACAGCCGGGTCGCGCGCCCAGGCGGCGAGCGCCGCGTCGATCGTGCGGACCATGGGGTGGGTCAGGGCGTTGAGCTTTTCGGGTCTGTTGAGAGTGACATGGCCGGCCCGGCCTTCGACCCGCAGCAGTACATCGGTCTCGGCGACGTCACCGCCGGCCGAGGTCATCGGACAGTCCCCGGCGTGCCGTGGGCGACAGCGAAAGGCATGATCGTCTCGTTTCCTTCGCTCCCTGCCGCTCAGTGCATGTCGGTGGGGCGGACCATGACGTCGTTCACGGTGACGCGGCGTGGCCGGGTGACGATGTACTCGATCGCGTCGGCGATGTCCTCGGGCCACAGCTTCTCCACGTTCGCCAGCCACTGCTCGAAGTGCTCCCGGACGACCGGCCGCTGGTGGTCGAACAACTCGGTGTCCACGGCGCCGGGTTCGACGATCGAGACCCGCACGTTGTGCGGAGCGGCCTCCTGGCGCAGGGCTTCGCTGAAGGTGTTCACGCTCATCTTGGTCGCGGCGTAGACGGCCGCACCGCCGCGGGCCGTCCGGGCGGCGCCGGAGCTGACGTTGACCAGGTCGGCGACCCGGCGCGAACTGCTCTCCGCCCCGCTGATGAGGTGGGGGAGGGCCGCGTGCGAGACGTACAGCAGCCCCATGAGGTTCAGTGAGACCATCCGCTCCCACTCCTCCACGGGTGCCTCGTCGGCGGGGCCGGTGAGCATCACCCCCGCGCAGTTCACGACGGTGTCCAGCCGTCCCAGCTCGGTCATCGTGCGCTCCACCGCGGTGGACGCCTGCTTGCGGTCGGTGATGTCCGCGTCCACGACCGTGACGGTGCCTCCCGCCGCGCTGATCTCGTGCGCCAGTTCCGTCAGCCGGTCCTTGCGGCGCGCCACGAGTGCGACGGCGGCACCCCGTGCGGCCAGTTGCCGGGCCGCGGCCCGGCCGATGCCGCTGCTCGCGCCGGTGACCATCGCTACGGTGCCGTCCAGTTGCTCAGCCATGTGTTCGGTACTTCCTTCCGAGAAACGCGGGTTGAGGAATCTGCCGAAGAGATGAAGAAGGGAGGAGGGGCCCGGCCGCTCGCCATGGATCACCCGGCGTCGGCCGGGGTGATGTTCTTGTTGTGGCGGAGCAGGTTGCGCGGATCCCAGGCCGTCTTGACCTCGGTCAGACGGCGGAACTTCTCCGGGCTGCCGTGGACACCACGGCGCCACTCCTCACCCTGGTCGTCGGTGAGGTTGGTGTAGCCGTTCGCCAACGCGTGCGGGCGGACCGCCGCGAGCGTGGCCTCGGCCCACTCGTCGTACCGCGCGTCGTGCTCCGGCGCCTGCCACATGGTGACGGCCTCCCACAGGAAGGCGGCGCCCTCGCGGGAGAAGGCGACGGCGTCCTCGTCGACGTCCTCGGAGATCGCGCCGCCCAGGCACCACACGTTGAACGTCGTGCTCGCGTCGGGGTGGCGCGGTGCAGCGGCGGCACGCTCCAGCAGGACGTCGATGACGTCGTCGGTGAGAGCGGGGAGGTATCCCCCGCGAAGGGTCATCCGTACGCCGTAGGGGGCGATGGCGTCGAGCATCGAGTTGGCCTGTACCCACGGGGTCCTGGCGACCAGATTGGCCACGGAGTGGCCGAGGGCGGCGAGGGGTTCGATCACCTTGTCCGCCGTTTCCGGGTCCCCGGTGTACACCGGGACGAGGACCAGCACCGGCCGGCCGTGCGCCTCCTTGGGCAGGGCCGGCAGCGGGGGTGCGTCGGTGATCGCGATCAGCAGCCCGAGTTCACGGGGGGCGTCCGCCATGTGACCGGGAATCTTGGCGAGGATGGAGGCGGCCTGGTCCCCGGGGAAGATGATCTGCCCGCTGACGACGTCGGGGCCCACCCGGTGGGCCTGGAACTCGAACGCGGTGACGACTCCGAAGTTGCCGCCACCGCCTCGCAGTGCCCAGAACAGCTCGGGGTTCTCCTTCTCGTCCGCGCGGACCCTGCGACCGTCGACGGTGACCATCTCGCAGGCCAGCAGATTGTCGACGGTCGCTCCGAAGCGGCGCATGAGGTGCCCGATGCCACCTCCGAGAGTGAGTCCGGCGACCCCGGTGGTGCTGACCGTCCCGGCCGGCACCACCAGACCGTGCTGCTGTGTGGCGGCGTCCAGTTCCCCGAGCAGCACACCGGGCTGTGCCCGCACTACTCGCGTCTCCGGGTCGACACTGAGCGCCCGCATGCCGGACAGGTCGACGACCAGGGCACCGCCGGGCATCGCCAGGCCGTCCGACATGTGGCCGCCACCCCGCACGGCGACCGGGATGTCCCCGGCGGACGCGTACCGCAGGACGGTGACGACGTCCTCCTCGTCCGTGCACCGCGCGATCAACGCGGGCCCGGAGTCGGCGGCACGGCCGTTGTACACGGCCCTGGCCTCGTCGTAGCCGTCGTCACCGGGGCGGAAGACGGCGCCGCGGAAGTCGGCGGGGAAGTCGAGGTGCGGGTTCGAGGTAGGGGTCGTGCTCATACATGCCTCCAGGCTGGATCACTTCAAGCTAAACGGAAATTGAATTTCCGTTTACGGGACGAGGCTAACGCAGCTCCGGATGATCTTCGGCTTGGGTCCCGAGCCCCTTGCGTCCCCGAGTCCGTCGGGTCCGAGGGTGCTTACCGCCACTCAATGTGTCGACGGTGTCAATTATCTAACCGTAGTGTCGATGGACGTCAAGGTGGCGGGACGGCGAATTTAACGACGCGTTGACACGTCGTTCGCACTCGCGCTCACGGCAGCAGCACCAACCGTCCCCGCACTCCGCCCTCCGCCAGTCGGGCATGCGCCCGCGTCGCCGCATCGAGGGAGAAGGTCTCGGCGACCCGGGTGGTGAGGGTCCCCGCGTCGAGTAGCGCCGTCAGCTCCGCGAGCCGCGCGCCGTCCGCCGCGACCGACACCGTGGCGGTCCGTATCCCCCGCACCGGAGCCGGTTCGGCCTGCGTGACCACGCCGGTGTACGCGCCCTGGTCACGTACCCACTCCAGCGCCGGGGTGCCGACGACCGCCGCGTCCAGGACGGCGTCGTGCGGGGTCGCCGCACTCCCGCGCACCGCGAAACGGGCCGCACCCAGCTCGGTCACGAGTTGCTCGTCGGCCTCGCCCGCGAGGGCGGTCACCTGGATGCCCTGGTGCGCCGCCAACTGCACCGCGTAACCGCCCACGGCGCCCGCCGCTCCTGTGACCAGCAGAGTCTGCCCGGGGCTGAGGTCCAGCAGGTCGAGGGCCTGGGCGGCGGTCAGGGCGTTCAGCGGCAGCGTGGACGCGTGCACCGCGTCCACGGTCTTCGGCGCCGCCGCCACCGCTGTCGCGTCCACGACCACGTACTCCGCGTGCGTGCCCAGGGCTGTCTTCAGCACACCGTGGTGGAGTGCGACCACCGCGTCGCCCACCGCCCAGTCGCTTCCCGGACCGGTCGCGTCGACCGTCCCCGCCGCGTCCCAGCCAAGGCCGAGCCGCACGCCGTCTCCGCCGACCGCGCCGGAGCGGACCACCGCGTCCACCGGGTTCAGCGCCGCCGCGGCGACCTTGATCCGTATCTGTCCGGCAGTCGGCTCGGGTACTTCCGTCTCCACGATCCGCACGACCTCGGGTCCACCGAAAGCCGTCACGACAGCAGCACGCATGGTGTTTTCTCCTCTTGGGGGTGTTGGGTCTTTCCGGGTGCGCGTGGCGAGTGCGGCTACTGGAGCTGGCCGAGAACCGTGGCCTGGTCGTACAGGCCCCAGTGCTCGGCGATCCTGCCGTTCTCGATGCGGCGGACACGGATCTCCGCGAAGCGGACCCGCTTGCCGGTGGCCGGGATGCCGTAGAACTCGGTGCCGGTGTGGGTGCCGACCGTCTCGAAGTGCAGAACCAGCCGATCCCCGTCGACGACGGTGTTGACGGGGGTGAGGGTGGCGTCGGGGAACGCGGCGAAGAACGCTCCGATGACCTCCCGGTACCACTCGATCCCGACGTCGCCCTGCGGTTCGTGGGAGACGAAGTCCGGCGCGTGCAGGGCGACGAGTCCGTCGAGGTCGTGGGCGTTGGCGAGACGGAAGTGCTCGTCGGCGAGACGACGCAGCGCCTCGTCCGTGGTCGGCGTGGCGGCGGTGATGCCGGTGGTGGTGGGTACTCCGTCGGTGAGTTGCTGGAGGAATCCCGCGAAGTCGAGGTCCGCCCAGTGCTCCACGATGTGGCCGTCCTCGACCCGGTCGACGGCCGTTCCGGTCAGGAAGGCGGTCCTCCCCGAGGCGGGTATGCCGGAGAACTCCCCGGTGTGTGTTCCGCCGAGGCGGTAGCGGGTGGCGACCTTGGCTCCCTCGGCGACCTGGTCGAGCACGGTGAGCCCGAAGTCGTCGAAGGCGGGGAAGAGCGTCCTGTCGACGGCGAGCCATGCCGTGCGGTCGTACGCGCCGCCCATCACGTGGTTGACCAGTTCGGTGGAGACGTACTTCTCGAAACTCGCGTCCAGGTCCCTGTCGTTGTAGCTCTCGTAGAACGCGCGGGCGGTGTCCTTGGCGGTCTGGCTGTCGCTCATGAGGTCCCTCTCGGAGCCGGCCGATTATCGGAGCCGGCCGATTATCGGAGCCGGCCGATTAAGTGACGCAGGTGCGTCACTTGCCGAACGGGGCATCCAGGGCTGTTATTCCGGCCCCGTACGATCAGGGCATGAGTGAGTCCGGACTGCGTGCGGATGCCGAGCGGAACCGGCAGCTGATCCTGGCGGCGGCGCGGGAGCTGTTCGCGAGTGAGGGGGTCGGCGTCTCGATGCGGCAGATCGCGCTGCGGGCCGGGGTCGGCGAACCCACCCTGCGCAGGCGGTTCGCCTCGAAGGGCGCGCTGCTGGCGGAGACCTTCCAGGACCGGGCCACCGCGTACGCCGACCTCGCCGAGCAGGCGCTGGACGACCCCGATCCCTGGCACGGGTTCGTGACGTTCGTCGAACAGGTCGCCGGCATGCAACTCGCCGACCGCGGCTTCACCGAGGTACTCACCATGAGCTTCCCCGAGTCCATCCGGTTCGCGAAGGAACGGCGGCGCGCGTATACGGCGTTCCAGCAGGTCATCGCTCGCGCGCAGGAGGCGGGCCGGCTGCGCGAGGACTTCGTCCCCGAGGATCTGATCATGCTGCTCCTCGCCCACGCGGGCGTGGTCGCGGGTGGCGGCGGGCAGGCGGGCCGGTTCTCCGCCAGGCTCATCGCCTACCTCGTGCATGCCGTCAAGGCGACCGCGGAGGCGGAGCCGCTGCCCCCGGCGCCCTCGGCCGCCGAAACCTACGGGGAACTGCGTCGGCTGAGTCGTTCCGCCGGGTCCGCGAAGGACCGGCCGAGCTAAGTGGAATACATGCGCCACTTATGCGGTTCTCCCCGCCGTGAACCCTTGGGGAGAGGACTGATACGGCATGGAGATCGGCGCATTCACCTTCGCGGACGTCGCCATCGGACCAGGTGTCGACGCCGCACGGCGCGTTCCGGAGCTGATCGAGGAGATCGTCCTGGCCGACCAGGTCGGCCTTGACGTGTTCGGCATCGGCGAGCACCATCGCGCCGGCTTCGCGGCGCCGGCACCCGCGGTGATCCTGGCCGCCGCCGCAGCCCGTACCCGGAACATCCGGCTGACCAGTGCCGTGACCGTTCTGAGCTCGGACGACCCTGTGCGCGTGTTCGAGCAGTTCACCGCCGCCGACCTGGTGTCCCGGGGGCGCGTCGAGATCATGGCGGGACGCGGGGCCCTGCTGGACTCCTTCCGGCTGTTCGGCCAGGACGTACAGGACTACGACGCACTCTTCGCGGAGAAGCTCGACCTCCTCCTCGCGCTGCGCTCCGGCAAGCCGGTCACCTGGTCGGGCAGGTTCCGCGCTCCGCTGGTCGACGAGCTGGTCCTGCCCAGGCCCGTCCAGGATCCGCTTCCGGTGTGGCTCGGGGTCGGCGGCAATCCGGGTTCGGTCGTTCGCGCGGGCCGACTGGGCCTGCCGATGGCGCTGGCCATGCTGGGCGGTCACCCTGCCCGGTTCGCTCCGCTGCTGGATCTGCACCGCCAGGCGCTGGAGCAGTCCGGTCACGCCCCGCAGCCGGCTGCCGTCACCCTGCACGGCTTCGTCGCCAGGACGTCCCAGGAAGCCGCCGACACCTACTACCCGGCGGACGCGGAACTGTTCGCGTCGGTCGCCGCCGAGCGGGGCATGCCACCGATGACCCGCGCCGAGTTCGACGAGAAGGCCGGCCCACTGGGTGTCTACGCCGTGGGATCGCCGCAGCAGGTCATCGAAAAGCTCCTGCTGCACCACGAACTCTTCGGTCACCAGCGCACCCTGATCCAACTCGCGGTGGGTTCCCTGCCGCATCTCGAACTGATGCGGGCCATCGAACTCCTCGGGACGGAGGTCGCCCCCGTGGTCCGGGCCGAGGTCCGGCGGCGGACGGCCGCCCAAGCTGACTCCGCTCTCGCGCCGCGACGGAATTTGACGTGATCGATAATTAAGTGACTAGGGTGTTGATGATGGTGGCGTGACGGGGTTAGCGTCTTTCACACAGCGTTTGAACCAGGTGAAAGGTGGCACGCCATGCCCCGTGACGCAGTGGTCGTGGAAGCGGTGCGGACGCCGATCGGCAAGCGCAAAGGCGCGTACGCGGACGTTCATCCGGTGGACCTGTCGGCGCATGTGCTCGACGCGCTGACCCACCGGTCCGGCCTCGACCCGGCGCTGGTGGACGACGTCGTGTGGGGCGTCGTCGAGCAGGTCGGTGAGCAGGCGTTCAACCTGGGCCGGAGTGCCGTACTGGCGGCCGACTGGCCGGAGTCGGTCCCGGCCGTCACGGTGGACCGGCAGTGTGGATCGTCGCAGCAGGCGGTGCACTTCGCCGCCGCCGGAGTGATCTCGGGTCAGTACGACATCGCCGTGGCCGGCGGTGTCGAGTCGATGACGCGGGTGCCGATGGGGACCGCCTCCGGCGGAGACCTGGAGAGGCCGATGGGTCCGATGGCCGTCGCCCGGTATGCCGGGCAGCGGATCCACCAGGGGCTCGGCGCCGAGTTGATCGCCGAGAAGTGGGGGCTGTCGCGGCAGCAGTTGGACGAGTACGCGGCCGTCTCCCACGCGAGGGCGGCGGCGGCCATCGACTCCGGAGCCCTGGACAGGCAGTACACCTTCGTACCGGGGACCGGGCTGACCGCCGACGAGGGCGTGCGGCGCGGGACGAGCGTGGAGAGCCTGTCGACGCTGAAACCGGTCTTCAAGGAGGACGGCGTCGTCCACGCGGGGAACGCGTCGCAGATGTCCGACGGCTCCGGCGCCCTGCTGATCATGACGTCCGAGCGGGCCCGGGAGCTGGGGTTCAAGCCTCTGGTACGGCTGCACTCGTTCGCGTTGGCCGGGGACGACCCGGTGATGGTCCTGACCGGACCCATCCCGGCGACCGCCAAGGCCCTCGCGCGGTCAGGTCTGTCGATCGGCGACATCGGGGCGTTCGAATGCAATGAGGCGTTCGCCCCGGTCGTCCTGGCGTGGATGGCCGAGACCGGCGCCGACCCGGCGCTGGTGAACCCGCTCGGCGGAGCGATAGCCGTCGGCCACCCCCTCGGCGGCTCGGGCGCGATCCTGATGACCCGGCTGATCCACCACATGGTGGACAACAGGATCCGCTACGGACTGCAGACCATGTGCGAGGGCGGCGGGCTGGCCAACGCCACCATCCTGGAACTGATCGCATGAACTAGGTCGTGTGCCTCGGCCTGGCCCCGAACTTCCGCGTGGCACGCGAGGCTGTGCCGTACGGGGCGGCGCTGTCATGTCTGTGGCGAGGCGCAACGGACGCGGCCGGACCCGTCAGGGCGTGCCGGTGAGGTTGCCCATCACCTGGTACATCTGCTGCGAGGTCAGCGGCCCGGTGGGGAGCGGGTGGGCGGCCTCGGTGCGCAGGCCGTCGAGCATGAAGGCGGCACTGCGGCGCCAGGCGTCGGGGGCGGTGTCCTTGGCGGCGCGGGCCAGCAGGGCGTTCGTGCCGAAGATGAACAGCAGGTCCTCGCGGGTGAAGTCGGGGCGCAGGGCGCCGGCCTGCTGGGCGCGTTCGATGATGCGCGCGGTGGCGGCGTAGGAGCGTTCGCAGACGGTCATCAGGCGCTCGGCGCCCGGGTAGCGGCCGGCGACCACGTCACCGATCGCGGGGTCGGTGGCCTGCAGCTCGCAGAGTGTCTCGATGTAGTACGCGAACCCCTCCCAGGCGTCTTCCCGCGCCAGGGCCTGCTCGGCGGCCTCGTCGAGGCGGGTCGCCGCCAGGTCGGTCACCACCTCGTCGATGAGCGCCTCGCGGGTGCCGAAGAGGTTGTAGAGGGTGCCGTGGCTCACGCCGGCCCGGCGGGCGATCTCCTTCAGGGGCGCCTGGAGGCCACGTTCGCGGAAGAGCTCGGCTGCTGCTGTGCGCAGCTTGTCCGCGTTGCGTTGCGCGTCGGCCCGCATTCGGTGTTCCTCCTGGTCGTGTGTCCGGACTCCATGGTCCCATTCCCTCACCCAGTCAACTTGACCTCGGGGTCAACTTCCATGTTACCGTCGGAAGTGAAGTTGACCTTTGGGTCAAGATACCTCTGTCGCAAGGAGCCGCCCCATGTCCAAAGTGATCGCCGTCTTCGGCGCCGGTACCGGCCTCGGTGCGTGCGTCGCCCGGCGCTTCGGTCGTGAGGGGTTCCGTGTGGCCCTGGTCGCCCGTCGCAAGGACCGCCTGGAGACCCTCGTCGCACAGCTTGCCGAGGAGGGCGTCGAGGCGGCGGCCTTCCCCGCCGACCTGTCCGACACCGCCGCGGTTCCGGGCCTCGTCGACGCCATTCGTGACCGCTTCGGCCGCATCGATGTCGTCGAGTACGCCCCGATCGCCGCCGACATGACGTTCACCCCGGCCACCGAACTGGACGCGGCCACCCTGGAGTCGCTGGCCCGGCTGTACCTGTTCACCCCGGTGGAGGTGTTCCACGCGGTGCTGCCGGAGATGATCGAGCGCGGTGACGGCGCCGTTCTGATGGGCACCGGCTACTCGGCGGTCCAGCCGATGCCGAACGCCAGCGGGGTCGGCCCGGCGATGGCCGGGGCCCGCAACTACCTCTACTCCCTCAACGCCGAACTGGCCGACAAGGGCGTCTACGCCGGCACGCTCTCCGTCGCCGCCCTGATCGCCAACAGTGCCGCCGCCGTGGCCGTCGAGGCCCAGACAGGGGCCCCGGTCGGGACCGAGCCCATCACGATGCCCAACGGTTTCGAACTCCCCGTGGTCGACCCGGACGACCTCGCCGAGCACTACTGGGACATGTACACCAAGCGCGACCGCGTCGAGCGGATCCACCCCGAGCCCGTGGCCCCGCAGCCCGGCACCACCGCGTAACCGCCGGGCGACGCTCACCTCTCGTCCGACCCCGCTTCCGCCCCCCCGTACGGCACCGACGGCGCACGCCGACGTGATGACGATTGGATTCCTGATGCCCAACCCCCTTCTCCAGAACGGCACGGCGGGCCCGGCCGTCGAAACCGCTCCCGACGGACCCGACACGACGGCCGAGGACCGTCCCGGTACGGATGCCGCCCCTCTCCTCATGAACCTCGGTTCGGATGACGCGGCCGTCTGCACGGACGGGGTGTGTGTCCTGTGAGCGCGCTGCGTATCGACATCTGGTCGGACGTCGTCTGCCCGTGGTGCTACATCGGCAAGCGACGCCTGGAAACGGCGATCGACCGCTTCGAGCACGCCGACGCGGTCGAGATCCACTGGCACAGCTTCCAACTCGACCCCGACCACCCCAAGGGCCACCGCCGGCCGGTGTTCGAGACACTGGTGCAGAAGACCGGCGCCCCGATCGCCCAGGTGCGGTCGATGACCCGGCAGATCACCGAACTCGCCACCGTCGAAGGGCTGACGTACGACCTTGAGCGGGCCGTCTCGGTCAACACGATCGACGCCCACCGCCTGAGCCACCTGGCCGCCACCCACGGGCTGGGCGACCACATGCACGAGCGGCTGCTGCGCGCCCACTTGGGCGAGGGCGAGATCGTCGACGATCCCGACACGCTGGTGCGGCTCGGCGCCGAGGTCGGCGTCCCCGAGGACGAGACCCGGCGGATGCTGGCCGGCGACGAGTACGCGGACGCCGTACAGGCCGACTTCCGCGAGGCACGCGCATACGGTGCCACAGGCGTGCCGTTCTTCGTCATCAACCGGGCCTACGGTCTTTCCGGCGCCCAGCCGGTCGACACCTTCCTCTCAGCCCTGCGCACCGCCCACGCGGACGCCGTCCAGGCCACCCCCTGAGCCGAACCGGCCCGATCTGCCCGTCCCTTCCTCGAACACGCCCACCACGAGAGCAAGAAGCCATGCACCACCCGTCCAACGGCACCAGGAAGGCGGCCCGTCTCCTCGTGGCGGCAGCCACGTCCGGCGCACTGCTCGCCGGAGCCTCCGCGGCGTCGGCGGCTCCGCCGCGATCCGCTCCGGTGACGCCCGCGTACGGCGCCGAGCACCGGACGGCCCCGAACAAGGCGCTGGTGGTCACGTTCTTCAACCAGCTCTTCGACGACGGCGACCTCGCCGCCGTCGACAGGTTCGTGCGGCCCGACTACACCCAGCACAACCCCATGCTCGCCGACGGCCCGCAGGCACTGGGTGACTGGGTGACCGGCCTGAAGGCGGCCTACCCCGAGTCCCACGTGACGATCAAGCGAGTCATCGCGGAGGGCGACCTCGTCATCCTGCACAGCAACTTCGTCCTGGAACCGGGTACCGCAGGAACGGCGGCCATCGACACCTTCCGGCTCGACCAGGGCATGATCGCCGAGCACTGGGACGTGCTCCAGCCGGTCCCGGAGACCTCCGCCAACGGCAACACCATGTTCTGACGGGAGCGGCTGGAGGGCCGGCGCACATGCTGCCGCGCGGCCCTCCAGTACTTCGGTACTTCGGTGTGTCAGGACTGCTTGAGCTTGTACGCCTTCTTGACCGTGACCTCGAAGGACGAGACGCGATCCGTTCCCTTGACGCGCAGGCTGACGTAACCGTGCCCGTTGCGGTCGAGCTGCCCGGCGGGCAGCGTGGCGAGATCCGGGTGCGTGATGAGTGCCCGGTTCCTGACGACCGGCACCGTCTCCCAGGTCGTACCGCCGTCGAAGGACGCCTCGACGGTCAGCGCGCGCAGCCTGCCGCGTGCCTGGTCGCCGGTGCGCTGGATGTCGAACGGAACGGCGACGACCTGGTTGTGCTCGGCGCGCGACCACTCGTCGACCGGCGGTGTGAAGCGCACGGTGGTGAGGGGCAGTGCGGCCGTCCCGCCCTCGGCGACCCGGCCGGAACGGAAGGTCCAGACGGCGTCCAGTTCAGGGGCCGTGCTCCACTTCGGCTTGCCGTCCCACGTCAGGCGGCTGGCGCGGGCCCTGAGGGTGTACGTGCCGGTGTCGGCAGGGACCGTCCAGGCCGCGAGCGCGGTGTTGCGCGGGGACTCCGTCGCGCCGTTCCTGCTCTTGGCGATCTCCTTGCCGTCCCGGCTGAGGGCGTAGGAGTAGTCGGCACTGAAGTCCTCGGTCCGGAACAGGTGCCGTCTGTCGGTGTCGCCGCCCAGCGGCAGGTCGACGGTGACGGTGTCGCCGGTGCGGGTGAACTGGCGGCCGTCGGGGGAGAGGGCGACGGTGCTCACCGGATAGTTCCAGTACTCGGTGCGGGGTCCGGGCCGGTACGCCCGGGGCTCGGTGAACAGGGCGCCGTTCGCCACCGAGCCCGTGCCGTCGGCGTTCTGCCAGTACCTGCGCAGTTCCTGGGTCCAGGTGATGTCCTTGGAGGCGGTGTAGAACTCCGTGCGTGTGCTCGGCGAGGGCACGTTGACGCGACGGCCGCCGAGCGGGATGCCCTTGAGGGTCGCGGTGGCCAGCTTCGACCTCAGCGGGAAGTACCGGTCGGCGGTGCCGGTCTGCTCGGCGGAGCCGTAGTGGGCCTCGGTGCGCGCGAGTTGGGAGTCCCTCACCCGAGGGGTGAGGTCGGCGGGGATGCCGCCCTCATGGATAGCGCCGAGGTAGTAGATCGGGCCGCTGGCGGTGGGGTAGTCGTACCCGTCGCTGGGTGCGCCGTCGGGGATGTCGCCGGTCCGGTAGCCCTCGGCGAGGTCCTCGCGGTAGTACGTCGTGTAGGTGGCCTCGCTACGGGTCGTGGAGGGGACCGCCCAGTACACCGGCGGGAGGTGGTTGAACGACACGGTGGTGTCCACGCTCAGCGGGCTGTCGAGCCCGGCCGGTGTCGTCTTCTGCTTCTGGAGGATGCCGATGGCCTGGTGGATCCGCTCCACCTTGTCGTTGTCCACCGTGTGACCGAGCTTGACGGCCGCCGTGCCGCCCAGCGTCATGGTGGTGTCCTTGTCCACCTGTACCAGCGGTTCACCGGCGGCGATGATGTCGCTGTCGTACCAGTACGTGTCGGGACCGGTGTGGCGTCCGACGAGCGCGGAGACGCCGTACGCACCCGCGGGCACCCGGAGTTCGATGGACGAGCCGACGGTGACCTGGTGCATGCCCTCGAACGGCTCCAGGCCCCGGTCGAGCGGCATGACATCGACGATCGAGATGCCGTGGGCCGGATCGCCCAGCTGGTCCCGGAGGTTGAGCGTGAGCCCGTAGCTCTCTGGTTCGAGGGTGAGGCCGACCGGAACCTGTACGGTCGTCGCGCCGTCACCGCTCCCGGCGGCGCTCTTGGCGGTCAGCAGGGCGGAGAGGGTACCGCCGGTACGGACACCCGTGTCGCGGAACTCGACGACCGCGGAGGCCGTGCCGTGGGCGGGCACGGTCAGCCGGTTCTCGGCCAGGCCGAGCAGTGCGGCGGGCAGGTCGCCCCGGGTGGACGTGACGTCGAGGGAGAGGTCCAGTGCGACCTCCTGGTCGGAGTCGTTGGTGAAGGCCACCTTGCGCCGGTTGTCGTCGGTGCGGGGCCAGGTGAGGCGGCCGAAGTCGATGGTGGACAACGTGGCCTGCACCGGTTGGTCGATGGCCCGCTGGACGTCGATCAGGCCGGCGCCCTGGTCGTACACGGTCTCGCCGGGACTGGGGCGGGCGCTGGAGGTGAGCGCCCGGGTCACCTGCTGAGGCGTCCAGTCCGGGTGGGCCTGCATGACGAGGGCCGCCGCTCCGGTGACCGCGGGCGCCGCCATCGACGTACCGGACAGGCGGGTGTAGTTGTCGTCGACCGGTCCGACGGGACCCGCCGGGTCGGCGTCGCCGATGGAGGTGCCCTTGGCGCGGGCCGCCGTCACGGCGACCCCGGGTGCCTTGACGTTGGGCTTGACGTTGTAGTCGCCGAAGAGCGGGCCACGGCTGGAGAAGCTTGCTATCGCGTCGTCGCCCCCGGCCGCACCGACGGCCAGCGCTCCCTCGGCGGCGGCGGGCGGGGAGACGGAGAAGGAGCCCGGGCCGGAGTTGCCTGCCGAGACGACCGGGAGCACTCCCCGCTCCAGCAACGCGTCGGTGGCCAGCGACCAGGGGTCGGTGCCGTCGGTCCGCGCGCTCGACCCGAGGCTCATGTTGACGATGTCGACGCCCTCGTCGGCCGCCCACTCCATGCCGTCGATGACGTCGGAGATCGAGCCGCCCAGCGGGCCGGACAGCACCCGGCCGCTGAGGATCTCGGCCCCGGGCGCGACACCCGTGTACTTCCCGTTGGAGGCCGCACCCGTACCGGCGATGATTCCGGCGACGTGCGTACCGTGCCCGTCGATGTCGCCCGTCTCGTTGTCCGAGCCGATGAAGTTCGCGGACTTGGAGACCCGGTCGGCCAGGTCGGGGTGGGTGGCGCGTACGCCCGTGTCGATGACGGCGACCCGGACGCCCGTGCCGTCCAGGCCCTGGTCCCGGACGCCGTCCGCGTTGATCTGCCCGACCAGGTCGGAGACCGTGACATCCCCTTGCGGGGTGGTCTCCGGGGGGTCCGCCGCGACCTGCGCGTCCGTGAGCTCGACCGGTGTGTCCAGCCACACGGTCTCGATCGCGGGACGGAGGCCGCCTTCCGCACTCCCGGCCGGGGCGGTGAGGGTCTTCCACAGCTCGCCCTTGTCGCGCTCCGGGACGGTCACGGCGGTGGAGTCGATCGATTCCAGCGGGACGGTTTCCTGCTGGACGGCCTCGGCACGGGTGGCGGCCGGCAGCCGCTGGCCACTGTGCCGGATGATCAACGGCAGTGCCCGGTTCCCGGCGGCGTCGTCGAGGCCCAGGCGTTCCAGGGCGCTGAGGTTGAAGAGCTGTTCGTCGACCTGGCCGGAGGCCACCAGCGGGGCGACATCGGTGGGGACGACGCTGATGTCGTCGCCCGTCCTGGTCTGCAGGAAACCGACGCGCTCGCGGCCCGGAGCCGGTTCGGTATCGACGCGGGCTCCGCTTCCGGACCCCTCGACGGTGACGACGTCTCCGGTGACGAGCGTGAACGTCTTGCCCTGAAGGGCGGCGGGAGCGGCATCAGCCGCGGTGGGTAAGGGGGAGGCGCTGGGCAAGGAGGAGGCGGTGGATATACCGCTCTGGGTGGTGACGAGCAGGACGGCCGCGAGGGCACCGCTCGTCCAGGCCGCGACATGACGTCTTGTCACGCGAACTCCGTTCGATGTGGGGGTGCTGTGGGGAAGGAGGAACGAAGGAGCAAGCGTGAAGATAGCGTAAAGAGTAGGCTCAGTTGTACGATTTTTGTCCCTCAAGTCAAAAGAACAGCAAGGGAGTTGAGGAAGCGAGTCGCTGTTCAGGATGACGGTGCGGCCATGGACTGTCGCGGTCGCCGAACCGGCGGGAGAGCGTGCTCTCCCCACCCTGGCCGCTCGCCGCAGCCGACGACACGGACCGAGGCGGGATCCGACCCCGGTCCAGGACGTCAGGGAGTGAGCTGCTGGTGTCCTATGACGGAGAGCAGTTCGAGCTTGCTGTGGCTCTCCGTGCCGGGGCGGGTGGTCAGCACCACGAGGGTCTGGGCGCGGTTGTCGGTGAAGAGGACCTGGCCGTCGACCTCGATGCGGCCGAGTTGGGGATGGACGATTGTCTTGCTCTCGTCGTAGCGCTGGGCGACCTCCTGGAGTTCCCACGCGCGGACGAACTCGGGGCTGCGTTCCTGGAGTTCGGCGAGGATGCGGGCGGCCCGGGGGGTGTCACTGCCGGCGGTCAGCGCGACCCGCAGCCGGGCTGCCTGGGTGCGGCTGTGGTGCGCGTGGTCTTCCTCTGGGTAGACCAGGCGTTCGGCGGGGTCCATGAACCAGCGGTAGTAGGCGCTGCGGGCCAGGCCGGTGTGGCGGGTCTGGTCGCCGAGCAGTGCGATGGCGAGCGGGTTCATCGCGAGGGTGTCGGCCATGTCGGTCAGCACCAGGGCCGGGGAGTCGTCCAGGCGGTCCAGGACCCGCATCAGGGTCGGGCTGACGTGCTCGGAGCGCTGGAGGCGGGCCGGGGCGTTGTGGCCGATGAGGACGAAGAGGTGGTCGCGCTCGTCCAGGGTCAGCCGCAACGCCCGGGCGAGGGCGGTGGTGATCTGAATGGAGGGCTGCGGGGCACGCTGCTGTTCCAGGCGGGCGTAGTAGTCCGTGGACATGCCGGCGAGCTGGGCGACCTCCTCGCGGCGCAGCCCCTGGGTACGCCTGCGCGGACCCTCGACCATTCCGACGTCGCGGGGGCGCAACATCTCACGCCGCCGGCGCAGGAATTCCGCCAGTTCCTTCTTGTCCATGTCCCCATCCTCGCCGCATCCCGCCCGGCTATCCAGAGACCGCCGATCCATGGACAAGCGGTCCCCTCCCGCCCCCGCGAAGGTGCTCATAGGGTCGGCGCCGAGGGCGCTCACAGCAAGACGAGCCGCGTCACGCCGCTGCCGACCAGCTCCCTCCGAGCGAACGGAAGAACAGATGACCGTTTTCAGCGATCACAGCATCGAGCTTTCGCAATTGACTTTTCACTATCGCGAGGCGGGCGATCCGGCTGCGCCGCCAGTCGTTCTGCTGCATGGTCTCATGTACGACGCGCGGGACTGGGACGAGATCGCGAGCTTCCTCGCCGAGCACTATCACGTCCTGGCCCTCACGCAACGCGGCCATGGCGAAAGTGCGTGGCCCGGCACGTACTCCTTCGAGCTGGGGTGCGGCGATCTCGAAGCGTTCACCGCCGCGCTTTCCCTGGACCGCTTCACGCTGATCGGCCATTCGATGGGCGCACGGGTCGGGTGCATCTTCGCGGAGAAATGGCCCGAGCGGATCGAGCGGATGGTCTGGGAGGACACCGCTCCCATCGACGTGGACTTCCCTGAAGGTTCCGGCGAGGTTCCTGGTGGGGTGTCCATCGACTTTTCCGCGGCCACCTCACTCGTACACCAGATCCACAACCCCGATCCGTCCTGGTGGAACGACCTCCCCAAGATCACCGCCCCGACGCTCATCATCGGCGGAGGGGCCACCAGCTACACCCCCCAGGACAAGCTGGCCGAGGCTGCCCGACTCCTCCCCGCGGGTCACCTGGAGACGATCGAGGGCGCGGGACACATGGTTCACCGGACTTTCCCGCAGGAATACAAGGAGCTTTTGCAGAAGTTCCTTCTGGAGAACGGCAACTAGAATGACTGCGCACCGCATCACACTCGACCTGGGGGACACCCGGATTACCGGCATAGAGGAACCGGGCCGTCCCGGAATGCCGTTGCTGATCTGCATTCCGGGGGGTGGTTACAACGCGTCGTACTTCGACGTGGCCGGGTATTCGCTGGTGGACGTCGCGCGGCGCGAAGGCTTTCCCGTGGTGTCCCTCGACCGTCCGGGCCATGGCGGCAGCACCGCGCTGAAGGGGGAGATCTCGTTCCGCCGGAATGCCGAAGTGCTCCAGGAGGCCATCGCCGAACTCTGGCACCGGCACCTCTCGAACGCTCCCGGGATCGTCCTCGTCGGACACTCGATAGGCGGTGCGATCGCGCTGCACCTGGCAGCCGGCGACCGTACCTGGCCGCTCCTCGGTGTCTCCGTCACCGGAATCCACCACGAGTCGCAGCGGTCGAACGAGGCGTTGAAGTCCCAGCCGCCGGCCACCTTGCTCGAGTTCAGCCGTGAGCACCTCCTGCGGTTCATGTACGGACCTGAGGGCACGTACGACCCGGGTGTGCTCGACATCGCGAAGCACGCCGAATCGCCTGTTCCCATAGCGGAGTTGGTGGAGGTGGCGGGCGACTGGTGCGCCGATTTCGCGGGGGTCGCCGCAAGGGTCGAGGTACCCGTCCACTACGGGCTGGCCGAGCACGAGGGGTTCTGGCACAGCAGCGACGAATCGGTCGCCGCCTTCGGGAACGCCTTCACCGCCGCACCCTCGGTGACTGCCCGGCGCATCCTGGGCGGTGGCCACAACATCGATCACCACTACGTCGGCGCGGCCTTCCACAAGGAACAGCTCGACTTCGCGAAGGCGCTGGTCACCCCCGCTCGGTAGCGACCGCCGGGAACCGACATCGCTCCGGCAACTCGCGGGGGAGCGGCTCAGGCGAGCGCGTGCGATGGCGTCGTCCTCGTCGCCGAAGAGGCCCACCGCGCCTCCAGCCATGGGCTGCGGACGGCGCCGCCCCACCAGTCCTGCGTATCCGCAGGGCTGGTGGGGCGGTATGTGCCGGCCAGGCTGTCGTCCCGATGGTCAGTTGTTCAGGCGTATGGCCCGCTTGGAAATGCGCCAGCCGTCGGCGGTGTGCCGCAACTCGTCCGTGTACACGGCGCTGATGACTGTGCCGCCGTCCACGACGCCCAGGCCCTTGGACAGGACACGAGCCTCGTCGCCCGGGCCCTCCGTCACGACGATGTTCGTCGTGTGATGGGCTCGCGCGTGCCCCTCGGCACCCAGGACGGCGGTGACCGCTTCCAGTCCGACGGCCGGTTCGAGTCCGAAGGCGCTCGCGTCCCACACCGCGTCCTCGGTGAGGACTTCGCCGAGGCGGTCCAGCTCGTGGTCGTCCATGATGTGACCCCACAGGGCCAGCACCCGTGCTATTTCGACGGTGTCCTCGTTCGTGGGCTTCACGTCGTCGCTTCCCCTCTGTGCCCTCTGTGCCTTCTGTGCTTCACGAACAGGCTCAGACGCCGCTGAGCATGGCGAGGGCCTGGTCGTATGCGCCGTTGGCCTCCGCGTAGCGGACGAACTTGGCGCGCTCGACGACGAGTTCCTTGGCGTCGGGGTTCTCGCGCAGGAGGCCGAGGGTCTCGTCGAGGAACTCGTCCAGCGGCATGGCGTTCGGGGAGTCCTGCTGGCCGAGCAGGGTCGTGCGCACGCCGGGCGGGGCCGACTCGATGACCTGGACGCCGGCGCCGGCTCCGTCGAGCTGGACGCGCAGGCTCTCGGAGAAGGAGCGCAGGGCGGCCTTGGTCGCGTTGTAGGTGGGGGTGATCGGCAGCGGGACGAAGGCCAGTGCGGAGGTGATGTTCATGACGGCCGCGCCGTCCTTGCCGATCAGAAGGGGGAGGAAGGCGTACGTCACCCGGATCGCGCCGAGCAGGTTGACCGTGATGTGGTCCTCGGCGATCTGAAGGTCGGCCGGGTCGAGGATGTTCTCCTGCAGCATGATGCCGGCGTTGTTGACCAGGACGTTCAGCTCCGGGTAACTCGCCGCCACGGTCTCACGGGCCTGGGCTATCGAGTCGGGGTCCGCGACGTCGAGGACGAGTCCGTCGATGCCCGGGTGCTCGGCCGCGATCTCGTCGAGGAGTTCCTTGCGCCGACCGGCGACGATCACCTTGTTGCCCCCCTCGTGCAGGCGTACGGCGAGTCCGCGGCCGATGCCCGAGGTGCCGCCGGTGATCAGGATCGTGTTGCCGGTCATCTTCATGGGGGTCTCTCCTTCGCTATGGCGGGCCGGTGAGCGCCCGCACTCTCGACCGTAGAAGCACCTGCGCGGGGGCGGGAGAGGAAGGTTTATCCATGGATCAGCGGTCCCTGTCTGGTGGGGGCTGGCCATGCCCCGCGCGGGGCATGGCCAGCGGAGAGGCATCCGAATTCAATTCGGGTCCGCCATCTTGACGGCTCTCAACGTCTACGTAAGATAGTTGACGGGCGTGACGGCAATCTGGATGTGGAGCACGCCCGACGCCCGAGGAGCCGCCAAATGATCATCATTCATGACCGGGATGACGTCCGCCACGAGCTCGAACCCCACGACAAGAAGGCCCTTCTGCTCCAGCTCCGGCCGATGAAGGTCGGGATCATCGGTCTCTGCAACGGCAACGCCGCCTGCGGGACATGCCACGTCTACGTGGAGAAGGAGTGGCTGGACCGGTTGCCGGAGCCGGACGAGTACGAGGCCGAGATGCTCGAAGAGGTCGCGGGACGCCGGGAGAACTCCCGGCTCTCCTGCCAGATCGAGTACGGCCCCGAACTCGACGGTCTCGAAATGACGGTCGCGCCCCGCAGCTGACCGGTTCGTAGCACCAAGCACACCGCACCACATTCACAAGGGAGTGAAGGCAATGGCGGAGATCGAGCCGAAGATCACCAAGAGCTACCGCACGAAGACCCCACTGCTCGACATCAAGATGATTTCCCACGGCACTCTGTCGGTCGTCAACATCCAGGATTCCCGCCGCTTCTACGAGGAGGTCCTGGGCCTGGAAGTGATTCAGCACGCCCCGGTGGGCCTGATGATCCGGCTGGGCAGCGCGCACTCCTACGTCGTCATCGAGGACGGGCAGAAGAGTCCCATGCGCCTCGTGGACCACAACGGCCTGGACGTACGCACCAACGACGCCGTCAACGACGCCTACCAGAAGCTGCTGAGCGTCAAGGCCGAGTACGGCCTGGGGCGCATCGCCAAGCCCCAGGACCAGCACGGCGCGTACTCGTTCTACTTCCAGGACATGGACGGCAACTGGTGGGAGATCCTCGCGGAGGCCGGCGGCCCCGACAGCAACGACGGATACTCCATCGCCTTCAACGACCCCAACCGTGACATGACCGGCGCGGACGACATCGACCCCGAGCTCATGGAACACGTCCTCGACAACGAGTTCGTGGCTGAGCTCACCGCGAAGCGCGCCCAGTCCGGCAAGAGCTGAGGGCAGCGCGGACATGCTGAGCAACATCGTCGTGGTCGGCGGCAGCGTCGCGGGTGTCCAGGCGCTGGAGACGCTGCGTGCCGCCGGCTACGACGGTCGGCTGACGCTCGTGGGCGCCGACCCGGAACTCCCCTACAATCCGACGCCGTTGTCGAAGGAACTCCTCATCGGAGAGATGGAGGAGGACGAGGTCCGCCTCATCACCGAGGAGGAACTCGCGGACCTCCAGGTGGACCTGCACCTGGGGACCCCCGCGCAGTCCCTCGACCTGACATCGCGCAAGCTGCGTGTGGGCACGTCGCATCTTCCGTACGACGGACTGATCATCGCCACCGGATCCCAGGCCGTACGCCCGCGAGGCTGGTTCGACCTCGACGGAGTGCACACCCTGCGCACGCTCGACGACGCCCGGCGCATCAAGGAGGCCATGAGCACGGGCAGTCCGTCCGTGGTGGTGGTCGGAGCCGGTTTCATCGGCTGCGAAATCGCCGCGGCCGCACGACACTTCGGCCTGGACGTCACACTCGTCGAAGCCGCACCCTCCGCACTCCAGCGGGCTGTGCGCCCTGACCTGGCGGAACCCGTCGTCCGTCTCCATCGCGCCAACGGAGTACGGGTGACCTGCGGGGTCGGGGTGGCCAGGCTCCTGGGGACTGAGCGGGTCGACAAGGTCGAGCTGACGGACGGCACCGTGCTGGACGCGGATCTCGTGGTCGTCGGTATCGGCGCGGTGCCGGCGACCGGGTGGCTGGCCGACTCGGGGCTGGCCGTCGACGACGGTGTCGTCACCGACGCGACACTGCGGACCTCCGCCCCGGGTGTCCACGCCGTCGGGGACGCGGCCCGGTGGCCGCGCCCGGGAACCCACGAGACCATCCGGGTCGAGCACTGGACCAATGCCCGGGAACAGGCGAGACGGGCGGCGCTGAACCTGCTCGACCCAGGAGCGGCGGAACCGTACACCGGGGTGCCCTATGTGTGGTCCGACCAGTTCGGCCAGCGCTTTCAGCTCGCCGGAACAGCACGCGCGGAGCATGTCCACTTCCTCGACGGAAGCCCGGAGGAAGAGAGTTATCTGGCTGTGCTCGGCGACGGCGACAAGGTCGTGGGCGCGGTGGGATTCGGAGGAAGTCCCCGGCAGTTCAACAGGGCCCGACGCCTGGTCGCGGGCGGCGCCTCCTGGCCGGAGACAGTAGGCCGGGACACCTGATCAACAGCGCTTGCACCCTTACTTACACGAGGACCGCATGTCACTGGCGAACACTGTTCCGCACATGGGCGGAGATATCGATCCGAGGAAGTTCCGCGATGTCCTCGGCCAGTTCTGTACCGGCCTGACCGTCGTGACGTCGATGACCGACGGCGCACCCACGGGATTCACCTGCCAGTCCTTCTCGTCCCTGTCCCTGGATCCGCCGCTGGTCGTTCTCTGCCCGTCGAAGTCGTCGACCACCTGGCCACGGATCAGGAACTCCGGACGTTTCTGCATCAACATTCTCGCGGATCACCACGAGACGCTCAGCGACAGGTTCGCCGTGTCCGGGGGCGACAAGTTCACCGACATCGAGTTCGGCTCCTCGCCGAACGGATCCCCGCTGCTCCCGGACGCCTTGGCCTGGCTCGACTGCACTCTCCATGCCGAGTACGACGGCGGGGACCACTCGATCGTCGTCGGCAGGGTGCACGCACTCGACGCCGTCTCGGACTCGCGTCCCCTGCTCTTCCACCGCGGCCGGTACGCCCGTACCGCCGAACAGTGAACGCCGCTGTCCCGGATCCCTGGACCCGGGACAGCGTTTCGGACGATCAGGCCGTCCCCGTGCCGAAGAGCATCTCCCTGAACCGCTCGGTCATCATGTCGGCGCCCTTGTACCGGGCGGTGACCTCGGCGCCCAGCACTCCCTGACCGGGCATCTGGGATGCGCCTGCGTTGGGACCGAGCGGCAACAGGATGGCGGGCGGACCGGGCTGATACGTGGTCAGCTCCCCTTCGCCCGTGATGAGGGCCTTGATGTTGGCCGCCACCACCTCCGAGTGCCGTATCGCCGCGCTGGCGCGCTTCTGCTCGGCGACGTCGGTGCTGTCCCCGAGGCAAAATACGCTGCTCTGGCCTTTGACCTGAAGAGTGTCGGTCACCGCGACCCGTCCGTCCTCCCAGCGAGCGTCCGCCAGGGCGCCGGCGAGGAACGCCGTGTTGGGGACGACCCCGAAGCAGCGGAACCAGATGTCGCCGGTGATCTCGACGTCCGAGTCGGTGGTCACGTGGAACGTGCCGCGTTCGCCGGGCGCGGTGGGCGGGTCCTCCTGCAGCGGGGAGCCGAGGACGAGTTGCACGCCCAGCTCCGCGAGCTGACGGCGGACCTCCTCACGCAGCTCGGACTCGTACTCGCTGAGGATGTCGGCGACCGGATCGACGATCACCACCTTCTTCCGCGGCCAGACGGCCTTGATCTCACCGGCGAACTCCAGCCCCACCGGACCGCCGCCCAGCAGCAGCACATGCTCGGCGGTGGCGAGATCGTCATGTGCCTGCCGGTACTTCGCCCGGGCGGCGGCGGTGTCGTCGAGGTCGTGCTTGGCGGGGAAGGGATAGCTGGAGCCGGTGGCCAGGACGAGGTAGTCGGCGTTCATCTCCTTACCCGAGGCCAGTGTCACGACGCCGGGCTCCACGTGTACCGCCCGGTCGCGCACCACCTGTCCGTTGGCGAGCAGTCCCTCGTAGGGAAAGAACACCTGGGGCATGAACTCCGGGTTCACCGTGGCCCGCAGGGCACCGACGGTGTGGAAGAACGCGTCCTTCGGCTCGACCAGGACGACATCGGCGACAGCGTCCAGGGCCTTGGCCGTGGCGCATCCGCCGTAACCGCCTCCGATGATCACTACGGTTGGGGACATCTGTGCTCCTTCAGGTCTTGCTTGGCTATGAGCATTTCGAGCATCCGCGGGTTTCCGAGGTGGCCGTGCTGGTCGTAGTGGGCGAACGTCGAGATCACGTCGGCAGCGGCCATGGGGTTCGCGGTTGCGGCCGGCGGCAGAGTGAGCGAGGTCGGCTCAGGTCGCGGTAGATTATTCGACAATTTCGTCAATCCCTGTTCGGCCATGCCGATCGCAGCTCGGCGATCCGGTCCCAGAACGTCGCCGGGCCGGTCCGGGGATCGCGGTGCCGGCCCCAGAAGTAGGCGTAGAGCGCGTCGTAGATCTCCATCGAGTGCTCGAGGTTCCGCTGGTCGGAGGGGTGCCGGAGCATGATCCCCTCGGCGAGCGCGAGCAGGCCGAACCCGAGGGAGACGGACTCCGCTGACAGGTCGCCGAGGTCGCCCCCCAGCACCTGGTGGACGCCGGCGCGGACCCCGTCGGCGATGTCGAGCAGCACCGGGTCCGTCAGCTCGTAGCGGGCGAGGAGCTTGTCGAAGGTGGTGCCGTCCTCGTCGTGGATCCCGATCTCCGCACCCGGCATGGCGAAGGAGACGGCGTCGGTGGGCCATGGCCCGTCGGGGTCGATGAACACGAACTCGGCCTCGGGATCGATGAAACGGAGGATGAGCCAGGGTGAGGCCACCCGGTCGAGATGGACATCGGCTCTTGTGACCCAGCGCATGTGTCCCTTCCCAGGGTTCTCGGGTTTCGGTCAGCCCTTCAGCGCCACTCGGTTGCGCAGCGTCCCGGCCCCCTCGATCAGGACCTCGACGAGGTCACCGTCCTTCAGGTACGGGCCGTCGAGACCCTGTTCCATCGCGGTGCCGCCCGGGGTTCCGGAAAGGATCATGTCGCCGCCGGCGAGGGGTGCGTACTCCGAGATGTGGGCCGCGGTGGCCCCGAAGGAGTACTGCATGCCGGAGGTCGAGCCGTCCTGGCGCACCTCGCCGTTGACCTTGCACATGATCCCGAGGCCGTCTTCGGGGATCGGCTCGTCCACCACCATGAACGGGCCGCAGCTGTTGCCGGTACGGAAGTTCTTGGTCAGCGACCACGTCAGCGGACCGTGGTCGGTCTTCGACAGGCCGAGCGCCGCGTCCCTGATGCTGAAGTCGTTCCAGGCGGTGAAGCCCCAGACGTCGATCCGGTCACTGCCCGGCTCGTGTTCACCGCCGCCGAGCACGACCCCCACCTCCGCCTCGTAGTCGAGCTTCTGGGTGCCGGGCGGCGGGGTGACCCCTGCGTCCTGGCCGACGACGGTGCCGGGGATGACGTAGAACCCCCACGGCGGAACGCCACCCGCAGCCCCCTGCCGCACCGAGTCCGGGAGCTCCATGGCTCCGCCTCCGTCCATCCCGGAGACGTGCAGGGGGAAGTTGCCGCCGAGGGCGAAGATACGGACGCCCGGGTCGGGCAGTGGCGGATCCAACCGGACCGCCGTCAACGGCTGGACGGCCGAGAGCGTGTGCTGTCCGCTCCCCACGGCATCCACCAGAACGCGCAAGTGGTCGCGGACTTCCTGCCACCGCTCGATCAACGGAAGCCAACTTCCTCCGCCCTGGGGGAAGTACGGCTCCAGAGTCTCCACCAGTGTTCGCTCGCGCCGTCGGAGTTCATCCAGGCCGCGCGCGATGTCCATGACGACCTCGCCATTGGCAGGGCCGGCCACCAGGCCGGTACCCGCGCCATGGATGCGCACAAGCTTCATGACGTTCTCTTCCCTGTTGAGGAACAAGCCCGATTTGCCTCACCTGCTGTATCGACAATTGTGATGGTTATTAGACGAGCATGTCAACGAGTGGCGATCGGGCAGCCGTTCGCCCCTTGACGGCGATCGACGCTTACGTAAGATAGTTGACATATGTGATGGTCGAATCTCGCTGCGCTGCCCGCAGCGTGTGCGCCAGGAGCCGCCAAATGATCATTGTTCACGACCGCAAAGACGTCCGTCATGAGTTCGATGTCCCCGAGGGCAAGGCCCTCATGCTCCAGCTCCGGCCGAAGAAGATCGGGATCATCGGTCTGTGCAACGGCAATGCCGCCTGCGGGACGTGCCACGTCTACGTGGAGAAGGAGTGGCTGGACCGGTTGCCGGACCCGGACGAGTACGAGGCGGAGATGCTCGACGAGGTCGCGGAGCGCCGGGAGAACTCCCGTCTCGCCTGTCAGATCGAGTACCGGGCCGACCTCGACGGCCTCGAAATGACGGTCGCGCACCGCAGCTGATCGCCCGTAGGGCACCGGCGGAGCGTGCGGCCGGTCCCTCCTGCGTGCCCTGATTCATTGAAATCCGACATTCATTGAAATCCGACCGCGGCGCTGTTCACACCGGTCGCCGGGGAGTTCAGAGAGGCAAGTCATGGTCGTTGGTGTCGCTTCGGCGGGTCCGGGGATACGGGACGATTCCCGGCGGGAGTTGCTGCGGGTTCTCGGTAGCGTCGAGCAGCGTGTGTTGTGGCTCGCGACCGCGATCGTCGATCATGCGAACCGGGTGCGGCCCAATCCCTCCGGTCTGAAGGTCGGTGGTCATCAGGCGTCGAGCGCGTCGATGACCTCGATCATGACGGCCCTGTGGTTCCACGAACTCACCCGGGACGACCGGGTGTCGGTCAAGCCGCACGCCTCTCCCGTGCTGCACGCCATCAACTACCTGCTCGGCGAGCTCGACCCGTCGTACCTCACCGAGCTGCGGTCCTTCGGTGGTCTGCAGAGCTACCCCAGCCGTTCCAAGGACCCCGATCCGGTCGACTACTCGACGGGCTCGGTGGGCATCGGTGCGACCGCGCCCGTCTGGGGAGCCGTCGCCCGGCGTTACGTCGACGGCCGGTTCGGCGGTGCCGGAGCCGGCCGGCAGTACTCGCTGCTGGGCGACGCGGAACTGGACGAGGGTGCGATCTGGGAGGCGGTACAGGATCCCACCGTGGCAGGCCTCGGCGAGATCGTCTGGGTCGTCGACCTCAACCGCCAGTCCCTGGACCGTGTGGTGCCCGGCCCGGCGGCGGAGCGGGTGCGCGGCATGTTCACCGCGGCCGGCTGGCAGGTCCTGACCCTCAAGTACGGGCAGCTTCTGGAGGAACTGTTCGCCCGTCCCGGCGGCGAGGAACTGCGGCTGCGCCTGGACACCATGGAGAACCCGGAGTACCAGCGGCTGCTGCGCTGCACCCCGCAGCAGTTGCGCGAGCGGCTGGCCGGCGCCGGGTCGGGTTCGCAGCCCATCGCCCGGCTGGTCGCGGACGTCGACGACGACACGCTGCACAGTGCGGTCCGCAACCTCGGCGGCCACGACCTCGGGGCCCTGCTGGACGCGTACGACGAGATCGACGACTCCCGCCCGACCGTGATCTTCGCCTACACCGTCAAGGGGCACGGCCTGCCGACCGAGGGGCATCCGCAGAACCACTCCTCCCTCCTGACGGGTGATCAGATGACGGAGCTGGCAACCCGCCTGGGCGAGGATCTCGACGCCCCCTGGCGGGACTTCGCCGACGGTTCCGCGGAGGCGGCGCTGTGCACGGAGGCGGCGCAGCGGCTTCGCAGGCCGCGACCGGAGCTGCTGGAACCGCCCGCGATCCCCGCCGACCTCGGCCGAACCGCCCCAGGCGGCGTCGGCAACACCCAACAGGCCCTCGGGCGCGTGCTGTTGGACCTGACACGCAAGGCTCCGGACGCGGCGGGCCGGATCGTGACGGTGAGCCCGGACGTCAGTTCGTCCACCAATCTGGGCGGCTGGCTCAACAAGGTGGGGGTCTGGTCGCCGGCCGAGCGCACCGACTGGTTCGCCGACGACGCCGAGACCATCCTGCACTGGCGGGAGAAGCCGTCCGGACAGCACGTGGAGCTGGGCATCGCGGAGACGAACCTGGTGGGGGTGCTCGGCGAGCTGGGCGCCACCTGGAGCCGCTGGGGGCAGCCCCTGCTGCCCATCGGCGTGGTCTACGACCCGTTCGTCAACCGCGCCCTGGAACCCTGGTCGTTCGGCATCTACGCCGGCGGCCAGTCCATCCTGGTCGGCACCCCCTCCGGCGTCACCCTCGCCTCCGAAGGCGGCGCCCACCAGTCGATCACCACGCCGTCGCTGGGCATCGAACAGCCCGGATGCGTGTCGTACGAGCCCGCGTTCGGCATCGACACGGAGTGGTGCCTGCTGGCATCACTGTCCAACCTCGGTAAACCGAAGGGCAGTTCGGCCTATCTACGGCTGTCCACCCGGCCGGTGGACCAGAGCCTGGCCGCCGTACCGGCCGACCCCGCGGCCAGGGAACGCCGTCGGCGCCAGACGGTCGCCGGGGCCTATGCGATCAGACGGGCCGACGCGCCCGCCGTCACGATCGCCGTCATGGGTGCCATGGTCCCCGAGGCCCTGGCCGCTGCCGACCGCCTCGCCGGGCTCGGCCACGCGGCCGACGTGGTCTGCGTGACCAGCCCCGACCTCCTCTTCCGAGCCCTGCAGGCCCGGCGGGGCCAGGGCGATGCCCCCGGCTGGATCCTGGACCAGGTGTTCCCGGCGGAGCGGGCCGCGCCCCTGGTGACGCTGGTGGACGGCCACCCGCACACCCTGGCCTTCCTCGCCACGGTGAACAACGTTCCGGTGACGACGCTCGGCGTGAGCCGGTTCGGCCAGTCGGGAGCGCTGGACGACGTGTACCGCTACCACGGCATCGACGCCGACAGCGTCGTTCGGGCCGCCCTCGACCTCATCGACTGAGGGCTGCCCGAGCAGCGCCGCTCGGGATCAACCAACCGCCGGCCGAGCCCTGTCCTGCCCGACAGTCGGCCGGCGGTTCCTTGCTCCCATGAATTTGACGTCAATGAAAAATGATTGACTAAGTAGTAGAACTCGGGGTATTCGTAGAGCATGACAGTTCGACGTGTTCACGTACTCGGGGGCGGACCCGCAGGGCTCTTCGCGGCCCGGCTGCTGGCCCTCCGGCGCCCCGACTGGCTCGTGTCACTGCACGAACGGAACCCTCCCGAGGAGACGTTCGGCTTCGGGGTCGGCCTCACCGGGGGTCTTCTCAAGGCGCTTCGGCAGGCCGACCCGGACCTGTACCGGGAGATCACCGAAGCGGCGTACACGTTCTCGTCGAGCGGTTTCCGGCTGCCGCAGGGGGATGCGAGCCTCGGCCGCTTCCACAGCGGTGCGATCAGTCGCGCGCGGCTGCTGCGGATCCTGCTGGAGGGGGCGACCGGCGCGGGCGTACAGGTGGAGAGCCACTCGTGCGACGTCACCGACGTGCTCGACGACTCCGACCTGGTGATCGCCGCCGACGGGGCCGCCAGCGCCACCCGGAGCCGCTATCGGGAGGAGTTCGGAGCCGAAGTCACCCCGGGCCGGGGCCGGTTCATCTGGTGCGGAGCCGAAGCGCCACTCGACGGCGGCGTGTTCGTCCCCGTGAAGACCCGGGACGGGCTGTTCGTCGCCCACGCCTACCCGTACGGCGAGAAGCGCTCCACCTTCGTGATCGAGGCGTCCGCCGAGACCGTGAGCCGGGCCGGGTTCGGCGACCGGCAGTGGTCCGACGAGGGCGAGTCGGACGACGCTGCACTGGAGTACCTGTCCAGGGCGTTCTCCGCACAGCTGGGCGGCGGATCCTTCTCGGGCAACCGGTCGCGATGGGGCTGGTTCAACACCGTGCGGTGCGCCCGCTGGCATCACGGCAAGGTCGTACTGCTCGGGGACGCCGCGGCGACCGCACACCCTTCGCTGGGCTCCGGGACGAAGATCGCGATGGAGAGCGCCATCGCGCTGGCCGACGCGTTGACGCCCCTGGGGGACGAACCGGTCACAGCCGCCCTGGAGCGTTTCGAGCAGGCCCGGCATCCCCAGGTCGAACGACTGCAGGAACGTGCCACGCGAAGCCGGTTGTGGTGGGAGTCGTTCGAAACGCGGCAGTACCTCAGTCCGGCCCGGATGGCCATGGCCTACCTCAGCAGGGCGGGAGCCGTGTCACTGGACGACGTACTGGTCTCCGACCGGGAACTCGCGGTCCAGGCCCTGGCGGAGTTCGCCGGCGTCGGGCCGGACGAAGTGCCCGACTCGGGGCTCGCGGACTGGGTGCTGGGGCAGCCCGTCACCACGCCGCATCACCAGTACGCCCGCCGTCTCCACGACAGTCCCGGCCGAACCACCGCGACCGTCCGGGTCGACAGCGGCGACGCCTGGGGGCCGGACGGCACCGAACTGATCGAACAGGCGGAGGAGTTCCTGCACCGGGGAGCCGCCGTCATCCGGCTGACCGGCGAGGACTCCCAGGGCGCCCTGCTCGACCGCCTGGCCGTCGGGGAACGGATCAGAGCCGAGCTCCCCGTCCTTGTCGACGTCGCGGCCGGCCCCCGGTATCTGCGTCACGCCGTCGACGGGGTGGTCGCCGGGCGTACGGACCTCGTCCACGTCACGGAGGGGTCATGAGCACGGATCCATGGGTGAGCGGCGCCGTACCGCTCCTGCGCCGCAGGTTCCGGGTCGCGATGGGGGATACGGACGCGGCCCAGGTGATCTACTTCGCCGCGCCCACCAGGTGGGCCGAGAGCATGTCGAGCGAGTGGCTGGCGGATGTGGGGTTCTCGACGTCGCGGATGCTTGCCTCCGGCTTCGGCCTGCCGGCCGTGCACGCCGAACTCTCCTATCGCGGCCCCCTCCGGCTGGACGACGAGCTGGACGCCACCCTGTGGCTGGACAAGCTCTCGAAGCGCTCGCTCACCTTCCGCAGCGACTTCGCACTGGTGGGTGCCCTGGAGCCGGCGGTGCAGATGCGTCTCACCCAGGTGTACGCGCGGACCTCGGGGGAGGCGCTCGAGTCCGTTCCCCTGCCCGACGAACTGGTCGCACACCTGCGAGGGGACGGCGAGGGGTCGTTGCCCACTCCACCTATTGACACACGCGTTGAAAAATCGCCATGATAGAAAACATGGAATCGGCGAAGGGAACTGCCGTGCTTCTCCAGAAGGCCTCCACCGGCAAGGGTGAGGCCAACAAGGTCGGAACTCTCGGGGCGAATCACACCGCCTTCCCGTGCTGGGACCCGGTCGAGACGGTCCGGTTCTACGGGGAGCTCCTCGGATTCCCGCTCGTCCACGCTGTTCCGGCCGTGGGCTGGGGCAAGGACGACAACCCCGACATGGTCCACTTCTTCTTCGACATCGGTAACGGGGACACCCTCGCGTTCTTCTACTACTTCGGCTGGCCGCGGCCGGAACCCGTCCACCAGGTGCTGCGGCAGTCCAACCACATCGCCGTCGAGGTGCCCGACGAGGCGGCTCTGATGGCGTACCGCGACAAGCTCAAGGCCGCCGGGTACAAGGTCATGACGGTGGAGCACGAGACCATCGAGTCGATCTACGTGGACGACCCGAACGGGATCTTCTTCGAGTTCACCCGGCCGCTGAGGGAACTGACCCGGCTCGACGCCGAGGACGCTCAGCGGACCATGGCCGGGCTGGCCACGGCGATCGAGTCGGGCGGCACCTCCGTCCAGGACGTCTGGCGAGCGAAGGCACAGGCCCACTCCCCGGTCGGCGGCCCCGCCATCCATGTGGTCGACCAGCCGGAGTGGAGCGGCGCGGTGGAGTACGCCCGCCGGTCCGGCCTGCTCGTCGAACAGCGCGACGGTTATGTCGTCATCCACAGCGACGGCCCGTTCGAGATCGACCGCAAGGAGTCCGGGCTGCACCTGGCCGTGTGGTTCACCCTGCCCGCCGGCGGCCTGGAAGGCCGGATCACCAGGTTCGACCGCGACGTACTGAGGGTGGAGGCATGACCGAGGCCACGACGACCGGCACGACGCCCGCCCGGATCCCCTCGGGTCGCGGCAGGGCGACCCTGGCGACGGACTGGCATCCGGCGCCCCTGCCCGACAAGACCGCCATCAGCCTGCACACCCTGATCTCGTACGACGGCGAGGTGTCCCGGGGCACCCTGTACGAACCCGCCGCGGCGAGCCGCACGGTGTTCTGCCTCATGCACCCGCGCCAGGATCTGCAGCGGCACCCGCTGATCCCCGGGCTGCTGGGGGCGGGACACTCCGTCTGGGCCCAGGCCGGCCGCGAAGTGGGAAACGACCTGCGGCTGGTCCACGAGACCGCGCTGCTGGACGTCGCCGCCGGAATGGAGTTCCTGCGGGAACGCGGCTTCGAGCACATCGTGCTGATCGGCCACTCCGGGGGCGCCGGCCTCTACTCCTTCTACGCCGAGCAGGCACTGACGGCACCCTCGGACCGCATCACGAGGACTCCGGGCGGGGCACCGGTCAAGCTGGGTGAGGCGCCGATGCCGGCGCCGGACGGGCTCGTGCTCGTCGCCCCGCACCCCGGCCAGGGACGGCTGCTCCTCTCCATGATCGACGCCTCGGTCACGCACGAGGAGGACCCCTTCTCGGTGGACCCCGACCTCGACCCGTACAACCCGGCGAACGGCTTCGGCGAGGCGCCCGAAGGATCGAGCTACTCCGCCGGATTCCTCGACCGCTACGGAGCGGCCCAGTGGGCCCGGGTCGCACGGATCGACGAGCGGGCGCGCGAACTCATCGCCGGCCGGCTCGCGGCCCGCAAGAGGTTCAAGGGCGGCTCGGGCGACCCGGCGGACCGCCGACGCAGTGTCCTCACACCGATCATCACCACCTACCGGACGGACGCCGACCCTCGCTGCACCGACCTCCACCTGGACCCGTCCGACCGGCCCTACGGTTCGGTGATCAGCGCGCGGCCGTCGGTGTCGAACTACGGCGTCACCGGCTTCGGACGCCTGACCACACCGGAGGCATGGCTGTCGACCTGGTCCGGCGTCTCGTCGAACGCGTCGCTGGTCCGGTCCCTGAGCGGGGTGACCATCCCCACCCTGGTCATCGAGTACACCGGCGACTGCTCGGTGTTCCCCGGCGACGTCCGGGACGCACTGGCGGCCCTGAAGGCGGACGATGCCACACACCTGCGTATCCGGGCCGATCACTTCGGCAGACCACTCGCCGAGGGCGACGAGTCCGGGACCGCGGCGGCAGTACGCGAACTGGTTCCCTGGACAGAGGAGCGGATGAGCCGATGACGACCACCTCCGAGTCAGCGCCGACTTCGGAACCCGAACTCCCCGACACCGTGGCCTTTCCCGAGGAAGCGGTACGCCGCTACCGTGCCGCCGGTTTCTGGTCCGACCGCACGCTGGCGCAGGAGTTCCGCGCGGTGGCGGACACCCACCCCGACCATCTCGCGGTGGTCACCCCCGACGCCCGCCTCACCTATGCCGAACTGGACCGCCGCACCGACCGGATCGCACTCGGGCTGCGGGACCTCGGGCTGCGGCCCGGGGACCGGGTGCTGTTGCAGATGACGAACCACGTCTGGTCCGCGCTGGCCTGGTACGGAATCCTCAAGGCCGGGCTGGTGCCCATCGCCACCCTGGCCCTGCACCGCCGGCACGAGATCCTCGAGATCGCCCGCCAGGCCGAACCGGCGGCGCATCTCATCGAGCCCGGTTTCCGCGGCCACGACCTGATCGCCCTGGCCGCGGAAGTCGCGAAGGAGCAGCCGACGCTGCGCCGACTGCTCACCCTCGGCAGCGCATCGCCGCCCGCGGGCGCGATCGCCCTGGAGGCGCTGGAGTCGACGGGTCGCGCGGAGGATCCCGCGGTCGCCCGCGCCGCCGTCGAGGCCATCCAGAACGCCATCCCCGCCGACTCCCTGGCCGTACTCCAGCTCTCCGGCGGCACCACGAACATCCCCAAGCTGATCCCCAGGCTGCACACCGAGTACTGGTACAACGCGCGGGCCTACGCCGAGGGCATCGACCTCGACTCCACCGGCACCGTGGCCCACCTCCTGCCCATGGTGCACAACGCGGGGATCGTCTGCGCAGTGCACGCCGCGCACTCGGTCGGCGGCTGCGTCGCCATCGCCGCGCCGGACGCCGTCCAGTTCAAGGCGATCGCCCCGCACATCACCCACACCATGCTGTCGCCGGCGCTGGCGGCCATGGTGACGCAGGATCCAGAGCTGTTCGACGCACTGGCCGGCCTCCGTGTGCTCGTGTGGGTGAACGGCCCCCTGTCGGCCGACATCGTGGCGACCTTCGAGACACCGTCGCGCCGGATCATCCAGATGTTCGGAATGGGCGAGGGACTGTGCATGGTCACACCGACCTCGTCGTCCCCCGAGATCAGGCACCGCACGGTGGGCACGCCCGTCAGCCCGTTCGACGAGGCCCGTGTGTACGCGCCGGGAACCGAGGACGCCGTGCCGCCGGGAACGCCGGGCGAGCTGTGCGCCCGTGGTCCGTACACCATCCGAGGCTACTTCCGGGCACCGGAACGCAACGCCGAGGCCTTCACCTCCGACGGCTTCTACCGCACCGGCGACATCGTCGTCGAGGTCCCGGAGGACGGCCGCAGCTTCTACCGGCTCGAAGACCGCATCAAGGACCTGATCAACCGGGGCGGCGAAAAGGTCAACGCCGCGGAGATCGAGCACCTGCTCGTCCGTCACCCCGCCGTGGAGCGCGCGGCCCTGGTCGCCATGCCCGACGAACGACTCGGGGAACGCGCCTGCGCCTTCATCGTGCCCAGGCCCGGCGCGCAGGCCCCCGACCTCGGCGAGGTCCAGCAGTATCTCGACGGGATCGGCGTCGCCAAGTTCAAGTGGCCCGAGCGCATCGAGCCGATCGACGAGTTCCCCCTGACCAACATCTCCAAGGTCGACAAGCGCATTCTGCGAGCCAGGATCACGGACATCCTCGCCACCGAACGCCCCCAGTAATTCCCCAACTCCCCAGTCGTACCAGACGTTTTGGCCCACCTCGGGAAGGCAACAGCATGTCCGAAACAGTGATCACCGAACAGCTCGGCGAGCGAGGCGCTCTGAAGATGCTGAAGTTCGCCGTGGAGAAGGCCCGCGAACTCGGCACCCCGGTCGGCGTCGGCATCGTGGACGCCGGCGGTCATCTGCGGTCCTGGGCACTGATGGACGGTGCGCCGAAACTGGCGTACGACGTCGTGCTGAAGAAGGCGAGGACAGCGGCGTACATGGGTCAGCCGACCGGTGACATTCCGCCCGAGCCGGCCGCAGTCCTGAGCCAGGCCGCCACCGACTTCGTCAACCTGCCCGGCGGGCTGCCGGTGATCAAGGACGGCCAGGTGCTCGGCGCCATCGCCGTCGCGGGCAGTGACCCCAAGACCGACGTCGTCGTGGCGGAGGCGGGCATCGCCGCACTCGACCTGGCCTGAGGGCCCCAAGTCGCCCGCAGGGCAGCGACCCTGACAACTCTTCAGCTGTCCTGCGGGTCACCCTCCCTCCGCCTCCCACGCCGAGGCGGAACACGACCGAAGGAGCGTCATGCCGGTGCGTGCGGAAGCCGAAGACGCCGCCGAGGCTTCACACAACGAGATGACCGGCGGTGCGCTGACGGGCGTGCGGGTGCTGGAGATCGGCTCCATCGTCGCGGGCCCCTTCGCCGGCCGGCTGCTCGCGGACCACGGCGCCGACGTCATCAAGATCGAGGCACCAGGGCGTCCGGATCCCCTGCGGGACTGGGGGCAGCACGCCTACCGCGGGCACCGGCTGTGGTGGACGATCCACGCACGCAACAAGAGGTGCGTCACCCTCGACCTGCGCTCGGAACGCGGACAGAACCTGTTCCTCGACCTCGTACGCCAGGCCGACGTCGTGATCGAGAACTTCCGTCCGGGCACGCTGGAGCGGTGGAACCTCGGTTACGACCGGCTGAGCGCGGCCAACCGCGGCCTCGTGCTGGCCCGGGTGTCGGGGTTCGGACAGACGGGCCCCTACCGCCACCGTCCGGGATACGCCTCGGTGGCCGAGGCCATGGGAGGGTTGCGGGCGATCAACGGGTTCCCCGGTCAGGCCCCGCCCCGGATGGCGGTGTCCCTCGGGGACTCGCTCGCCGGAATGTTCGCCGTGCAGGGCGTGCTCGCCGCCCTGCTCCACCGGCAGCGGACGGGCCAGGGACAGGTGGTCGACGTGGCCCTGACCGAGTCGTCGCTCGCCCTGCTGGAGTCGGTGATCCCGGAGTACGACCGGCTCGGCAAGGTCCGTCAGCCCTCGGGGACCCGGCTCGACGGCATCGCCCCCTCGAACCTCTTCCTCACCAAGGACGAGAAGTGGCTGATCGTGGCGGCCAACCAGGACACGGTCTTCGGGCGGCTGTGCGCCGCGATGGAACGCCCCGAGCTGGCCGTCGACCCGCGCTTCGCCACGCATGTGGCCCGCGGGGAGCACCAGGAACTGATCGAGTCGATCGTCGCGGACTGGGTGTCCGAGCGGACCGCCGCCGAGACGCTGTCCCGGCTGGAGGCGGCGGACGTCGTCGCCGGCCCGGTGTACACGGCCGCGGACATCGTCGTCGACCCCCAGTTCCGGGCCCGGGACATGCTCGTTCCCCATCACGACGAACGCCTCGGTGAGGACGTCCTCGGCCCCGGCGTCGTACCGCGGCTGTCCGGGACCCCCGGCGCGGTGCGCTGGGCGGGCCCGCCGGAACCCGGGTGGCACAACGAAGAGGTCTACGGACAACTCCTCGCCCTGGGACCGGACGAGATCGCGGAGCTGCGGCGCGAGGGTGTCGTGTGACAGACCCCGGCGCCGCGGAGACACACCTCGGCGCCATGGACTCGACTGAAGGATCCGAACTCCATGAGGACGACACCGCCTCTGCCGCCGCGCATCAACCTGCGGGAAGTGGGCCCGCGTGACGGTCTGCAGATCGAGCGCCCGATCCCCACCGCCGAGAAACTCCGACTGCTGGACCTGCTCGTACGCAGCGGCCTCAAGCGCATCGAGGCCACAGCCTTCGTCTCCCCGCGTGCCGTGCCCGCCATGGCCGACGCCCGCGAGGTCGCGGAGGCGCTGCGCCAGTGGCCGGACGTCCAGTGGTCCGCGCTGGTGGCGAGCGAAGGCGGAGCCCACCGGGCCCTGGAGGCGGGGGTCCGCACCATCGAGTACGTCGTGTCCGCCGCGGACGGCCACAGCCGAGCCAACGTCAAGCGCACGACCGCCGAGTCGCTCGCCGGAGTCGGCAGGATCGCCGACCTGGTGCACGACGCGGGCGGCACCTGCGAAGTGATCGTCGCCACCGCATGGGACTGCCCCTTCGACGGCCCGACGCCGGACGACCGCGTTCTGAACATCGCGCGGGAGGCAGTGTCCCAAGGAGCCGACGCCCTGTGCCTGGGCGACACCATCGGGACCGCCACACCCCTCCGGGTCGTCCAACTGATCGGCGCCGTACAGGAGATCGCCCCGCGCGTCCCCGTGGGCCTGCACATGCACAACACGCGCGGCGCCGGACTCGCGTGCATTCTGGCGGCGATGCAGATCGGCGTCGTCGACATCGACGCGTCCATCGGCGGCCTGGGCGGCTGCCCGTTCGCGCCGGGGGCCAGCGGCAACGTGCCCACCGAGGAACTCGTCCATCTCTGCGAGGAGATGGGCGTGGCCACCGGGTGCGACCTGGACGCCCTCGTCGAAGCCGCGGGCTTCGCCCAGCAGGCCGTAGGCCGCCCCCTGCCGAGCGGCGTACTCAAGGCGGGCGGCAGGCCCGGAGCTCTGAGCCGAGTGCCTGGGCGCTGAAGAGGGGGACCAGAAGCTGAGGAGGGCGGCTCTCCTTTCGGGAGCCGCCCCTCCTCTTCCCTCCGGGTTCCTTCCGGTCAGCTGGAGCCGAGTGGCTCGATGTTCTTGTTGAAGCGCAGCAGGTTCTGCGGATCCCACGTGGTCTTCGCCTGCACCAACCGCGCGTACTTCTCGGGGCTGCCCCATACACCGCGGCGCCACTCGGGCCCCATGTCGGTGGTGAGGTTGACGTAGCAGTTGTCCCGCGCGTGCGGCCTGAGATCCGCGTACAGGGCGTCGACCCAGTCGTGGAAGCCCTTGTCGTCCTCGGGCCGGTCCCACTGGGTCACGGCCTCCCAGAACCAGACGGTGCCTTCCCGGGAGAAGGCTGTGGAGTCCTCGGCGAAGTCCTCGCTGATGGCCCCTCCCATGGCCCAGAGGTTCTGGACGGTGCTGGGCAGCGGAGGGTCGGCCTGTGGCAGATGGCCCGCGGCGTGCCGGACCGTGAGGTCGATGACGTCGTCGCCGAGTCCGGACAGGTACGCGCCCTTGGTGTACACGCGGCGGCCGAGCGGGGCGATCACGTCGAGCATGCTGTTCGCCGCGGACCAGGGGACCGGCGCGATCAGTTTGGCGATGGCCGGTCCGAGCGCCGCGAGCGCGTCCGTCACCGCCTCGGTCCTGTCCGCCGGACCCGTGTACACCACGATCAGCATCAGGGCGTCCGCGCCGTGGTGTTCGACCGGCAGCGGGGGCAGGGGCGGACACTCGGTCAGGGCGGCGATGACGGACAGTTCCCTCGGCGCCGTGGGCATGTGCTCGCGCAGTGCGGCGAGCACCTCGGGGGCGTGCGCCAGTGGGAAGGGGATGAAGCCGGCGGCCACCTGGCGCGACATAGGCCGGGCCTGGAACTCCAGGCCGGTCACCACACCGAAGTTGCCGCCTCCGCCCCGCAGCGCCCAGAACAGGTCCGGGTTCTCCTGTTCACTCGCCCGCACCCGGCGCCCGTCGAGCGTCACCACGTCGCAGGACAGCAGGCTGTCCACGGTGGCCCCGTACCGGCGCATGTTGTATCCCACGCCGCCGCCCAGGGTGAGGCCGGCGACGCCCGTGGTACTCACCGTGCCGGCCGGGACGGCCAGTTCGTACTTCTCCAGCGCGGAATCCATCTCGCCCAGCAGCACCCCGGCGCCCAGGCGTACGACGCCGGTCGCCCTGTCGACGTCGATGGCTTTGAGCGCGGTGAGGTCGAGGACGAGTGCGCCGTCCGGCATGGCCGTTCCGTCGACGCCGTGGCCTCCGGCGCGTACGGCCAGCGGAGTGCCTGTCTCCGTGGCGAAGCGTGTGACGGCCAGTACGTCCCGCTCGTCGGCGGCCCGTGCGATCAGGGCCGGCGTCGCCCCGCCGTCGTGCATGTTGAAGATGGCTCGGGCTGCCGTGTAACCGGGGTCCCGGGGGCGGAGGAGTTCGCCTCTGAAATCGGTGGGGAAGTGCTTGAACACGCCCTGTTCGGTCTCGGGCATGACTTTCCTTTCCGGGGAAGAGCTACGGCTCAGATGAACGCCACACCGGGTTCGAGACCGCACAGGACGCGGCCGTGCAGTTCCGCGTTGGTGCTGTGCAGGATGAAGGAGTGCACCGACAGGGCCTGTATGTCGCTGACGATGCGCGAGAGCGGATCCTTGCGGTGAATGGCGGAGGCGCCGGACGCCTGCTGGACGATCTCCACGACCTCCCGGCACAGCAGTGCGGTCCACGCGGCGTCGGCACGGCATCGGACCCGCAGCGCGGTGTCCGACGGGTCCTCGGCCACCATCGCGACGGTGGCCGCGGCCCGTTCGGAGTGGAACCGGGCCTGGTCGAGCTTCATGACCGCCGAGTCCATCTGGAAGTGCGTGATGGCGGCGTCCGCCTGGCGCGTGTACTGCGTATAGGTGATACCCCGCTTCTGGACACGGTCCTTCATGAGGTCCAGGGCGGCCCCGGCCATGCCGAGGGGCGTCCCCGTGGCGCCCGTTGCGAAGAACGGGATGAAGGGCATCCTGAAGTAGGGGTCGTCCGCGAGGGTCTTGGAGAGCGACAGCACCTTGGTGGGGTCGGCGAAGGGCAGCACCCGGTGCTCGGGCACGAAGACACCGTCTGTGGACAGGGAGGCGGAGCCGGTTCCGGAGAGCCCCGAGACGTCCCAGTCGTCGGCGCTTCGGCACTCACCGCGTGGGACGAGGAACTGCGCGGGCGTGGGCGGCCGGCCGTCCCTCATGATCAGGGACGAGAGCAACGCCCAGTCGGCGTGGTGCTGTCCCGAGCAGAAACGCCAGGTTCCGGTCAGACGGTAGCCACCGCTCACCGGCACCGCTTCGCCCGCGGGGTTGAACGCGGCCAGCGTCTTCGGAGTGCCTACGGAATAGACCTCGTCCTGCGCCTCGTCGGAGAAGCCGGCGACCATGTACAGGGTTCCGATGTAGATGCTGGCGACCCAGGTCGTCGAGGCGCAGCCGCGCGCCAGTTCCTCTCCCACATCGATGAACGTGCTCAGGGGGACCTGCCGGCCGCCTCGGACCTTGGGAGCCATGAGCATCAGGAGCCCGGAGTCCTCCAGCGCAGCCATGGCCTCGTCGGTGGGGCGTGCCAGACGACGTGCTTCCTCGGCGTTCGACTGCAGGAGCGGCACGAGGCGGGATGCTGTCTCGACCGCCTCGGCTGCGATCGAGTCCGGCTCGTCCACGGCTGACGCCAAGCCCGTCCCCGTGGCTGCCCGCGTCGGTCCAATCGCCATTGATTGCCTCCTCGTGGAATCCACCGGGATCCGCCCGCAGGTACTCGGCGATGGTGGTGGTGTGGAACATAGAGGAGTTTGACGTCAGCGTCCATAGTTTGTCACTGACGTCATCGGCCGGGGTGTGGCGGGGCGCCTTGGGGGAAGTCGTTGTGTGGGTGATTTTTCGATGTTAGCATCAAATAATCGACGCGATAGTAGAATCGCGTCGACTGGTCTGCTGGAAGGGTGCCTGACAATGCCGTCACCATCCCCTCGGAGCGACGATCTGCAAGAGTCCGCTCTGACTGATTTCAGTACCTATGGAACGACGCCGGCCGAGGCCCACGAGCGACTCGCGGCGGCTCGGGGGAAGTGCCCGGTCGCTCGCAGTGAGGAACTGGGCGCTTTCGACATCCTGCTTCGGTATGCCGACGTCAGGAACGCCGCAAAGGACTGGAGAACGTTCTCGTCGAGGCCCTCGGCGGTGCGTCCGGTCGCGGCCAGGGCCCGTCTCGCGATCGACTGGGATCCGCCGGAGCACACCGCGTGGCGCGAGATTGTCAACCTCGGGGTGGATGATTCGACTCCTGATCGCATCGAAGGGCTGGTGCGCGCCGACACCGTCGATCTGATCGATTCGTTCGCTTCCAGAGGGGAATGCGATCTGGTCGCGGAATACTGCGAGCAGGTGCCGCTGCTGGCGATCTGCCACATCCTGGGATTCGACTCCGAGCACAAAGCCGAAATTCGTCGCCTGTCCAGCGACGTACTCGCGAGCCTGAAGGAGCCGGAGCGACTCAGGAAAGCGCTGGGCGACTTTTCGCAGATCGCTACGGCGCCGGTGCTGGAACGTCGGGGCAAGGAGGGCGGGGATTTTCTGACCCTGCTCGCGAACGCCGAGATGAACGGTCGGCCGCTCGATGTGCAGGAGATCACGGACACCATGGTCAGTCTGCTCCTCGCAGGGCATGAGACCACGGTCTCCGGTTTGAGCAGCCTCCTCTACGAGGTACTGCGGCGCCCAGAGGTACGCGACAGGCTCATCGCGGATCCCGACCTCATCCCGGCGGCGGTGGAGGAGGCGCTGCGTCTGCATCCCCCTGTCTTCGGGTTCTATCGGCGCGTCACATCGGATGTGAGCATCGAGGGTGTGGACCTCGCCGAGAACTCGACGGCCTACCTGTGCTGGGCCGCGGCGAACCGCGACCCGGAGAAGTTCACCGACCCCGACGAGTTCCGGCTCGACCGAGGGATGTCACGGCACCTGACGTTCGGATTCGGCATACATGCCTGCCCTGGCCAGGCGGTCGCCCGAATGGAGATGACCGTCGCCGCGACCGAACTTCTGAAGCGGCTCCCGGACATCCATCTGGGCGCCGACGATATCCGGCACGAGTTCCGTGGTTCGGAAACCGAGTCCCTTTCATCGCTGCCCGCAGTTTTCACACCGACCTCATATCGGCGGGGCTGAACCTGACTTCGTCCACGTCCTGGGCCGACGTGGCGCCCTTGGGTACGGCCCAGTCCTGGAGCAGCGGACTGATCGTCCCGGTCGTGAAGGCCATGCCGAGAGGAGCCCAGCACACGAAGCCGATGCCGAGTTCCTCACAGAGCGGGAGGACCTCCGCGTCGATGTGGTCCGTCCGCAGGCGCCGCAACATGCCGTCGACGGCTCGGCGAACGTGCTCCGGGCGGCTGTTCAGGCCGCCTCGGGTGCCCGTGTCCGGGTCGATGTCCCAGCCGAACTTCGACGCGATCACCACGTCCTCGCGGACGGGACGGGCCCCGGTGCCCATGGCGGGCGACGACCAGCGAGGTCGCTGCGAGTGCGGCCGCGCTCAGGAAGCCGCGACGGCCGCGGTCTGTCGAATCGCGGTTCGGCGCGCTGTCCTGTTGGTGCATGGATTACATCCCTCATGGTCGTCTCATCGGCACTGCCCCCACCTCCGGAACGTACGGATCGACGCCACCCGTCGGCGCAGCCGGACAAGCCCCCATCGGTCAGTTGTGGTCAGTGGCTGTCACACTGAGGGACGTGGCAGGCGAGCAGCGGGAGAGGAACAGCGGCACCGACCTCGGGCGTTTCCTGCGCGCCCGCCGGACGGAGGTCAGTCCCGAAGAGGTCGGCATCAAGGTGGGCCCGGGGCTGCGACGGACGCCGGGGCTGCGACGGGAGGAGCTGGCCACCCTCGCCGGGGTGAGCATCGACTACTACGCCCGCTTGGAACGCGGCCGGGAGATCCACCCCAGCCCGGCTGTGCTCGACGCCCTGGCACGGGCGTTGCGCCTCGGGGAAACCGAGCACAAGCACCTGCACGACCTCTGTCTGCGTGCCGCTCGCGGGCAGTCTCCGAACCAGGGCATGCCCAGCCGCTCCGTGGACCTCGGCACCGAGTTGCTGCTGGAGCGTCTGCGGCCCTTCCCGGCCCGGGTGCTCAGCCGCACCATGGACCTGCTCGCCGCCAACCCGGGAGGACTGCGGACGCTGACCGGCATCGAACGCTGGCCCGTCAAGCAGCGCAACATCGCGAGATACGTCTTCCTCCACCCCATGGCCCGCGAACTCTTCCCCGACTGGGAGGTGATGACCCGCGGCTGCGTCGCCAGGCTGCGAGCCCTGGCGGGCACCGAGCCGGACGCTCCCGACCTCGCCGAACTCGTTGACGAACTGCTCCTCAAGAGCCCGGAGTTCACAAAACTGTGGGAGTCCTACGACGTGCGGGCATTCGCCAAGGGTCACAAGACGCTGCAGCACCCTGAGGTCGGCACTGTCACCCTCCGCTACCAGTCCCTGCTGATCGAAGGCACCCCGGGGCATCGCCTGGTGGCGTACTACGCCCTGCCGGACACGCCCGACTACGACGCCGTGGTCCTCCTCGACCGGGCGGATCAAGGCCGCGGTGCGACCTCCACCGAGAGACACCCGGGCTGACCCGTTCTTCGGAGGCGTCGGCACCGGCGCCGGGCGTGGGGTGCGCGGGCATGCCGGCCACCATCACCTCCCGGGCCGGAAGTTGGCACCGGTGCGAAGTGCGGGTCCGCGGATGCCGCGCTACGGCGTCGTCCGGTGGTGGATGGGCCCTGTGTGCCGGGTAAGGGGCGTACCCGAGGCCTGATGGGTGTGAGCGATGATCTCCGCGGCGATGGAGATCGCTGTCTCTTCGGGAGTGTGCGCGCCGAGATCGAGTCCGATCGGCGAGTGCAGGCGGGCGAGATGCGCTTCCGGGATGTCGGCCTCCCGGAGCAGTTCCAGACGGTGCTGGTGGGTGCGGCGCGAGCCCATCGCGCCGACGTAGCCCACCGGCAGGCTCAGCGCCTGGCGCAGCAGGGGGATGTCGAACTTGGCGTCGTGGGTGAGGACGCAGACGGCCGTGCGGGCGTCCACTTCGGTGGCGGCGAGGTAGCGGTGCGGCCAGTCGGCCACGACCTCGTCGGCATGCGGGAAACGGGCAGGGGTGGCGAAGACGGGACGGGCGTCGCACACGGTGACCCGGTAGCCGAGGAACCTGCCGATCTCACTCAGCGCGCCGGCGAAGTCGACAGCGCCGAAGATCAGCATCCGCGGACGGGACGCGTGGGTGTGGACGAGGACGGACAGTCTCTCCGGGCAGGTTGTCGTGTCTCCGCCGACCTCGACCCGGCCGCTACGGCCCGCGCGCAGCAGTGCGCGGGCCTGTCCCGCCACCGACCGCTCCCACGGCTCCCACCGCTTGCCCTGCTCGCCGCCCGCGGCCGCCTCGTGTGTGCTGCCGTCGCCGGTGAAGCCCAGGGTGCGGCCGAGGAGTTCCTCGGGCCCGTCGACGATCTGGGCCACAGCGGCGGGCCGGCCGGACGCCACCTCGTCGAGGGCCGCGATGAGGTGGGGCTGGTCGGTGGGGTCGATCCGCTGTACCAGGACGTCCAGTTCACCGCCGCAGGTCAGGCCGACGGCGAAGGCGTCGTCGTCGGAGTAGCCGAAACGTGCCCGAGTCGGGCGTTCGTCCGACTTCAGTACCTGTTGGCACAGCTCGTAGACCGCCCCCTCCACGCAGCCTCCGGACACGCTGCCGATCACGTCGCCGTCGGCGTCCACGGCCAGGGCGGTGCCGACGGGCAGCGGTGCGCTGCCGCTGACCCGGATCACGGTGGCGAGGGCGAAGGGGCGGCGTTCGCGGCACCAAGTGCGCAGCGTGTCCGCGATGTTGAGCATGGGGGGAACTCCAAAGAGGGCCGAGGGCTTGCGGGGAACGGCCCTGGGCAGCGGCGCGGATCACCGCTGCCCAGGGCGTGGCTCAGAGCAGAGCCTCGGCGGTGATGGGCAGGTCGCGCACCCGTCGGCCCGTGGCGTGGAAGACGGCGTTCGCGATGGCGGGGGCCACGCCGACCAGGACGACCTCGCCGAGGCCCTTGACGCCGAGGGGGTCGGCCTCGTCGTCCCGGCCGTCGACGTAGATCGCCTTCAGGTCGCGGACGTCGGCGTTGACCGGGACGAGGTAGTCGGCCAGGTTGGCGTTGACGATCCGGCCGTCGCGGTGGTCGGTGACCGTGTGCTCCAGCAGGGCCGCGCCGATGCCGCCGACCATGGCGCCGATGGCCTGGCTGTCGGCGAGCTTGGGGCTGATGATCCGGCCCGCGTCGAAGACGCCGAGCATCCGCCGCACCCGGACCAGCCCCAGGCGGGCATCCACCCCGACCTCGGCGAACACCGCGCCGTAGGCATACATCGAGGACCGGGACTGGCCAGGGGTCCAGGAGCCCATCGCCTCCAGATACTCGCGCCTGTTGCGGGTGAGGAGCCGCCGGTACGTCTCACCGCGTGCGGGGTTGTTCCCCAGGTGCAGTCGGCCACCCCGTACGACGATGTCGGCGGCGTCGGCGCCGTACAGCGGCGAGTCCTCGTCCCCCACGGCGAGTTCGATCGCCTGCTGTCGGAGCTTGTCGCAGCCGTCCTGGACGGTGGAACCGACGCTGGCCATGGTCAGCGAGCCGCCGTGGAGCGGGGCCGTGGGCAGGTCCGTGTCGCCCAGCCGGAAGGTCACGTGACGGACCGCGAGGCCCAGGGCATCGGCGGCGACCTGCGTCATGGACGTGTAGGTGCCGGGGCCCATGTCACTGGTCGAGGACTCGACCAGGGCGGTGCCGTCGGCATCCAGCCGTACCCGGGCCTGGCCCGGCGCCCGCAGGGTGTCGTAGACCGCGGTCGCCATCCCGGTGCCGATCAGCCAGTCGCCGTCGCGGGTGGAGCGGGGCCTCGGGTCGCGGCGGTGCCAGCCGAACTCCCGGGCGCCCACGGTGTAGCACTCGCGCAGCCGCCGGGTGGAGAACGGGCGTCCGCTGGCCTGGTCGTTCTCGGGTTCGTTGCGCCGCCGCAGCTCGATGGGGTCGATGCCGAGCTCGTGGGCGAGTTCGTCCATCGCGCTCTCGATGGGGAAGGCGGCGCTGGAGTAACCCGGGCCGCGCATCGGGGTCGGGGTGTTCACGTCCAGCGGCACCGTCCGGTACGTCTGGGCGACGTTGGGCGTGGTGTAGAGCATCCGCCCCGGGGAGAGGACGCCGCGCTCCGCGAACGTCTCGTACCTCGACGTCTCGGCGCGCAGGTCGTGGGTCATGGCCGTCAGCCGCCCGCCTCGGTCGCTGCCCAGCCGCACCCTGTACTCGTACGACGGCCGGTAGCCCACCCCGAAGTAGAGCTGCCGGCGCGTCAGGACGAGCTTGACCGGGCGGCCCGTCTCGCGGGCGGTGAGGGCCGCGACGGTGATGTGCGGCCAGGCCCGCGCGGCGTTGCCGAACGCGCCGCCGACGAAGGGCGAGATGACGCGGATGGACTGCGCCGGAATGCCGAAGTTCGCGGCGAGCTCGTCCCGCGGACTCTGCACCCACTGCGTCTTGTCCCACAGCGTGAGCCGGTCGCCGTCCCAGTGGGCGACGGTGGCGTGGAGTTCCATCGCGTTGTGGTGGTTGCGGGCGGGGCGGTACGTCATCTCCAGCTGGACGGGGGCCTCGCGCAGGGCGGCCTCCGCGTCGCCGCGCGCATAGGTCACCGGCGCGCCCGCCGCCGGGGCGTCGGCCAGGTCGGTGGCGGGCCGCTCGGTGTCGTAGTCGACCTCCACCAGGCTCGCGGCGTGCTGGGCGGCCTCCAGGGTGGTGGCGACGACGACGGCGACCGGCTGGCCGTGGAAACGGACCCGGTCGTCCTGGAAGACCCGCAGCCGCTCGCCCGGGAGGTTGAGCGACCCGGGGTTGCGCCCGTAGGGCAGCGTCGGGGCGTTGCGGTGGTGGATCACCTTCAGCACCCCGGGCTGGGCTTCGGCGGCGCGGGTGTCGAGGCCGGTGATGCGGCCGAGGCCGACGCTGCTGTCGACCACGACCGCGTGCACGACCCCGTCGAGTTCGTGATCGGCGGCGTACTTCGCCTGGCCGGTCACCTTCAGGCGCCCGTCCACGCGGGAGAGCGGTGCGCCGACGGCTGCCTGCGGCTGAGGGCTCATGCCATGTCTCCTACGATGCGCAGCTGGCGTTCGACGGTGCGTTTGAGCAACTCGACCTTGAACCGGTTGTGCGCCAGCGGGCGAGCCCCGTCCGCGGCCGACGCGGCGGCCCGGGCCCAGAGCCGTTCGGAGGGGCGTTCGCCGATGAGGGCTCGCTCGACGGCGGGCAGCTTCCAGGGCACCGTCCCCACGCCGCCGGCGGCCACCATCGCCTCCCGGATCGCGCCGCCGCGGATGTGCAGGGCGACGGCCGCGGAGGTGAGGGCGAACTCGTAGGACTGGCGGTCCCGCACCTTCAGATAGCCGGACTTCAACGGGCGTGGATGGGCCGGAATCTCCACCGCGGTGATCAGTTCGCCCTTTTTCAGCGCCTGTTCGCGGTTCGGAGTGCGACCGGGGCGCAGCAGGAAGTCGGCGAAGGGGACGGTGCGCTCCCCGTCCGGGCCACGCAGATGTACCCGAGCGTCCAGGGCGGCGAAGGCGACGGCCGCGTCGGAGGGATGGGTGGCCACGCAGTCCTCGGAGGCGCCCAGAATCGCGTGGGTGCGGTTGAAGCCCTCCCGCGCGGCACAACCCGAGCCGGGTTCACGCTTGTTGCAGGCCGCCGTCACGTCACGGAAGTACGTGCACCGGGTGCGCTGCATGATGTTGCCGCCGATGGTGGCCATGTTCCGTAACTGGGCGGACGCGCTCAGCTCCAGTGCCTGCGAGATGACCGGATAGGTGGTGCGCACCTTACGATGGGCGGCGGCCTCGGCCATGGTCACCAGCGCGCCGATGCGCAGACCACCGCGCTCGGTCACGGTGACCTCGCGCAGTGGCAGTGCGCTGATGTCGACCAGCGTGCCGGGGCGTTCGACGGTCTCGCGCATCAGGTCGACCAGGGTGGTCCCGCCGGCGATGTAACGGCCGCCGCGCCGGCCCGCCTCGAGAGCCTCGCGCGTGCTCGGCGCCTTGGTGAAGGAGAAGGGATACATCGGCACTCACTTCCGGCCCGAGGCCTGCTCGACCGCGCGCACGATCTTCACGTAACAGCCGCAGCGGCAGATGTTGCCGCTCATCCACTCCCGGATCTCCTCGGCGGAGCCGGTGTGACCCTCCTGCGTACAGCCGACGCCCGACATGATCTGGCCCGGCGTGCAGTAGCCGCACTGGAAGGCGTCCTGGTCGATGAACGCCTGCTGGAGCGGGTGGAGTTGGTCGCCCTTGGCCAGACCCTCGACGGTAGTGACCTCGGCGCCCTCCAGACGCACCGCAAGGGTGAGGCAGGAGTTGACCCGTCGTCCGTCGACCAGCACCGTGCAGGCCCCGCAGGCGCCGGCGTTGCAGCCCTTCTTCGACCCGGTCAGACCGAGGTGCTCGCGCAGCAGGTCCAGCAGCGAGGTGCGGTTGTCGACCGTGACGGTGTGCCGCTTGCCGTTGACGGTCAACGAGACGCTGCTGCTGGGCGACGCCTCGGCGGCAGCGGCCTCCTCGACGCCGAGCAGTGACGAACCCGCGCCCAGCCCGCCTGCCGCGATGACACCGCCGGCCGCGGACGTCGTTGCGATGAAGGTGCGACGCGATGGTGTGGACGGGGGACGGGTGGGGGGAGCCATGGCTGACTCGGAAGCTTCGGTGGACATGCTCACTCTCTCGACACGAGGAAGGTGGGGGACTTGCTGATCGGCGTGAGCTCACGACGGAGGGTTGCCCTGCCTGGCACGGCATTTCGGGTTCCGCCCAGCCTGGCGGGTCAACTGGCTGTGTGGCAGGACGTGTTGTGCAGGGGAACGGTGAGCCAGGCTGTGACAGGGCCCCTCTCCCACCTGTCTCACGGGGCACGGCGCTGTCAGACTGGGGCGTTTGGGAAGCGGGTTCAGTCCCGGAGAAGTCCGATGCGCCGCAGCCACGACCGGACCTCGGTGTCGGCCTTCCGGACCTCCTCGCCGCGCACCGCGAGCCCTTCCCCGATGGTCGCGCTCGGGCAGGACGCCGCGTAGTCGCGTTCGGTGGTGCCCAAACCGCTCATCGCATACGTCGTGACCGGATGGACCGTCTTGCCGCGGAAGTCGTACCGCTCGGCGAAGGTCGACATGATCATCGGTGCTCGGACGTTCCAGATGGGGCTGCCCAGCAGCACCACGTCGTAGCGGTCGATCGACGCCGGGGGATCGACGACGGCCGGCCGCGCATCGGCGTCCTGCTCACGGACATTGCGCGCGACCGTCGCGTCGTAGTCGTCGGAGTAGGGGTCGACGGCTTCGATGCGGTGCACGTCGCACGCGAGCAGCTCGGTGATCATTCCGGCGAGGACCTCGGTGTTGCCGACCTTGAGATCCCTGCGCCCGCGGTAGTGGTAGTTCTCGCCCGGCCGGGAGAAGTAGGCCAGCAGGACCCGCTTCCCGGGCGGGGCCGTGGCCGTGGCCGCGGGCCGCTCGGTGGACTCCGGGGCCGCCCCGCCCGACGACGGGGAACAGCCGGTGATCTCGATACCGGTCATGACGGTGGCTCCTCCCAGAAGTACGCCACGAAGGAGCGCGCGTCGCCCCGGCGCGGCGGAGGCGATGAGCTCGAAGGGAGGCCGCTGCCACGGGGCGGCGCCGGGGAGCAGCTGCTCGGTTCGCCGCTCGTCGCGTACGGCGGGCTGTCCGATGCCGCCGGTCGCGCCGGCCATGAGTACGTCGGTGATGTTGTGGGACATGGTGAGGCCCTCGTCCGTGAGGTGGGGGCGCCGTGAGGACGGCGACGAGGTGGAGGCCCTCTCGCGCGGGTGCCTCGGTCCGGGCGGGTGGAGGCACCCGCGCGAGAGCTCTGGGGCGGTTGCCGCCGTCTGCCGGGTCAGCCCTCCAGGCGCCGCGCGCTGAGCCAGTTGACCATGGCCGGGTCGCGGTGGTCGAAGAACAGCGTGCCGCCGGTCTCCAGGGTGGCGATGGCCGTCATCTGGTCGTCGGTGAGCTCGAAGTCGAAGATGTCGATGTTCTCCGCCATGCGCTCGGGGCGCACGGACTTGGGGATCGCGACGACGCCGCGCTGGGTCAGCCAGCGCAGCACGACCTGCGCCACGGACTTGCCGTGCTTCGCGCCGATCCCGCTCAGGACCGGGTGGGTGAAGATGTCGTTCTTGCCCTCGGCGAACCCGCCCCACGACTGGATCTGGACCCCGTGCTCACGCATGACTTCCTGGTCGGCGGTGCGCTGGAAGAACGGGTGGGTCTCGATCTGGTTGACCGCGGGCGTGATCTCGTTGTTGATGACGAGGTCGAGAAGGCGGTCGGGGTAGAAGTTGGCGACGCCGATCGCCTTGACGAGGCCCTCGCGGTGCAGGTCCTGCATGGCGCGCCACTGGCCGTACACGTCACCGAAGGGCTGGTGCATCAGGTACAGGTCGAGGTGGTCCAGGCCGAGCTTGTCCAGCGAGGTCTCGAAGGCACGCCGGGTGTTCTCCTGCGCGGGAGCGTCCTGGACCCACAGCTTGGTGGTGACGAACAGCTCCTCACGCGGGATACCGCTGTTCTTGATCGCGCGGCCGACGGCCTCCTCGTTCAGGTACGCGGCAGCGGTGTCCAGCAGCCGGTAGCCGGCGGCGAGCGCGTCGGTGACGGCCTGCTCGGTCTGCTCCGCCGGGATCTGGAACACGCCGAAACCGAGGATCGGCATCTCGACGCCGTTGTTGAGGGTGACGCTCTGCATGGGACTTTCCTTCTGTACGGAACGGGGGTGGGGCAGCCGAGCGGTCAGGGGCCGGCGTTCACGCGGGCCCGGGCCCGCGGCGGTGGCGGTGGCCGGAATCTGATGTGGGGCAAAAAGGTCTCGCGCAGCAGGGCGGGGGAGGACGGAACGACCGTCGCCGCCCCGGTTCCGATCGTGAAGGAGCCGAGCAGGACGGCGCCGGGCGCCCTACGCTCGCCCGACCCGCTCGGCGGCGGGCCGGCCGCGCCGACCTGGAGCGATGCGGGCGAGGCGGACGTGGACAAGGGACGATCTCCTGGACTGGAAGGCCGGGTGCTGACAGACAACGAGCCTCGCGTCTTTCCCGCCCAGGTGGCAGGCCGGGCTGTGCCGGGGAACGACGTTCAGGGGTGTCACAGGGCCCCCCACACGCCCGCCACGCAGGTCAGAGCGGTGTGACACTGACACCATGGCATCCGAGCAGAGCACCGGCAGGAGCGCCGACCTGGAACTGGGCCGGTTCCTGCGCGCGCGCCGCACCCAGACCAGCCCCGACCAGGTCGGCCTCACCGTGGGCACCGGACTGCGCCGCACCCCCGGCCTGCGCCGCGAGGAACTGGCCACGCTGGCCGGCATCAGCATCGACTACTACGTCCGCCTGGAGCGCGGCAACGAGACCCGTCCCAGTCCCCCCGTGCTCGACGCCCTGGCCCGAGCCCTGCAGCTCGATGACACCGAGCACCAGCACCTGCGCGAGCTCGCCGCCCGGGCCGCGAGGTACGTTCCCGAAACGTCGCCGCCCAGCCGGACCGTGCGCCCGCACCTGAAGCTGGTCCTGGAGACGATGCGGCCGAGCCCGGCCTATGTCATCGGCCGCAGCATGGACCTGCTCGCCTGGAACCCCGGCGGCCTCGCCCTGTACGCCGGACTCGCCGACTGGCCCGCCACGCAGCGCAACCTCGCCCGCTACCTGTTCCTCCACCCCACCGCGCGCACCCTCTTCCCCGACTGGGACAACCAGGTCCGCGGCTGCGTGGCCCGGCTCCGCGCGGTGGCCGGCACCGACCCGGACGCCCCCGACCTCGCCGGCCTCGTGGGTGAGCTCCTGCTCAAGAGCCCGGACTTCGCCAAGCTGTGGGAGCGCTACGACGTCGTCGGGCGGAAGAGGAACCAGAAGACCTTCCACCACCCCCAGGTCGGCATCCTCACCCTCAGCGGCCAGAGCCTGCATATCGAGGACACCCCCGGCCAGCGCCTCGGCGTCTACACCGCCGAACCCGGCACCCCCGACCACGACGCCATGCTCCTGCTCGACATGACCGCACCCGCACCCGAGCCCGCCGCGCAACGGCGCGCACGGTCCTGACGACCACCTGGCTCAGGTGGAGGACGTGCTCTCGTCCGCGGAAGAGGACGTCTCCTTCCGCGGTGCCGGCTGGGAGCCGAGCATGTCGAGGAGGACGAGGGCGTCATAGTCGGCGGTGCCCGGCTCGGCGTAGTACGTGATGAGCCGGTGGCCCGGCGTGCCCTCCAGTTCCATGGACTGGTAGCCGAGGGTGAGGTCGCCGACCTCGGGATGGTGGAAGGTCTTATGTCCGTGAGCGCGGCCCTTGATGTCGTAGCGCTCCCACAGGCGGGCGAACTCCGGGCTCTTGAGCAGGAGTTCACCTGCCAGCCGGATGAGGTCGGGGGCGTCCGGGTCGGTGCCGGCCAGGGCGCGGAGCCGGGCCACGCAGCCGCGGACCTGGCAGGCCCAGTCGTGGAAGAGGGTGCGGGCGGCGGGGTGGAGGAAGACGTACCGGGCGAGGTTGCGCCGCCTGGCCGGCCACTTCTCGATCCCGGTCAGCAGCCTCAGCCCGCCGGGATTGGCGGCGAGCAGGTCATTGGTGCGGCTGACCACGTGCGTGGGGTTCGGCCGCAGGCCCTCCAGCAGCAGCTTCACACCCGGCCGGATGGTCCTGCTGGGTACCGCCGGAGGGTCCGGCGCGGTACGGGCGGCGAGGACGGCCAGGCCGCGCAGGTGCTCGTGTTCGTCCTCCTCCAGGCGCAGAGCCCGGGCCAGGGAGTCGACGACGGACGTGCCGGGTCTGGTTTCCTTGCCGAGCTCCAGGCGGGTGTAGTAGTCGACGCTGATCCCGGCGAGGGCTGCCAGTTCCGCACGGCGCAGCCCGGGCGTGCGGCGCGGGCCCGGGGCGACCGTGAGACCGGCCTCGGCGGGGGTGAGCCGAGCCCGACGGGCGTGCAGGAAGCGCCCCAGCTCGGTACCCCCGCCGAGGGGCTGCTCACGTGTCATGTTTTTGAGTGTGCGGCCGGAGGGTGACCTGCCGGTAGGGCGCGTGGGGGGCCCTGTCACGCCCCTGAACACGGTTCCCCGGAGCAGCACGGTCTGGCACGTGCCACGCGAGCGTGGGGGTGGGCGCCGCACTCACGGGTCCACCGCGTCGAGGAGCAGTTCGGTCACCGCTTCGGGCGCCGTGACCATGGCGTCGTGCGTCGCGTGCAGGACGCGAGGAACTCGGGATCATCGGCGTAGCTGTGGGGTCCTGCACGTGGGTGTCCAGGCCGATCTCCGGACTCAGCAGATGCGCTCGCTCGCCGAGACCCGTCAGCGTGGGCGTGTCCACCGTGTGACCGGCCCGCCGCAGCGCGGCGGCCACGCGCTTCCAGCACCAGCCGCCGTGCCGCCCACCGTGCGGGAGCACGAAGGGCGGACGGGGTGAGACCGGCGCAGCCGACATCACGACGGCGGGCGGCCGACCGCGCGAGGTTCATCACCGTGCCGTCAGGCGTCGGGAGCCGCGTGGACGCGTTCCCCCGCCACGAAGGTCTCGAGGACCCGGGTGGCCGTGATTTCCTCGGGCGGCCCCGTGAACGGGTCCCGGTCGAGGACGACCAGGTCGGCGGCCTTGCCGACGGTGATGCTGCCGGTGACGGCGTCGAGGTGGTTCACATGGGCGCTGCCCGCTGTGTACGCGGCGAGGGCGGCGCCCAGGTCGAGGCGTTGTCCGGGAAGGAACCGCGGGGTGCCCTCGGGGGCGTCCGGGGAGATCCGGTTGACGGCGACATGGATGGCCTGGAGCGGGTCGGGGCTGCTGACCGGCCAGTCGCTGCCGGCGGCGAGCGTCGCTCCCGCGCGGAGCAGGTCACCGAAGGGATACTGCCGGGCGCCGCGTTCGGGGCCCAGGAACGGCAGGGTGAGTTCGTCCATCTGCGGTTCGTGGGCGGCCCACAGCATCTGCAGGTTGGCGGTGGCGCCGAGTGCCCGGAAGCGTCGTACGTCGTGGGGGTGGACGACCTGGAGGTGCGCCAGGTGGTGGCGGGTGTCCCGCTGCCCGTTCGCGGTACGGGCGGCCTCGACCGCGTCGAGCGCCTCGCGCACCGCGCGGTCGCCGAGGGCGTGGAAGTGGACCTGGAAGCCGAGCGCGTCGAGTTCGGTGACGTACTTCCTCAGCTCGCGGGGTTCGACGAAGCTGATGCCGCTGGTGTCCGAGGCGCAGCCGCAGCCGGTGAGGTACGGGTCGAGCATGGCCGCGGTGTGGTTCTCGGCGATGCCGTCCTGCATGATCTTCACCGTGCCGGCGCGGAACCGGCCGGTGCTCAACTCCGCGCGTCGCGCGACGAGTTCGGGGATCTGCTCGGCACCGCGTTCGCGGTCCCACCACAGCGCGCCGACGACGCGGGCGGTGAGCAGTCCCCGGTCCAGGGCCACGCGGTAGGAGGGTGCCGGGTCGGTCATGTTGGCGTAGGCGCCGACGATGGCGTCCTGCCAGGCGGTGACACCGTGCGAGTGCAGCACGGCCTGGGCGCGCAGCAGGGCGGCCAGCTGTTCCTCGGGCGTGGGGACGGGTACCAGCCGGCCCACGAGATGGACGGCGCCCTCCTGGAGCATGCCGGTCGGGTTGCCGTCGGCGTCGCGTTCGATGCGGCCGTCGGCCGGGTCGGGGGTGCGGGCGTCGATGCCGGCCCGCTCCAGCGCCAGGGTGTTGACCCAGGCGCCGTGGTGGTCCCGGTTGGGCAGGAAGACCGGCCGCTCGGGGACGACCGCGTCGAGGGCCGCGGCGGTGGGGGCGCCGCCGGGGAACGCCTCAAGGGACCAGCCGCCGCCGGTGATCCATGCGGCGTCCGGGTTCTCGTCGGCGTACTTCCGGATCCGCCGCAGGTACTCGGCGGGGTCGACGGTGTCGGCGAGATGGCACAGGCCGAGTTCCAGGCCGGCGCCCTGCGGGTGCACATGGGCGTCCTGGAAGCCGGGCAGCAGCAGCTTTCCGGCGAGGTCGACGACCTCGGTGCCGGGGCCGACCAGTGCGTGCACCTCGTCATGGCCGACGGCCGTGATCCGTCCGCCGTGCACGGCCACGGCGGTGGCACGGCTGCGGGCGGGATCGACGGTGTGGACGGGCCCGCCGGTGAGGACGAGATCGGCGGGGCCCGTGACCTGGGACTGCGGCATGGGGGGAACTCCGGGGAGGGGAAGGCTGACGGGAACGGGCGCTGCGCTCAGACGGCCGTGCGGTCCATGGGCAGGACGATGGCCTCGGCGTCGGTGCCGCGTCCGGTCGCGAAGTACGGCGACCGGCGGACGTACTTGGCCACCGCGGCCATGCCGAGCCCGGCGAGGACGATGACGGCGGGCAGGGAGAACATGAACCAGCCGTTGTCGGGGCTCAGTTCGAAGTGGTCGCTCATGGTCAGGTACGAGTATCCGAGATAGCCGCCGAGCCCCAGCAGCACCAGACCGGACACGGCGGGCACGCCCACGGCGAGCACCGCCGTCCGCAGCCCTTCCCGCCCGGCGGACCGGAAGCGGACGGCGCACGCCAGCGCGGTGAGACCGTAGTAGAGGGCGACGAGCAGGCCGATGGCGTTGACGGCGGCCAGCAGCATGTCGCTCAGCCGGGGCAGGGCGACGGCCAGCAGGGCGATCGCGGAGGCGATGGCCAGCACCACGACCGTGCCGGCGGCGGGGGTGCCGTACCGCGGGTGCACCCGGGTCCACACCGGCCCCATGGTGCGGTCCCGGCCCATGGCGAGCAGCCCGCGCGCCGTGGGGATCAGGGTGGACTGCACGGAGGCCGCGGCCGAGAACATCAGGGCGACCACGGGCAGCGTGGCCCAGGGTTCGGCGGCCACCTTCTGCGCGAGGTACGGCAGGGCCTGCGGGCCGTTCTCGATGAGTTCGGTGAGACTCATCTCCCGCTGGAAGGCGACCGAGGCGAAGAGGAACAGGCCGAGCATCGCGAACAGCGCGATCAGGCCGCCGCGTGCCGCGTCGTCCGGCTTCCTGGTCTCCTCGGTGACGCTGAAGGCGGCGTCCCAGCCCCAGAAGAAGAACACCGCGAGCACCATGCCCTGGGCGAAGGCGGTGCCGTCGGCGATCTCGAAGGGGTTGAACCAGGAGAAGGAGAAGGACTGGTCGCCGGTGACGAGGGCCCAGCCGCAGAACCCCAGCAGCACGGCGTACTCGAAGACCAGCAGCGTGAACTGGAAACGGGTGGTGGCGCGCGTGCCGGTGACGGCGAGGGCGGTCAGACCGAGCAGGAGAACCAGCCCGACGGCCGTACTGACGCCGGTGGACGCGGGATCGAGGGCGACGCCCGCCAGGGTGTGCAGGCCGGCCTTGTTGGCGAAGATCAGGACGACCGAGCCCATGACCGCGCTGGTGTAGGCACAGAAGATCACCGAACCGACGACGGTGACCCATCCGGTCAGGAAGCCGGGCCAGGGGCCGAGGGTCTTGCCGACCCAGGTGTAGCCGTTGCCGCAGTTGGGTTCGGATCTGTTGAGGCGGGCGTAGGCGGTGGCGATACCGAGCACGGGCAGGAAGGCGAGGAGCAGGAGTGCCGGGGCCTGCAGGCCCACGATGGTGGCGACCGTGCCCATGCCGATGGCGATACTGGTGGTGGCCGCGGTGCTGGAGGCGGCGATGGCGACACCGTCGACGACACCGAGGGAACGGCGCAGTCCGGTGCCCGGCCCGCCGGACGGCGTGGCCGGCTGGGCCGGTGTGGAGGGCTGGGGAGACGGAGACGGGGACGGCATGAAGGGCTCCTCGCGGGGAGGGGACGGGGGAAGAGCCGCGCGGGACTGTGATGGAACACCTGGTGTCCGTCTTGCGTCAATCCCGTTGACATAAGGGTGGCGGTCCCCTTCACTGCCGGTACGCCGCCCCGACCGACAGGAGCCCCGCAATGACCACCCGAGTCCCGCAGGAGCGCAGACGCCGTCGGCCCACCCGCTCGGGAGTGCTGCTGTCGGAGGAACTGATCGTGGAGACCGCCCTGCGGCTGATCGGCGAGCACGGTCCGGAGGCGCTCAGCGTGCGTCGGCTCGGCACCGCCCTCGGCTGCGACCCCAGCGCCCTCTACCGCTACTTCCACGGCACCGACGACCTGGTCCTCGCCGTCGCCGACCGCATCATCGGCGACGCCATGGCGGGCTTCGCCCCCGGGGACGACTGGGTGGCCGCACTGCGCGAGATGGCCGTGCGGGTCCGCGCCGGATACCTCGCACACCCCCGCGCCGCAGCCTTCGCCTCCTACCGGGTGACCCGCCGCGAGAACGAGATCCGCGCGGTGGAGACCGGGATCGGCCTGCTGCTCTCCGCGGGTTTCGGACCGGCCGATGCGGCGCGCCTGTATCTGACGTTCATCGACACCGTGCTCGGCCACGCGGCCATGGACGCCGCGTTCCAGGCACTCCCGCCACAGCAGCGTGAGTCCGATCACCAGGCATGGAGCGAGGTCTACCAGGGGCTGGACCCCGTCTCGCATCCCGCGCTGACCGCCGTGCGCCAGGAACTGCACACCATGCGGGACAGCTCCTTCGAGGAGGCGGTCGACCTTCTGCTGGAGGCGCTGGCGGCCCGTGCACCGGGACGGCGGCCCCAGGAACCCCTCGGTTGACGCGCCGCCGTTGGTTCGGCTTCGGCGCCCTGGGAAGGATCCGCGGAAGGGGGGTGCCGTTGCGGCAGGCGGAGGCGGAGGGGGCGACTTTGCAGTGCGGGGCAGAAAGGTCCACGAATCCGAACCGATGCGCGGGGCGGCTGTGGTCACGACGGCCGGCATGACGCGCGACGAAGGACTGTTCGGCGTCGAGTCCGTGGCCTGGCAGGCGCACGGTGACCCGATGATGTGGGTCGCCGGTATCCGCGCGCTCTACCTCCAGGCGCTCCACCCCCGTGCCGTGCGCGGGGTCATGGAGAACTCCGACTTCCGGCGCGACGCCTGGGGCCGGCTCATGAGCATCGCGAACTTCGTCGGCACCACGACGTACGGCACGAGTGAGGCCGCCGAGAAGGCCGGCGCCCGCGTCCGCAAGATCCACCGCATGCTCTCGGCCACCGACCCCGACACCGGCGAGCGGTACCCGGTGGACGAACCCGAGCTGCTGCTGTGGGTGCACTGCGCCGAGATCGACTCCTATGTGCACGTCCTGCGCCGCTCCGGCTATCCCCTCACCGACGCCGCCGTCGACCGGTACCTGTCCGAACACCGGGTCAGCGCGCGCCTGGTGGGCCTGGACCCGGAAGGCGTACCCACCGACCGGGCCGAGCTGGCGGCGTACTTCGCGAAGACGCGCCCCGAACTCGCCGTGGGAGCGGACGCACGCGCGGTGGACGACTTCCTGCTCCGCCCGCCGACGCACCCCCTGCTCGTCCCGGCGCGCGCACTGGTGTGGCGGCGCGTGGCGCGGTTGGCGTACGCCTCCCTGCCGCCGTACGCCCACGAGCTGTACGGCAGACGCGCGCCGCGACCCGCGACCGTCACCCGGGATTTGCGCGCCGCCGGCACCCTGCTGCGCTGGGTTCCCGCGCGGGTGCGCTGGCAACTCCCGCCCAAGCACATACTGCGCGCCATGGCGAGACTCGGCCCGGAAGCCCGCCCGGCCCCGTACAAAGTCGGACGATAGACCGTCATACTGGACGAGCCAGGGGAGGGCCGGACATCACGGGGGCGGCACACTATGGCGGACAGCAGGCTGCTCCAGGACCGGTACCGGCTCCTCGAGCTGATCGGGCGCGGCGGTATGGGCGAGGTGTGGCGTTCGCGCGACGAGTCCCTCGGCCGGCTGGTCGCGGTGAAGTGTCTCAAACCGCTCGGCCCGCACCACGATCCCGCCTTCGCGCGCGTGCTGCGTGAACGGTTCCGGCGCGAGGCCCGGGTGGCCGCCGCGCTCCAGCACCGCGGGATCACCGTGGTGCACGACTTCGGCGAGTCCGACGGCGTCCTCTTCCTGGTGATGGAGCTCCTCGACGGCCTCAACCTGTGCCAGCTCCTCGACGACAACGAGCGCCGGCCGCTGCCCGTCCCGGACGTGGTCGAGATCGCCGACCAGGTCGCCGCCGCCCTCGCCTACACCCACCGGCAGGGCATCGTGCACCGCGACCTGAAACCGGCGAACATCGTGCGGCTCGCCGACGGCACCGTGAAGATCTGCGACTTCGGCATCGCCCGCCTCGGCCACGACATCGGCTTCACCTCCCGCCTCACCGGCACCGGCATCGCGATGGGCACCCCGCACTACATGTCCCCCGAGCAGATCGGCGGGGACGAGGTCGACCAGCGCAGCGACCTGTACTCGCTGGGCTGCGTCCTGTACGAACTCGCCACCGGGGCACCGCCGTTCGACCTCGACGACCCCTGGGCGATCCTCATCGGGCACCGCGACACCCCGCCCCGGCCCGCCCGCGAGCACCGGGCCGACCTGCCCGACTACCTCGACCGGATCATCCTCGACCTGCTGGCGAAGACACCGGGCGGACGGCCGTACGACGCACGGGAACTGGGCCGCCGCATCACCGAGGGCCGGACCACGCCCGCCGCCCTGCCGGCCCTGGTCACCACCCGCCCGGAGTCCGCCGAGCGGCTGCCGTCCTGGACGAGCGGAATGACCGCAGGGCCGGAAGTCCCCCCGGCCGCCCCGGCGCGGCTGCCGTCCTGGACCCGTGGGATGACCACCGGCCACAAGGCGATCGGAGCGACCGGTACGACCGGCACGGGTCTGCCCACCGCGGCCCTCGACGCCGGCGCGGCCCTGACCGGCGAGTGGATCCCCCGCCCCGCCCTCGGCGCGGCGCCGACGGCACCCGTCCCGGACGCCCCCTCCGCGCGGACGCTCATCGCGCTCGCCGCCCGCCACAACGCCGGCCTCAGCCTCGGCCGGCTCGGCCGCTGGACCGAAGCCGGGGAGGCACACCGCGCGGTCGCCGCCGAACGCTCCCACCTCCTCGGCCCCGACCACCCCGACACCCTCGCCAGCCGCTACGAGGTCGCCCACACGCTCAGCCGCACCGGCCGCGCCGCCGACGCCCTGCGCGAGTACCAGGACGTGGCCGTCGCCCGCACCCGCACCCTCGGCGCCGACCACCCGGACACCCTCGCCGCCCGCCAGGAGACGGCCTACGTCCTCGGCCGCCTCGGCCGTCACTTCGACGCCCACCAGATCTACACGGCGGTCCTCGCGGCACGGGAGCGCACGGCCGGCGCCGACCACCCCGACACCCTGCGCTGCCGCCACAACCTCGCCTTCAACCTCAGCAGGCTCGGGCGCCTCGAGGAGTCGTACCGCATGGCGCGGGAGGTGGCCGACGCACGGTCCCGGACCCTGGGCCCCGACCACCCGGACACCCTCCTCACCCGCTACGAAGTCGCCTATGCCCTGGGCCAGTTGGGCCGCTGGCCGGAAGCCCTGGAGACCTACCGTGAGGTCGCCGGGGCCCGCGCCCGCGCGCTCGGCCCCGACCATCCCGACACCCTCGCCGCCCGCTACGAGACCGGCATCAGCCTGGGCCGGCTCGGCCGCAGCGCGGAGGCACTCCAGCACTACCGCGCCCTGGTCGACGACCGCACCCGGGTGAGCGGTCCCACCGACCCCGAGACCCTCCGCGCCCGCCACGGACTCGGCGTCAACCTCGGCCGCCTGGGCCGCTGGGAGGAGGCCCTCGCCGAGTCCCGGGACGTGTGCGCGCTCCGCGAGCAGGTACTGGGCCCCGACCATCCGGACACCCTGGTCTCCCGCCGCGAGGTCGCCGTCGGCCTGGGCTGGCTGGCCCGTTGGGCCGACGCCCTGACCGAGTACCGCCGCGTCGCCACGGCCCGCGAACGCCTCCTGGGCCCGGACCACCCCGACACCCTCACCGCCCGCGGCGACGAGGCCCACTGCCTGGAACGCCTCGGCCGAACCGCCGACGCGACGGCCCTGCGCCGCAGCCTGGCGGCACTTCGGGAACGCCGCGCGGCGGACGGAGGGTGAGCGCGGGCTCGGCGGGACTACCCGCGGGCCCGCGTGAGGCGGGTCAGGGCCAGCCGAGTTCCGTGTAGTGCCGGCCGGTGCGGATTCCGTCGATCGCCTCCCGTGCGTAGCCGACCATCGGGTCGGGGAGCGCGTCCAGGGGCCACCAGTCCCAGCTGACGCACTTGTCCGGCTCCAGCAGGCGCGGCTCGCCCCGCCAGCGTGCGGCGCGGAACACGAGCTGGAGGCGGGGGCGCGGGCCGTGGGCGTGGACGACGTGCGCCAGTTCCACGTCCGCCGCGTCGATCTCCAGCCCGGCCTCCTCCCGGGCCTCCCGGACCAGACAGGCGACGGCCGACTCCCGTTCGCAGTGCCCGGCCAGGAAGTGGTGGGTCAGGGGCGCGAACTCGGCGTCCGGGTGGCGCAGGCCGAGCAGGATCCTGCCGTCGCGCTCCAGATAGAGATGGACGCCGACGACGTTGGGCACGGTCCGCCGCACCCGCACGGTCCCGTCGCCCCGGTGCCGGGCGAGCACCTCGGCCGCCCATGGCGCGATCGTCAGGTATGCGGTGGTCGCCACGTCGAAGAAGGCGAACATGATGCCCTCGGTGACCGGCAGCCGGGAGGGATCGCCCTCCCAACTCCCCAGGAACACCGTGGTGTCGTCGATGACCATGAAACGGGTCATCCCCTCGATCACCAGCCCCGTCTCCTCGAGGAGCTCCCGCGCGATCCCCTCCTCCGGCGTCTCGTCCCCCTCCAGCGCACCGCCGGGCAGCGACCACGTGCCCGGGTCGAAGATCGGTTTGTACGCGTCACGCAGATGCAGCAGGTACTGTCCCCGCCGGTTGACCAGCAGTGCGGCCGTGTGGCCCGGCTCGGTGCCCATCGGGTCCCCCCTCGTGTTCGACACGCAGTGGATCGTGTTACGAAGAACCATGCCTGCACACGAGGGACACCACACCTACGACGCCGTCGTCGTCGGCGGCGGCCACAACGGCCTGGTCGCCGCCGCCTACCTGGCCCGGGCCGGCCGGTCCGTGCTGGTGCTGGAACGGCTCGACCACACCGGCGGCGCCGCCGTCTCCACCCGCCCCTTCACCGGGGTCGACGCCCGGCTGTCGCGCTACTCCTACCTGGTCAGCCTGCTCCCGCAGAAGATCGTGCGGGACCTGGGGCTGCGGTTCCGCGTCCAGGGGCGCACCATCTCGTCGTACACCCCGGTCGAGCGTGACGGCGGCCCGACCGGGCTGCTCGTCGGCGGCGGCGAGGAACGGACCCGGGCGGCCTTCGCCCGGCTGACCGGCGGGGAGCGGGAGTACGCCGCCTGGCAGCGCTTCTACGCCATGACGGGCCGCGTCGCCCAGCGGGTCTTCCCCACGCTCACCGAGCCCCTGCCCACCCGTGACGAACTGCGCCTGCGCATCGACGACGAGGAGGCGTGGCGGACCCTCTTCGAGGAGCCGATCGGGGTCGCCGTCGAGGAGCGCTTCACGGACGACCTGGTCCGGGGCGTGGTCCTCACCGACGCCCTCATCGGCACCTTCGCCGACGCCCACGACCCCTCACTCAAGCAGAACCGCTGCTTCCTCTACCACGTCATCGGCGGCGGCACCGGCGCCTGGGACGTGCCCGTCGGCGGCATGGGCGCCCTGACGGACGCGCTGGCCGCCGCGGCACGGGACGCCGGTGCCGTCATCGCCACCGGCCACGAGGCCGTACACATCGCCACCGACGGCCGCGGTGCCGAGGTCACCTACCGCACCGCCGACGGCGAGGGCGTCGCCGCCGCCCGGCACGTCCTCGTGAACGCCTCCCCGCAGCAGCTCGCCGCCCTCACCGGCGGCGAACCGCCCGCCCCCGCCGAGGGCGCCCAGCTGAAGGTGAACATGCTGCTCGAGCGGCTGCCGAGGCTGAGGGACACGTCCGTGGACCCGCGCGAGGCGTTCGCCGGCACCTTCCACATCGCGGAGGGCTACGAACAGCTCGCCGCCGCCCACGCCCAGGCCGCCGCCGGTGAACTTCCCGCCGCCCCGCCCTCCGAGATCTACTGCCACTCCCTGACCGACCCGACGATCCTCGGCCCGGACCTGGTGGCACAGGGCTACCAGACCCTGACCCTGTTCGGCCTCCACACCCCGGCCCGCCTGTTCGAGCGGCACAACGACGCCGTACGCGAGGAACTCCTCAAGGCCACCCTCGCCCAGCTCGACGCCCACCTCGCCGAGCCGCTCGCCGACTGCCTCGCCACCGACGCCGACGGCCGTCCCTGCATCGAGGCGAAGTCCCCGCTCGACCTGGAACGCGACCTGGGCCTGCCCGGCGGCAACATCTTCCACCGCGACCTCTCCTGGCCCTACGCCCAGGAGGACACCGGCCGCTGGGGGGTGGAAACCCCGCACCCCAACATCCTGCTGTGCGGCGCGGGCGCGGTACGAGGCGGAGGCGTGAGCGGCGTACCGGGCCACAACGCGGCGATGGCGGTACTGGAGGCCGGCTGAGCGCTACGCCCGCATGCCCCCGTCCACCCGAAGGACCGTACCCGTCACATAGGACGCCCGGTCGCTGAGCAGCCAAGCCGCCGCCTCGGCGACCTCCTCGGGTGCGGCAGCCCGCCGCAGCGGCGTCTGCGCGTTGAGGAGGCCGACGATCCCGGGGGACTTCGCCTCCCACTCCTGGATCATCTCGGTGAGCGTGGTGCCGGGGGCGATGGCGTTCACCCGGATGCCCTCCGGGCCGTACGTCGCCGCCGCCGACGCGGTCAGGCTGTTCAGCGCCCGCTTCCCCGCGCCGTACGCGGGCAGCGCCGGGTTGGCCCCGAGGCTGCCGACGCTCGACGTGTTCACGATGGCCCCGCTGCCCGCGGTGGCCCGGATCGCGGCGATCTCGGCGTTCATGGCCAGCCAGGGGCCCTTGAGGTTGACCGCGTACAGGCGGTCGAACTCGGCCTCGGACATCTCGTCCATCGGGCCGGGCGCCGACTGGGCGACGGCCGCGTTGTTGAAGGCGACGTCGAGCCTGCCGTACAGCTCGACCGCCCGGTCCACGGCGGCCCGCACGCTCACCGCGTCGGCGACGTCGCAGCGGATGTGGTCGGCGGTGCCGCCGGCCGCGCGGATCTCCTCGGTGACCGCCTTCAGCTGGGCCTCGGTGCGGGAGGCGAGGAGCACCCGGGCGCCCTCGCGGGCGAACAGCCGGGCGGCAGCCGCGCCGATGCCCCGGCCGGCGCCGGTGATGAAGGCGACCTTGTCGGTGAGCAGCCCCGGGGTCGTGAGTGAGGTGTTGTTCATGCCGTCGAGCCTGTGTCCTTCCGCCGGGCCCAACCAGGCACCGGCGGTACCTGGCTGCGCCCACCCGCCCCGCCGCACACTGGAGGCGTGGACCGACGACAACTGGCCGATTTCCTGCGCGGTCGACGCGAACGCATCACCCCCGCCGACGTGGGGTTCCCCGCCGGGCGGCGGCGCCGTACGCCGGGGCTGCGGCGCGAGGAGGTGGCGCAGCTGGCGTACATCTCCACCGAGTACTACACCCGCCTGGAACAGGCCCGCGCCCCGCGCCCCTCCCGCGAGGTGCTCGCGCAGGTCGCCCGCGCCCTGCGCCTGTCGGACGCCGAACGCGACCACCTCCACCACCTCGCGGGCACCCCGCAGGGACCGCCGCCCGGTCCCTCGCGCGAGGTGCGGCAGAGCATCGTCGACCTCCTCGACCGGCTGCCGCAGGCCGCCGTGATCGTCCTGTCGGCCGCCTACGAGGTCATCGCCTGGAACGGCCTGGGCGCCGCGCTGATGGCGGCCGACTTCTCCGCCCTGCCGCGCCGCGACCGCAACCTCGCCCGGCGGACCTTCCTCCGGCCGGACGGCGCAGGCGTCCGGCTGCGCGACCCGGCCGGGGCCGCCGCGTTCGCGCGGACGGTCGCCCTGCATCTGCGCGCCGCCGCGGCCCGCTACCCCGACGACCCCGAGCTGACCGGGCTGGTCCGCGAACTCCGCTCCGGGAGCCGCGCGTTCGCCGAGCTGTGGGCCGCCCACGAGGTGACCCCGCCGCCCGCCCTGCGCAAGACCTTCGACCACCCCGTCGTCGGCGTGATCACCGTCAACTGCGACGTCCTCGACATCGCCGACCAGGACCAGCGGGTCGTCATCTACACCGCCGCCCCCGGCTCGCCCGCCGAGGAGGCCCTGCGGCTGCTGTCCGTCATCGGCACCCAGCGGCTCGACAACGAGTCCGGCGCAAGAATCTGACGGTCTATCAGAAAAACCCTTCCGTCGTTCGGAGGACTGCGGCATCCTGCGCCCATGCAGACGGAGCTGAGCAATCAACTGGGAATCGAGCACGCCGTCTTCGGCTTCACGCCGTTCCCCGCCGTCGCCGCGGCCATCAGCCGCGCCGGCGGCTTCGGCGTGCTCGGCGCGGTCCGCTACACCGCCCCCGACGACCTCAAACGCGACCTCGACTGGATCGAGGCGCATGTCGACGGACGGCCGTACGGACTCGACGTCGTGATGCCCGCGAAAAAAGTGGAGGGCGTCACCGAGGCCGACGTCGAGGCGATGATCCCCGAGGATCACCGGCAGTTCGTACAGGACACCCTCGCCAAGTACGGCGTCCCCGAACTGGCCGAGGGCGAGGCCTCCGGCTGGCGGATCACGGGCTGGATGGAGCAGGTCGCCCGCAGCCAGCTCGACGTCGCCTTCGACTACCCGATCCGGCTCCTCGCCAACGCCCTGGGCTCCCCGCCCGCCGACGTCGTCGCCCGCGCCCACGAGCAGAACGTGCTGGTCGCCGCGCTCGCCGGCAGCGCCCGGCACGCCCGCAAGCACCAGGAGGCGGGCATCGACATCGTCGTGGCACAGGGCTACGAGGCCGGCGGGCACACCGGTGAGATCGCCTCGATGGTGCTCACCCCGGAGGTCGTGGACGCCGTCGACCCGCTGCCCGTCCTCGCGGCCGGCGGCATCGGCAGCGGACGGCAGGTCGCCGCGGCCCTCGCGCTCGGCGCCCAGGGCGTCTGGCTCGGTTCCCTCTGGCTGACCGTCGCCGAGGCCGACCTGCACTCGTCCGCCCTCACCCGCAAACTCCTCGCGGCAGGCTCCGGCGACACGGTCCGCTCCCGCGCCCTCACCGGGAAACCCGCACGCCAGCTGCGTACCGAATGGACCGACGCCTGGGACGATCCCGACGGACCCGGCACCCTCCCCATGCCCCTCCAGGGCCTGCTCGTCGCGGAGGCGGTCTCCCGCATCCAGAAGTACGAGGTCGACCCGCTGCTCGGCACGCCCGTCGGGCAGATCGTCGGCCGGATGAACGAAGTCCGCGGCGTCCAGGCGGTCTTCGACGACCTCACCCGCGGCTTCGAGCAGGCCGTGGACCGCGTCAACCGCATCGCCGGAAGGAGCGGCCAGTGACGAGCACGAGCACACCCCCCGCGGGCTTCTGGGCCCAGGCCACCGCCGACCCCGACCGCCTGGTCCTGGTCGCCCCCGACGGCGAGGAGTGGACCGCCGGACGCCTGCACGCCGCCGCCAACCGACTCGTGCACGGGCTGCGCGCGGCCGGGATGGAACGCGGCGACGCCTTCGCCGTCGTCCTGCCCAACTCGGCCGAGTTCTTCACCGCCCATCTCGCCGCCACCCAGGCCGGGTTCTACCTCGTCCCCGTCAACCACCACTTCGTCGCCCCGGAGATCGCCTGGATCGTCTCCGACTCCGGCGCCAAGGTCCTCATCGCGCACGAGCGCTTCGCCGACGAGGTCCGCCGCGCCGCCGACGAGGCCGCCCTGCCCACGAGCCACCGGTACGCCGTCGGCGCGATCGAGGGCTTCCGCCCGTACCCCGAACTCCTCGACGGACAACCGGAGTCGGCGCCCGAGGACCGCACCCTCGGCTGGGTCATGAACTACACCTCCGGCACGACGGGCCGCCCGCGCGGCATCCGGCGCCCGCTGCCCGGCAAGCTCCCCGAGGAGGCCTACCTGGGCGGCTTCCTCGGCTTCTTCGGCGTCCGGCCGTTCGACGACAACGTGCACCTGGTCTGCTCACCGCTGTACCACACGGCGGTCCTCCAGTTCGCGGGATCCTCCCTGCACATCGGCCACCGCCTCGTCCTGATGGACAAGTGGACCCCCGAGGAGATGCTCCGCCTCATCGACACCCGACACTGCACCCACACCCACATGGTCCCCACCCAGTTCCACCGGCTCCTCGCCCTCCCGGAGGCCACCAGGCAGGCGTACGACGTCTCGTCCATGCGGCACGCCATCCACGGCGCAGCGCCCTGCCCGGACCACGTCAAGCGGGCGATGATCGACTGGTGGGGCGACTGCGTGGAGGAGTACTACGCGGCCAGCGAGGGCGGCGGCGCCTTCGCCACGGCGGAGGACTGGCTGAAGAAGCCCGGCACCGTCGGAAAGGCCTGGCCCATCAGCGAGTTGGCGATCTTCGACGACGACGGCAACCGCCTCCCGGCCGGTGAACTCGGCACGGTCTACATGAAGATGAGCACCGGCGGATTCGCGTACCACAAGGACGAGGCGAAGACGAGGAAGAACCGCATCGGGGACTTCTTCACCGTCGGCGACCTCGGCGTCCTCGACGAGGAGGGCTATCTCTTCCTGCGCGACCGCAAGATCGACATGATCATCTCGGGCGGCGTCAACATCTACCCGGCCGAGATCGAGTCCGCCCTCCTCTCCCACCCGGCCGTCGCCGACGCCGCCGCCTTCGGGATCCCGCACGACGACTGGGGCGAGGAGGTCAAGGCGGTCGTCGAACCGGCCCCCGGCCACACACCGGGAGCGGACCTCGCCGCCGCCCTCCTCGCCCACTGCGCCGACCGTCTGGCCGGCTACAAGCGCCCCAAGTCCGTCGACTTCATCGCCGAGATGCCCCGCGACCCCAACGGCAAGCTGTACAAGCGGCGGCTGCGGGAGCCTTACTGGGAGGGGCGCACCCGCCCAGTGTGATACTGAAACCCCGTCGGGTGCGGCGGGGTGATCGACGGGGGAGTGGGCCGTGCGACTGCCGCTGGGGGCCCGTGAGTTGGGGCCGGCCGTCGGTATGACGGCGGCCATGGTGGCGGTCCGGCTCGGCCCGCGCCCGGAGACCGACGGCCCGCTGCCGCTGGCGTTCGCCTTCGCGGTCGTCATCGCCGGGAGTCTGGCCGTGCGCCGCCGCCTTCCGCTGACCGCGTACGCGGTCGGTACGGCGGGGCTCGCCGCCGAGGCCCTGACGGTGGGGCCCGGTCCGCTGACCCCGGTGGCGAACCTCATCGGCGTGTACTACGTGGGCCTCTGCGCCACCCCGCGCAGGGCCCGGCTCGGCGCCCTGCTCGTCCTGCCCGGTGTGCTGGCCTACTTCGCGCCCGAGGACGCCCCCGCCTCGGTACCGGTCGCCGTCGTCTTCGTATGGCTGCTGGTGTGGGCGGCCGGTCACGGGACGGCGCGCAGGGACCGGGAGGCGGAGGAGCGCAGGACGGCGCAGCGCCGGGAGGCCGTGCTCGCCGAACGGGTGCGGATCGCGCGCGAACTGCACGACGTCGTCGGACACTCCGTGAACGCCATGCTGGTCCAGGCGGGCGCCGCCCGGGTGGTGCTCGACACCCGGCCCGAGCGGACCCGTGAACTGCTGACCGGCGTCGAGCGCACCGGCCGGGACGCCCTCGCCGAACTCGACCGACTGCTCGGCCTCCTGCGCGCCGACGACGGTCCGTCCGCCGACGGCCCGCCCCAGGACGACCCCTGCGGACTCGGCCGGCTGGTGCGCACGCTCGCCGACGCGGGCATGGCGGTCCGGCTGCACATCACGCCGGACGCCGGTGAACTGCCGCCGCACATCCGGACGTCCGTGCACCGAATCGTGCAGGAGGCGCTGACCAACGCGCTGCGGCACGGCCGCGCCCGCGCCGCCGAGGTCACGGTCGGCCGCCGGGAGAACACGCTGTTCATACGGATCGTCGACCAGGGCGACGGACCCGCCCCGCACTACCGGCCGGGCCGTGGCCTGCGCGGCATCGGCGAACGCGCCGCCGCCCTCGGCGGGCACGTCGAGCACGGGCCGGGCGACCACGGCGGGTTCGCCCTGAGCGTCGGAGTACCGCTGCCATGACCCCGCGCGTCCTGCGCGTCCTGCTGGCCGACGACGACCCCCTGCTGCGGACCGGCGTCGCGGTCGTGCTCGAAGCCGCCGGCATCGACGTCGTGGGCGAGGCCGGCGACGGCGTACGGGCGGTCGGGCTGTGCCGCGAACTGGCCCCGGACGTCGTCCTGATGGACGTACGCATGCCCGGCTGTGACGGCATCGAGGCCACCGCCCGCATCGTGGACGCGGGTCTCACCACCCGGGTGCTCGTGCTGACGACGTTCCCCGACGACGCGTACGTGTGGCGGGCCCTGCGCGCGGGCGCCCACGGCTTCCTCCTCAAACGCGCCGAACCCGAAAGGCTCGTGGACGCCGTCCGCACGGTCGCCGCCGGACACACCCTGCTGGACCCGCTGGTCACCAGGCCCCTCGTGGACCGCCTCGTCACCGACGACCGGACCCCGCGCCCCGCGCCCGACGACCCCCGGCTGCGGCGGCTGACCTCCCGCGAGGCGCAGATCCTGCGGCTGATCGCCGAGGGGCTGTCGAACGCGGAACTCGCCGATCTGCTCGTGATCGCCGAGTCGACCGTGAAGACCCACGTCAAACGGATCCTGCACAAGATCGACGCCCGCGACCGGGCGGGCGCCGTCGTCATCGCCTACCGCTCCGGCCTCGTATGAGGGCCTGACGTACCCCCGTGGGGGGACGCCCCGCGCCGGACGCCGCCCTACCGTCGGCACGCGGACGGCGAGAGGGCGGGGGTGCGCGCATGAACGCGCTGGGTGGGCTCGCGGACGAGGTGTGGCGTGCCGTGCGGCCCGTCGACCGGTACCAGCGGCTGCTGTGGTGGTGCGGGACCGCGATGGTGGCGTCCGGCGCGGTGCACGGCGTGGTGGCCGTGGTCGACTTCGCGCCCTGGTGGGGGCCGGTGTCCTGGCGGAAGCCGGTCGTGTTCGGGGTGTCCTTCGGCCTGATGGCGTGGGCCGTGGTCTGGATCCTGCGGCAGTTGCCCGCCCGCTGGTGGGTACGGACCGGCGCGGGACTGGTCGTCTTCAGCTCCGTGGGCGAGGCCGTCCTCATCACCGCCCAGCGCTGGCGCGGCACGGCGTCCCACTTCAACCAGGCCACCGACACCGACGCCGAGATCTGGTCCCTGATCGGCAACCTCGTCCTCCTGCTGGTCCTCGGTGTCGTGGTGCTGCTCGTCGCCGCCCTCGTACGCTTCGACGGCGGTGCCGCCTCCCGGGTCGCGGTGCTGGTCGGACTGGTCGCCGTCCTGGCGGCCGGGGCCGTCGGGCAGAAGATGGCCGCCATCGGCGAGAAGGCGTTCGACGACACGGGACACGTCCCGTACGAGGTGCTCTTCGGGCCCGCCGGCAGCGCCAAACTGGCCCACGCCGTAGGTCTGCACGGTCTGCAACTCCTCGCCCTGCTGGCGATCCTGTGCGAGTCGGGACGCCTCGGCCGACGCGCGGCGGGCGCCGTGACGGGCGCGGCGGCCCTCGGCTACGCCGCCGCCCTCGCCGCGATCACCGTCACGGCCTACGACGGACGCGCGCCCCTCCACCCCACCCCCGCCATGGCCGTGCTGCTGTGCGCCGGCGTGCTGATCGTGGCGGCGGCCGGCGGCGTGGCCGTCGCGCGGCGACGACTTGACCTCCCCCGGCGCCCGCAAGAGGATCATGTGCCATGACGCCCGGACACGGCAGTACCGGCAGTACCGTCGGCGGGACGCTGCGGCGCAGCGCCCGCCGCACCCCGGCCCGCGTCGCGGTCGAGTACCGCGACCGCACCTGGACCTACGAGCAGCTCGACGACGCCGTCTCCCGCGCGGCGGCCGTCCTGCTCGCCCAGGGACTCGCCCCCGGCGACCGGGTCGGTGCCTACGGCCACAACTCCGACGCCTACCTCGTCGCCTTCCTCGCCTGCGCCCGCGCGGGCCTGGTCCACGTCCCCGTCAACCAGAACCTCACCGGCGAGGACCTCGCGTACATCGTCGGCCAGTCCGGCAGCACGCTCGTCCTGACCGACCCGGACCTCGTGGACCGACTCCCGGACGGCGTACGGACGTTGCCCCTGCGTGACGCCGACGACTCGCTGCTCGCCCGGCTGCCCGGCACCGAGCCGTACGACGGTCCCGAGGCGCGCGGCGAGGAGCTGGTGCAGCTGCTGTACACCTCCGGTACGACGGCCCGGCCCAAGGGCGCGATGATGACCCACCGGGCGCTGGTCCACGAGTACCTCAGCGCCATCGCCGCCCTCGACCTCAGCGCCGGCGACCGCCCCGCCCACTCCCTGCCGCTCTACCACTCGGCCCAGATGCACGTCTTCCTGGTGCCCTACCTCGCGGTCGGCGCCACCAACCTCATCCTCGACGCGCCCGACGGCGACCGCCTCCTCGACCTGATCGAGGAGGGGCGCGTCGACAGCCTCTTCGCCCCGCCGACCGTCTGGATCGGCCTCGCGGGCCGCCCCGACTTCGCCACCCGCGACCTGAGCGGGCTGCGCAAGGCGTACTACGGCGCGTCGATCATGCCGGTGCCCGTCCTGGAGCGGCTGCGCGAACGCCTCCCCAAGCTCGGCTTCTACAACTGCTTCGGGCAGAGCGAGATCGGCCCGCTCGCCACCGTCCTCGCGCCCGACGAGCACAAGGGCCGCATGGACTCCTGCGGCCGGACGGTCCTCTTCGTGGACGCCCGGGTCGTCGACGAGAACGGCGAGGACGTCCCCGACGGCACCCCCGGCGAGATCGTCTACCGCTCCCCGCAGCTGTGCGAGGGCTACTGGGAGAAGCCCGAGGAGACCGCCGAGGCCTTCCGGGACGGCTGGTTCCACTCCGGCGACCTCGCCGTCCGCGACGCCCACGGCTACTTCACGATCGTCGACCGGGTGAAGGACGTCATCAACTCCGGTGGCGTGCTGGTGGCCTCACGCCAGGTCGAGGACGCGCTGTACACCCACGAGGCGGTCGCGGAGGCCGCGGTGATTGCCCTGCCCCACGAGAAGTGGATCGAGGCGGTCACCGCCGTGGTCGTCCCGCGCGGCGAGGTCACCGAGGACGAGCTCATCGCCCACGCCCGCGAGCGGCTCACCTCCTTCAAGGCGCCGAAACGGGTGATCTTCGTGGACGAACTGCCGCGCAACGCGAGCGGGAAGATCCTGAAGCGGGAACTGCGGGACCGGTTCGGTCATACGGCCTGACGACCCAAGAAGTCCGGTTCCCGCCCCGGCCCGGCCGTCGGCACCACGTCCGCCGTTCACGGCGGAGGCGCACACCCCAGACATGCGCTGCTGTGTCCCCGCTCCCCTCGCCGCCCTGCCCGGTCCCCGTGAAGTGCTGCGCTCCGGCCTCCTGCTCGCCCCGGCCCTGCTGTCCAGGGCCCGTCCCCGTCACCCCCACCCCGTCGCCGCCGTCCACCTGGAACTGGTCACCCTGACCGAGACCAGCGCCGTCATCACCTGGCACACCGCCCTGCCCGGTACCGACGACGGCCTCGGCCGTATGCTGCCCGCGGTCACCGAGGGCGAGGTCGTCTACGGCACCCACCCCGCCCGGCTCCACCGCACCGCCGGGGAGGACCGGCCCACCGCACACCACCATGTGGAGCTCACCGGCCTGGAGCCGGGCCAGACGTACTACTACCAGGCCCGCTCCCGGGGCGTGGCCGCCACACCCACCTCCCTGCACCTGGTACGCGGCAACGCGGCCGGCACCTCACCCCACGGGCTCGGCTCGCACGGCGGCCCGTACTCCTTCACCACCCCGCAGCCCCCGCCCGGCCGCCACCTGATGTCCCTCGCGCTCTGCAACGACCTGCACGTCGGCGAGACCACCGCGGGGCTGGTGGGCGGTGTCCCCCTGCTGCGCGGGGTCGCCCAGCGGCCGGGACTCGCGCCGTATCCCGAGCTCATGGCCCGGGCGGTGGTCGCCGAGGCCCGCCGGCGCGGGGCGGACCTGCTGCTCGCCGCGGGCGACATCTCGGCCGGCGGCGCACCGCGCGACCTGGCGCAGGCCGGCCGGATCCTGGACGGCTTCGGCGCCCATGGCCGGGACTACCTCGTCGTACGCGGCAACCACGACCGGCCCGGGACCGACGGCGACACCTTCCGGCACCGGTTCGGTGCGGCGGACGGTCCCGGCTACTTCGTCCACGAGGCGGGCGGGCTGCGGATCGTCGGCCTCGACACCTACGAGAAGCAGGGCAACGGCGCCGACGCGGGCGGGCTCGGCGCCGAGCAGCTGTCCTGGTTGCGCCGCCTGCTGCGCGGGAACCGGGACCAGCCGACCGTGGTCTTCGGCCACCACCCGCTGACCGTACGGGACGCCCTCTTCCCGGTGGGCGCCGGCCAGCGCCTCGGCCGCCGCCAGGCCCGCGCGCTCCTGGAGGCCTACGCCGCCGCCCCGGGCGTCTTCCTCCACCACGCCGGCCACACCCACCGCAACAAGCGCACCCTGGTCGCGCTCGCGCCCCACGTGACCCACCAGGAGGTCGGTGCCGCCAAGGAGTATCCCGGCGGTTTCTGCCTGCTGCGGATCCACACCGGCGGCTACGCCCTGAACTTCTACCGCGCCCGGCGCGCCGAGGCCCTGGAGTGGAGCGAGCGCAGCCGCCGGATGGCCGGGGGCCTGTGGCCGCACCACGCGCTCGGCCGTTCGGTGACCGACCGCAACAGCGTGACCTCCCACGACCTGTCCGGCCTCACCCGCCCCGCCCTGTTCACGGGCGCGACCGCAGATCCACGATCCGCCTGATCTTGCCCACCGACCGCTCCAACGACTCCGGGTCGACGATCTCGACGGCGACCGACACCCCGATGCCGTCCTTCACGGCCGCCGCGATGGCGTGCGCGGCCGAGTCCCGGTCCCCGGCCGTCGCGTCGGGCCGGGCCTCCGCGCGCACCGTGAGGGCGTCGAGCCTGCCCTCGCGGGTCAGCCGGAGCTGGAAGTGGGGTGCCACGCCCGGGGTGCGCAGCACGATCTCCTCGATCTGTGTCGGGAAGAGGTTCACCCCGCGCAGGATGACCATGTCGTCGCTGCGGCCGGTCACCTTCCGCATCCTGCGGAAGACACGGGCCGTGCCGGGCAGCAGGGTGGTCAGATCCCGGGTGCGGTAGCGGACGACCGGCATCGCCTCCTTGGTCAGCGAGGTGAAGACCAGCTCGCCCTCCTCGCCCTCCGGCAGCACCTCGCCCGTGATCGGATCGACGACCTCCGGATAGAAGTGGTCCTCCCAGATGTGCAGCCCGTCCTTGGTCTCCACACACTCCTGCGCCACCCCCGGGCCGATCACCTCCGACAGCCCGTATATGTCGACCGCGTCGATCGCGAACCGCTCCTCGATCTCCTGCCGCATCCGCTCCGTCCAGGGCTCGGCACCGAAGATCCCCACCTCCAGGGACGTCGAACGCGGGTCGACGCCCTGCCGCTCGAACTCGTCCAGCAGGGTGAGCATGTAGGACGGGGTCACCATGACGATCCGGGGCTCCAGGTCCTGGATCAGCTGGACCTGACGGGACGTCATACCGCCGGACGCGGGGATCACCGTACAGCCGAGCCGCTCGGCGCCGTAGTGGGCGCCCAGGCCGCCGGTGAACAGGCCGTACCCGTACGCCACATGGACCGTGTCGCCCGGCCGGCCGCCCGCCGCACGGATCGAACGGGCCACCATGTCCGCCCACATGGACAGATCGGCGTCCGTGTAGCCGACGACCGTCGGCCGCCCTGTCGTGCCGCTGGAGGCGTGGACACGGCGGATGCGCTCGCGCGGCACGGCGAACATCCCGTACGGGTAGTGGGCGCGCAGGTCCGCCTTGGCGGTGAACGGGAAACGGGCAAGATCGGCGAGGGTGCGGCAGTCGTCGGGGTGGACGCCCGCCTTGTCGAAGGACTCCCGGTAGAACGGCGCGTTCGCGTACGCGTGCCGGAGGGTGGCTCGCAGCCGCTCCAGTTGCAGCGCCCGCAGCCTGGCCGGGTCGAGGCGTTCGCCCTCGTCCAGCAGGTGCCTCACATCCGACATGGTGACACTCCCTAGATGAACCGCAACAATTCGGGCGACCGATCATTCGGTAGAGGTGCTCGGGGCCAGTAATCCAGCCCGGAGCCGATCAAGCAAGGGGTCGGTCGTGGATTTCCGTTGCGGCCGAGCCGGTCACCCGCCGAGGATCGGGCACATGCCGACCTTCACCGCCCCCGACGGAACCGGGCTCGCGTACCACCTGCGCGGCGAGGGCGCCCCGCTCGTCGTCCTGCCCGGCGGGCCCATGCGGGCCTCCGCCTACCTCGGCGACCTGGGCGGCGTCACCGCGCGCCGCCGTCTGGCCCTGGTCGATCTGCGCGGCACGGGTGACTCCGCCGCGCCGGCGGATCCGGCGTCGTACCGCTGCGACCGGCAGGTCGACGACGTCGAGGCGCTCCGGGTCGAGCTGGGCCTGGACCGGATGGACCTGCTCGCGCACTCGGCCGGCGGCAGCCTGGCGATGCTGTACGCGGCCCGGTATCCGCACCGCGTGTCCCGACTGGCCCTGATCACCGTCACACCGTGGGCCCTGGGCGGCCCGGCCACGCCCCAGGACCGTCTGGCGGCGGCCCGGCTGCGGAAGGACGAGCCGTGGTTCGCGAGGGCGTTCCCGGCGTTCGAGGCCTGGCTGACGGGCGGGGAGGAACCCGACTGGACGGTGGTCGCGCCGTTCTTCCACGGCCGCTGGGACGACACCGCCCGCGCCCATGACGCCGCCACCGACGAGCAGACCAACGCCGAGGCCGGAGAACGCTTCCTCGACCCCGCCGCCTTCGACCCGCCCGCCCTGCGTACCGCCCTCGCGGCCGTCGCCGCGCCTGTCCTCGTCCTCGCCGGTGAAGTGGACGGCGGTCCACGCCCCGAGCCGGCCCGGGTGGTCGCGGATGCCTTCCCGGGCGCCGAGTTCACCGTGCAGTCCGGCGCGGGCCACTATCCGTGGCTGGACGACCCGGAGTGGTTCGCCTCGCGGGTCGTCGACTTCCTCGACGGCGGTGCTCAGCCGTTCTCCGTCACCGCCACCTCGCGTGCCCAGCGGTAGTCCGCCTTGCCGCTGGGGGAGCGGCGGATGGTGTCGGTGATGACCAGCTGGCGGGGGATCTTGTAACCGGCGAGCCGGCTCCGGCAGTGGGTCTGGATGTCCTCCAGGGAGGGGCGCGGGGCCCCGGTGCGGATCTGGACCACCGCCGCCACATGGTTGCCCCAGGTCGGGTCCGGTACGCCCGCCACCAGGGCGTCGTACACGTCCGGGTGTGACTTCAGGGCCTGCTCGACCTCCTCGGGGTACACCTTCTCGCCCCCGGTGTTGATGCACTGCGAGCCACGGCCGAGGACGACGACCACGCCGTCCTCGTCGACGGTGGCCATGTCCCCGAGCAGTACCCAGCGCTCGCCGCCCTTCTGGAAGAAGGTCTCGGCGGTTTTCACCGGGTCGTTGTAGTAGCCGAGGGGGACGTGACCGCGCTGGGCGACCCGGCCGACCTCGCCCGGCGCGATCGGCTCGTACGTCGCCGGATCGACAACCTGTGTACGGGAGTTGACGCGGATGCGGAAGCCGCGCTCGGGGCCGGAGTCGTCCGTCGCCGTGCCGTTGAAGCCGGACTCGGAGGACCCGAAGTTGTTCAGCAGCATCGCATTGGGCATCAGCGCCCGGAACTGACCGCGGACGGTGTCCGACATGATCGCCCCGGACGAGGACACGCTGAACACCGACGAGCAGTCCGTGCCCTTCATCGGCCCTTCGAGCGCGTCGATCAGCGGGCGCAGCATCGCGTCGCCGACCAGGGAGATACTGGTGACCTTCTCCTTCTCGATCGTCCGCAGCACCTCCTCGGGCACGAACTTGCGGTGGATCACCACCCGTTGCCCGAAGTTGAAGCCGATGAAGGCGGTGAGGGTGGAGGTGCCGTGCATCAGCGGGGGAGTGGGGAAGAAGGTGATCCCCGTACCGCCGGCCGCCACCCGCTCGGCGATCTCCTCCGGCTTCTTCACCGGCTCACCCGTGGGTGAGCCGCCGCCCAACCCCGAGAAGAACAGGTCTTCCTGACGCCACATCACACCCTTGGGCATGCCTGTCGTGCCGCCGGTGTAGATGATGAACTGGTCGTCGCCCGAGCGGGGCGGGAACCCGCGCTCCGGCGAACCGGCCGCCTCGGCGTCCGTGAACGCGGTGACACCGTCACCGGCCGGTCCGACACACACCAGCTGCCGCAGCGCCGGGGCCTGCGGCAGGGCCGCCGCCACCCGGTCCGCGAACTCCGCGTCGAAGACCAGCCCGACCAGGTCGGCGTCCCGGTACAGATAGACCAACTCGTCTTCCACGTACCGGTAGTTGACATTGACCGGCACGATCCGGGCCTTCAGGCAGCCAAGCACCGTCTGGAGGTACTCGACGCCGTTGTAGAGGTGGAGGCCGACGTGCTCGCCCGGCCGGATCCCGCTGTCCAGGAGGTGGTGGCCGATGCGGTTGGCCGCCGCGTCCAGCTCCGCGTACGTCAGCCGGCGCTCCGCACCCGTGCCGGGATGGTCGACGTACACGAGCGCCTCGCGGTCCGCCGCCACATCGACGACCGACTCGAACAGGTCGGCAAGGTTGTACTCCAACTGTTCCTCCTGGCCTCGCTCCGAACCGGCTGCCGGTCATCACAGCAAAGGGGGGCGCAACTGTGAAGGGGGCGGCACGAAGAAATCTGACTGAGTGTCAGAAAACCCTTGAAGTGCCTCCGCGCCTCCTGCAACCTGTTCTCGTTCTTTCCGAGGGGAGATGTGTGATGGGCGGAACCGAACACCTCACCGTGCAGCGCGAGGGCGCCACACTCGTGCTCACGCTCAACCGGCCCGAGGCGAAGAACGCGCTCTCGATCGCGATGCTCGTCGGCCTCTACGACGGCTGGCTGGAGGCCGACGAGGACGACTCGATCCGGTCGATCGTGTTCACGGGCGCGGGCGACTCGTTCTGCGCCGGCATGGACCTCAAGGCCCTCGCCGGGCGGGGCATGGCGGGCGAGCAGTACCGGGAACGGCTCAAGGCCGACCCCGACCTGCACTGGAAGGCGATGCTCCGCCACCACCGGCCGCGCAAGCCGGTGATCGCCGCCGTCGAGGGGTACTGCGTGGCGGGCGGTACCGAGATGCTCCAGGGCACCGACATCCGGGTCGCGGGCCAGTCGGCCACGTTCGGGCTCTTCGAGGTGAAGCGCGGACTGTTCCCGATCGGCGGCTCGACGGTCCGGCTGCAACGGCAGATCCCGCGCACCCACGCCCTGGAGATGCTGCTCACCGGCCGGTCCTACACCGCCCGCGAGGCGGCCGACATCGGCCTGGTCGGGCATGTCGTGCCCGACGGCAAGGCCCTGGAGAAGGCGCTGGAGATCGCCGAACGGATCAACGCGTGTGGGCCGTTGGCCGTGGAGGCGGTCAAGGCGTCGGTGTACGAGACCGCGGAGCTGACCGAGACCGAGGGACTCGCCGCCGAACTCGCCCGGGGCTGGCCGGTGTTCGACACCGCCGACGCGAAGGAAGGCGCCCGGGCGTTTTCGGAGAAACGGGCACCGGTCTACAAGCGGGCGTGATGCGCCGTTCGGAAGGCTGCGGACCGTGGTGGCTGGTCGCGCCCACGCGGCGGAGCCGCAAATGCTACAGCCCCGCGCCCCTTCGGGGCGCGCCGCCCCATCGAAGGAGGCAAGCCCCCGATGCCCGAAGTACTCAAAGCCCCGCTCGTTGTCGAGTTTCCGTTCACGCGGTCCCTCGGGCCCGTCCAGAGTGCGTTTCTCACCGGCCTGCGTGAGCAAGTCGTCCTCGGTGTGACGACCACCGACGGCCGCACCCTCGTGCCGCCCGTCGAGTACGACCCCGTCACCGCCGACGACCTGCGGGACCTGGTCGAGGTGGCGCCCACCGGCACCGTCACCACCTGGGCCTGGAACCACGCCCCCCGCCGCGGCCAGCCCCTCACCACCCCCTTCGCCTGGGTGCTGGTCCGGCTCGACGGCGCCGACACCGCCCTTCTGCACGCCCTCGACGCCCCCGGCCCCGACGCCGTCCGCACCGGCATGCGCGTCCGGATCCGCTGGGCCGAGGAGCGCGCCGGAGCCATCACCGACATCGCCTGCTTCGAGCCGTACGACGGCGGCCCGGCCGAACTCACCGGCAGCGATGGTGAGTTCGCGGACCCTGTCGGCGGCATCGTCGCCCCGGCGCGTCTCGACTACACCTACTCGCCCGGCCGGGCCCAGACCGCCTACATCAACGCCCTCGCCGACCGCAGGACCGTCGGCGAGCGCTGCCCGTCCTGCCGGAAGGTGTACGTCCCGCCCCGGGGCGCCTGTCCCACCTGCGGTGTCGCCACGGCGGAACAGGTGGAGGTCGGGCCCGGCGGGACCGTCACCACCTTCTGCATCGTCAACATCAAGGCGCGCAACCTCGACATCGAAGTCCCGTACGTCTACGCCCACATCGCCCTCGACGGCGCCGACCTCGCGCTGCACGGCCGGATCGGCGGCATCCCGTACGACCAGGTGCGGATGGGACTGCGGGTCGAACCGGTGTGGACGGAAGGCGGTCGCTATCCGGACCACTACCGGCCGACCGGCGAACCCGACGCGGACTACGACACGTACAAGGAGGAACTGTGAGCCGGGACATCGCCGTCGTCGCCTTCGCCCAGTCCGACACCCTGCGCACCACCGAGGAGGTGTCCGAGGTCGAGATGCTCATGCCGGTCCTGCACGCGGTCCTCGCGCAGACCGGCCTGAAGACCGCCGACATCGGCTTCACCTGCTCCGGCTCCAGTGACTACCTGGCCGGCCGCGCCTTCTCCTTCACCCTCGCCCTCGACGGCGTCGGCGCCTGGCCGCCGATCTCCGAGTCGCACGTCGAGATGGACGGCGCCTGGGCGCTGTACGAGGCGTGGACCAAGCTGCTCACCGGGGACGCCGACACCGCCCTCGTGTACTCGTACGGCAAGTCCTCGCCCGGCTCGCTGCGGGACGTGCTCACCCGGCAGCTCGACCCCTATTACGTCGCCCCCCTGTGGCCCGACTCCGTCGCCCTCGCCGCCCTCCAGGCGCAGGCGCTCATCGACGCGGGCGAGACCGACGAACCCGCGCTCGCGGCGATCGGCGCGCGCAGCCGCGGCACCGGCAACCCGCACGCCCAGCTGCGCGGCCCGGTGCCGCCCGGCGACTACGTCGTACGGCCCCTGCGCACCGGCGACTGCCCGCCGGTCGGCGACGGCGCCGTCGCCGTGATCCTCGCGGCCGGGGAGCGGGCCCGTGAACTCTGTGAGCGCCCCGCGTGGATCCGGGGCGTCGACCACCGCATCGAGGCCCACTCGCTCGGCGTGCGCGACCTCACCGACTCGCCCTCCACCCGGCTGGCCGCCGAGCGGGCCGGCGTCTTCGAACGGCCCGTCGACACCGCGGAGTTGCACGCGCCGTTCACCGCGCAGGAGGTCGTCCTGCGCCGGGCCCTGAAGCTCGGCGACGACGTCCGCGTCAACCCGTCCGGCGGCGCCCTCGCCGCCAACCCGATGATGGCCGCGGGCCTCGCCCGCGTCGGCGAGGCCGCCGCCCGCATCCACCGGGGCGAGTCCGACCGCGCGCTCGCCCACGCCACGTCCGGACCGTGTCTGCAACAGAACCTGGTCGCCGTACTGGAAGGGGATCCGCGATGAGCAAGGAGCCCGTGGCCGTCGTCGGCGTCGGCCAGACCAAGCACGTAGCCGCCCGCCGGGACGTGTCCATCGCGGGACTGGTCCGCGAGGCGGCCCGGCGCGCCCTCGACGACGCCGAGCTGACCTGGGCCGACATCGACGCCGTCGTCATCGGCAAGGCGCCCGACTTCTTCGAGGGCGTGATGATGCCCGAGCTGTACCTCGCCGACGCGCTCGGCGCGGTGGGCAAACCCATGCTGCGGGTACACACGGCGGGCAGCGTGGGCGGGTCCACCGCGCTCGTCGCCGCCAACCTGGTCGCGGCCCGCGTCCACGGCACCGTCCTCACCCTCGCCTTCGAAAAACAGTCCGAATCCAACGCCATGTGGGGGCTCTCCCTGCCCATCCCCTTCCAGCAGCCGCTGCTGGCCGGGGCGGGCGGCTTCTTCGCCCCGCACGTGCGCGCCTACATGCGGCGCAGCGGCGCGCCCGACACCGTCGGCTCCCTGGTCGCCTACAAGGACCGGCGCAACGCGCTCAAGAACCCCTACGCCCACCTCCACGAGCACGACATCACCCTGGAGAAGGTCCAGGCCTCGCCGATGCTGTGGGACCCGATCCGCTACTCCGAGACCTGCCCGTCCTCCGACGGCGCCTGCGCGATGGTCCTCACCGACCGCGCCGGAGCGGCCCGTTCGCCCCGGCCGCCCGCCTGGATGCTGGGCGGCGCGATGCGCAGCGAACCCACCCTGTTCGCGGGCAAGGACGCCGTGTCACCCCAGGCGGGGAAGGACTGCGCGGCCGACGTCTACCGCCAGGCCGGGATCACCGACCCGCGCCGCGACATCGACGCCGTCGAGATGTACGTGCCGTTCTCCTGGTACGAGCCCATGTGGCTGGAAAACCTCGGCTTCGCCGACGAGGGCGAGGGCTGGAAGCTCACCGAGTCCGGCGTCACCGAGCTCGACGGCGACCTGCCCGTCAACATGTCGGGTGGTGTCCTGTCCACCAATCCGATCGGCGCCTCCGGCATGATCCGCTTCGCGGAGGCCGCGCTCCAGGTGCGCGGCCAGGCCGGAGAACACCAGGTGGAACGGGCCCGCAGAGTCCTCGGGCACGCCTACGGCGGCGGCTCGCAGTTCTTCTCCATGTGGCTTGTGGGAGCGCGCCCGCCGGAGTCCTGAAAGGTCCGGCCGACGTGCACTGTCGGCACCGGTGGGCGATCGCTAGGCTGGCCGCGGACGACGAACCGGGAGGAGCACGGACGTGGCCGAGAGCACCATCCAGCAGCAGCCGCTCACGGGCTGGGACAAGCCGGAGCTGGACCTCAGCAACGCCGAGTGGCAGTCCAGCAGCCGGGGGCGGGGGGATGTCCAGATCGCCTTCGTCGAGGGATTCATCGCGATGCGCAACAGTCGCCGCCCTGAGAGTCCCTCCTTGATCTTCACCCCCGCGGAGTGGGGCGCGTTCGTGTCGGGCGCGCGGGAGGGGGAGTTCGACCTGACCTGAGACCGTCGGTGGCTCATTTTCCGGACACGCGACCTCGTACGCCCTCCTGGGGCCCGGCCTGGGCAAGGCTGGCCCCCATCAGGACAGCTTGACGAGGTTCGTCATCCGGAGGTGAGGACCATGAGCACCACCCTGCCGGTGGTCGCGGCTGTCGACGGATCCGAGGACAGTCTGCGCGCCCTGGACTGGGCCGCGGACACCGCCCGCCGACGCGGGGCGCCGCTGCGGGTGGCGCACGTACGCCACCACTTCGCCTGGACGCGGCCGGACGCCCTCGACGCCTCCGTCGTCGTACCCCCGCCGCCGCGGGACGACCCGGTGCTGGCCGCCGCCCGCGCCCGGCTCGGGGAGCGATCGCGGGGGACGGAGTACGTCTCCCTCGACGGCGCCCCGGGCGCGCTGCTCCCCCAACTCGGTACCGAGGCTCGGCTGTTGGTGCTCGGCTCACGTGGGCGCGGCGGCTTCGCCAGCCTGGTGCTCGGCTCCAACGGCCTGACCGCGGCCCGTGACGCCGAGTGCCCGGTCGTCGTCGTGCCCCGGCCCGGCCGCGAGGTCGACGACCCGCTGCCCGCCGAACCAGGGCGCCGGGTGGTCGTGGGCCTGAAGGTGGACGGCCCCGACGATGCCGCCCTCGACCTCGCCTTCACGGAGGCCGCGCTGCGCGACGCCCGCCTCCAGGTGGTCGCCGCCTACCCCTGGCCGGTCCAGAGCTGGGCCGCCCCCGAAGACCTCGCCCTGCCCGTCTACGACCAGGACGCCCTCGAACACGAGACCCGCATCCTCGCCGACGGCTTCCTCGCCCCGCACCGCGAACGCCACCCCGGCGTCCCCGTGGACTCCCTGCCGGTGCCCGGCGACGCGGCGGGCCTCCTCGTCGCCGCCTCCCAAGGCGCCGAGCTGGTCGTCGTCGGCCGCCATCGCCGCCGGCTGCTCGCCCCCGCCCGCATGCTGGGCTCCGTCACCCACGCCGTGCTGCTGCACGCGGCGGGTCCCGTCGCGGTGGTACCCCCGGCACCGGCCGAGGAATGAGCGCGGCCTCCCGGATCGGGGCGCCGGGCCGTTGCCCCGAGGCGTACGCTGAGGTCCCTGGAGGTCACGGTGCGTCGCCGCTCCCCGCGCGGTGCCGGGCGCCGTGGCCGGGGGGTGGGCCATGGGGCAGGCGGTCGTGCGCGACAGACGGACCCTCTTCGAACGCGAGAGCCAACTCGCCGCGATCGACGAGGCGTTGACGGAACTCACCGGGTCGCACCCACCCGGCGAGACGCTGCCCGGTGCCGGTCCCGGACAGCCGGCCACCGCCTCGCCGGGCGCCGTGCCGCATGGCGCCGCACCGGCGGGAGCGACGAGTTCCGGCGCCGTGCTGTCACCCACCGCCGGGTCGTCCGGGCGGCCCCGTGGTGGGCTGCTGGTGTTCGCCGGGCGGGGCGGTGTCGGGAAGACCACGCTTCTCGGGGAGGTCCGACGGCGGGCGGTGGGCCGGGGCTGCGCCGTGCTGTCCGCACGCGGCGGCGACCAGGAGCAGCGGGTCGCCTTCCACGTAGCCCGCCAGCTCCTCCAGCCACGCTTCGCAGCCTCGACAGAGGCCGATCTCCGTGCCGCGCTGGGCAGTTGGTACGACATCGTCGGCCCCGCCCTCGGCCTGTGCGCCCCCAACGACGGCGCGCCCCCCGACCAACAGGGCCTGCGCGACGGCCTCGACTGGGTACTCACCCAACTCGCCGTCCGCAGCGCCCCGTTGGTCCTCGTCCTCGACGACGCCCACTGGGCCGACCCCGAATCCCTCAGCTGGCTCGCCGGGTTCGCGCCCCGCGCCGAGGAACTCCCGCTGCTGATGGCCGTCGCCTACCGGCCCGAGGAACTCCCCGCGCACGCCGAGGCGTTCCGCTCCCTGCCCGGCCGGGCGGGCAGCCGGCCCATCGGGCTCGAACCGCTCAGCCAGGCCGCCGTCTCCCGCCTCGTGCGCGAGACCCTGGGCACCCCCGCCGACACCGCCTTCTGCCAGGAGTGCTGGGCCGTCACCGCGGGCAACCCCTTCGAGACCGTCGAACTCCTCGCCAAGGTCCGCGACCGCGGCCTGGCCCCCACCGAGTCCGGCGCCCCGCTGCTGCGCGACCTGGCCGCCGCAATCAAGGGCAGCGGTCTCGTCGCCCGCCTCGAATGCCTGGGCACCTCCACCGTCCGCTTCGCCTGGGCCTGCGCCGTCCTCGGCACCGAGATCCCCCCGGCCCTCGCCGCCGCCGTCGCCGGACTCGGCCACGAGGAGGCCGCCGACGCAGCCGACGCCCTGCGCGACGCACGCATCCTCACCGGCGTCGGCACCCTGGAGTTCGTCCACCCGCTGATCGCCACCGCCGTCTACCGGGCCATCCCGGCCGGTGTCCGCGTCGCCCTGCACGGCCAGGCCGCCTGGTGCGTGACCGACGCGGGCCAGGGGCCCTCCGCCGCCGCCCGCCACCTCCTGGAGACCCACCCCGAGGGCGACCCCTGGGTCGTCCGGCAGTTGCGCGCCGCGGCCCGCGAGACCCTCCGCGCCGGCGCCCCCGACACCGCCCGCGCCCACCTCGCCCGCGCCCTGCGCGAACCCCCGCCCGCACACGAACGCGCCGCCGTCCTCCACGAACTCGGCAGCGCCTCCCTCCTCACCGAACCCGCCACCACCGTCAACCACCTCCGCGCCGCCCTCGACGAGCCGATCACCGACCCGGCCCTGCGCCGGCACATCGTCTACCGCCTCTCCCAGGTCCTCGCCCACAGCGACCGCCTCGCCGAGGCCTCCGACACCCTCGCCCGCGAGATCAGGGTCACCCAGGACCCCAAAGACCGGCTGCGGCTGCTCTCCGAACAGTTCATGTGGGACGCCTTCCGCGCCGACGAACCCGATCACCCCGCCCGCTCCCGCCGGCTGGCCCGCCTCGCCGACCGGCTCACCGGCCGCGACCTCACCGAGCGGTACGTCATCGGGCTGCGCACCTGGGACGCGATCCAGCGCGGCGAGCCCGCCCACGTCGCCCTCCAGCACGCCGAACGCGCCCTCGACGGCGGCCTGGGCTGGGCCGAGCCCGACCGCCTCTTCGAGGTCCCCGTCCTGGTCGCCCTCGCCTTCACCTACGCCGACCGCCCCGACCGCACCGAGGAACTCTTCGCCGCCGGGATCGCCGACTTCGAGAAGCAGGGCTGGCGCGGCGCCCACCTCTCCTTCGGCTACACCCTCCTCGGGTACGTCCGCCTCCGCCGCGGCCGGCTCGCCGAGGCCGAGGACCTCGTCCGCGCGGGCCTGCGCCTCGCCGAACGCGTCGGCCCCGGCACCCCCGCCCACTGGTACGCCGTGGGCATCCTGATCGAGACCCTCCTCGCCCGCGGCCGGGTCGCCGAGGCCACAAGAACCGCCGCCGACCACGCCTTCGCGGCACCCTTCCCGGCCGCGGTCGTCTTCCCCGACGCCCAGACCGTCCACGGCGAGCTCCTCCTCGCCCGCGGCCTTACGGGGCAGGCGGCGGCGGAGCTCGCCTCGGTGGGCCGGCGCCTGGACCGCCGCGGCATCCGCAACCCCGCCTGGTGCCCCTGGCAGCTCCACCTGGCCCGCGCCCAGGCCCACGACGCCCCGGAACTCGCCCACGCCACCGCCCGCGAAGCCCTCACCCGAGCCCGCCACTTCGGCACCCCGTCGGCCATCGGCCAGGCGTTGCGCACAGCGGCGGAGGTCACGACGGGCGCGACGCGCGTCGACTACCTGAAAGAGGCCGTCCACCACCTGGAACAGTCCTCGGCGACTTACGAACTGGCCTGCGCGCTGGTGGCGCTGGGTACCGAACTGCGCCGGAAGGGCGAGACGGAGGCTGCGGACTATCTTGAGCGAGGTCATGACATGGCCCGGCGATGTGGAGCCGACGGCCTGGCGGAAGCATCGGGCATGTTGTTGCCGACGTCAGGGAGGGCTACCTAGGGGCGCGGGGCCGAGTCGATGTGCGGCTCCGCCGCGTGGGCGCGACCAGCACCCCAAAGCCCCACCCATTCGACGCACCCGTACGACGGGCCACGTACCATTACGACATGTCGTTCCTCCGCCGCCGCAGCGCCACCCCCGCCGGGCCCGACTTCGACGTTCTGGCCATGGATCCGGGCGACTGGCCCGGCAATCTCGGCGCCGGCCTGCTGCCCGCCCCCGACGGCAGCTGCCAGGGGGTTTTCCTGCGCTACGACCTGTTCGGCGGTCGTGGCCCCGCGATGATCATCGGCAACCTCCCCGAGGGCTCCCCGGCCCGGGACATCGCCGACGACGAGGTCCCCTTCGAGGTGGCCCAGCTGCTGCTCGCGCTGGAGAACGACGAGGAGGTGACCGTCGTGGGCACCGAGGACATGCCGGTCATGCAGGGCGACAACCTCCTCATCGTGCGGCGCCTGAAGCTCTCCGAGGGCCGGATCTCCTGCGTCCAGTTCGACCGCAGCGACAACGTCCTGGTGACCATCGCCGCCTGGGACCGTCCCATCACGGACGACCTGTACGCCCTGCTGAAACCGCTCCCGGCGGAACTGTTCCAGCAGGGCTGAGACGCCGCCGCCCTACACGACCGTCACATCGGCGGCCCGGACGAACGCCACCCGGTGGCCGTACTGGATCTCGTAGTACAGGTCCTTGCCGACCACCACCCGGTGCGTGGCCGGGTCGAAGCCGACCGCGTAGAAGTACTCGCCGGGCACCTTGTCACCGGCGACGTACGTCTGGCCCTTCGGCAGCTTGTACGGCAGCGCGGAGACCGCCTGCACCGGCACCCCGGACGGGTACGCGGACGACTCCGGGTAGGCGCGCCCGTAGACCGGGACGCTGTCCTTGCCCGCCTTGGGCGTGATCAGCACACCGGTCGAGGCCACCGCCGCGGGCGCCGCCTTGGGGTTGCGCAGCCAGGCCTTCTGGCCCAGGTACCAGATCGCCGTCCAGTCGCCCCAGGTGTCGGCGACGGCGTACTGCTGGCCGGTGGAAACCCGTGAGGAGAGGTCGTTGACGCCCGTGGTCGGGGTCGCGCCGGCCTCCCCGACGTCCTTGATCAGAGCCGACTTCTCGTCGTGGTCGGAGTACAGCCGCACCGCGCCGGAGCCGTGCGCCGCGCACGGCTTGCCCGCGCCGGCGCAGCCCGTGTACGCGGGCTTGTTGGCGGTGTAGTCGGGCCGGATCGTCACCACGTCACCGCTCGCGCGCGCCACGGCCCCGAAGGGCTTGCCCAGCAGCTCGAAGTAGTGCCGCCAGTCCCAGTACGGGCCCGGGTCGGTGTGCATCCCGGGAATGGCCGCCGTGGTCGGGCCCGGCACGGTGTCGTGGCCGAGGATGTGCTGCCGGTCCAGCGGGATGCCGTACTTCGCCGCCAGATACGCCACCAGTCGCGCCGACGCCTTGTACATCGCCTCCGTGTACCAGGAGTCCGGCTGGGCGAGGAAGCCCTCGTGCTCCACGCCGATCGACTTGGAGTTGACGTACCAGTTGCCCGAGTGCCAGGCCACGTCCTTCGCCTTGACGTGCTGGGCGATATGGCCGTCGGTGGAGCGCAGCGAGTAGTTCCAGGAGACGAAGGTGGGGTCCTGGACCGAGTTGACGACCCCCTCCCAGCCGCCCTCGGTGTCGTGGACGACGAGGTACCGGATGGACGAGGACGTCGGCCGGTCGCTCTCGTCGTGGTTGCCGTAGTCGCCGTCGCCGAACTCCTCGTACGGCGCCGGGATCCACTCGCAGGACACCGTCGACGGGCACTCGGTGCCCGCCGCGGACACCGTGCGCAGACCGGTCCGCGCCAGCTGGGCGGTGTGCGGGACCAGGCCCGGCCGCGCGGCCAGGGCGACCCGCTCCCCGGCGTCCGTGACCCGCTCCTCGCCGGTGCGCAGCGCCTCGTACACGTCGTTCGCGTAGGCCGCGGCCGTCGCGCGGTCGTCCGCGCCCGAGAAGCGGGCCACCGCGCCGTACCAGTCCGCCGGATCGGAGCTCAGCGGCTCGCCCAGCTGCCGCTGCGCGGCGGCCAGCAGGGCCGCGCCGCCCGCCACGTTGGCCGCGGGGACCGTGCGCAGTGCCTCGGCGTCGAGGCCGGTCAGCTCGGCCGCCCTGGGGAGGGTGGTCAGCCGGGCCGGCAGCTCGGCGTCCGACGGCGGCCGCGAGACCTGGCGCCGGGCCGGGCGGGCGTCGTCGCCGCGGGCGTCAGACGGATCCGCGCCGTGCTGCGGGGCCGTGGCCAGGGCGGTACGCGCGTCCGTGAGATGCATCGGGCCGTAACCGCCGCTGACGCTGGGCGCCCCGGCGTGGGTGTCCCAGCGGGACTGGAGGTAGGAGACGCCCAGCAGCACGCTCTGCGGTACGTGGTACTGGGCCGCCGCTGCGGCGAAGGCCTCCTTCAGGCCGCGCGGGCCGGGGTACGCGGCCGACGGCGCGGCGCCGAGCAGCGGCAGCAGCAGAGCCGCCGACGCGACGGCACCGGCGGCTCTGCGGGTGGGGCGAGGCGGTCTGAGACGGTGGGTGACGGGTCGAGGCACGGCGGTCTCTCCTCCGATGGCCGGTAACCGGTAGCCGATGATCCGTCAATAATGCCCACATATGGGATACATGCTGGATATTTGCGGTGAAAGGGTGACCGGCGCGTCCTCGTGTCGGGTGACGCACGGAAGGCCGCGGTGCGCCGCCGTTCTGGCGCACCGCGGCCTTCCGTCCCCTCAGCGAGTGCCGACCGCCGCGCGCACGGCCCGACGGGCGAGCTGGCAGTCGTCGTGCAGCCGCCGCAGCAGCAGCCGCTGTTCCTCGCCGGACGGCGCGGCACCCGGGTGGGCCGCGCCCGGGGCCGTCGGGGTCGTGTCGTGCATCGAACGCTGCACGGCCGTCTCGTAGGTACGGATCTCCCGGGTCAGGACCAGCATCAGGTTCACCAGGAAGGCGTCCCGGGAGGCCGGGCCCGCCTGCTGGGCGAGCTGGCTGATCTGACGGCGCGCCACCGGCGCGTCACCGAGGACCGACCACAGCGTGGCCAGGTCGTAGCCCGGCAGATACCAGCCCGCGTGCTCCCAGTCCACCAGCACTGGACCGGCCGGGGACAACAGGATGTTCGACAGGAGGGCGTCGCCGTGACAGAACTGGCCCAGGCCCTGCCGGCCCGCGGAGGTCGCGATGCCGTGCAGCAGCTTCTGCAGGTCACCCAGATCCCGGTCGGTGAGCAGACCCAGTTCGTGGTAGCGGGAGATACGGGACGCGTAGTCCAGCGGTGCGTCGAAGGTGCCGGCCGGTGGGCGCCAGGCGTTGAGCCGGCAGATGGCGCCCAGCGCCGCCCGGATGTCGGCCCGGGGCGGGGTCTCCACGGGATGCCGTTGCAGTGCCGCGACCCTGCCGGGCATCCGTTCGATGACCAGGGTGCAGTTGTCCGGGTCCGCCGCGATCAGTCTTGGCGCGCGCACCGGAGGGCGCTGCCGGACGAACGTGCGGTATGCGGCTATCTCGTGCCTGATCCGCTCCGCCCACACGGGGGAGTGGTCGAGTAAACACTTCGCGACGGCCGTACTTCGTCCGGTCGTGCCGACCAGGAGCACCGAGCGCCCGCTGCGGCGCAGTACCTGGACCGGGGCGAACTCGGGGCAGATCCGGTGCACCGAGGCGATCGCCGTGCGCAGCTGCGCGCCCTGGGGACCGGACAGGTCGAGTCTCCCGCTGAGCGGTTGCGTGCCGAGCCCCGCCGTACGCCGGGCCGGACCCGCACCGAGCGTGGGGGCCGCCGGCCGTGCCGGGGCGAGATAGGGGCCGCCACCGCCCGGACGGGTGTGCAGCGACCGGGGCGGGGCGGACACGGAGGACGATGCTGCGTACATGGGCGAAACAGATCCCTTCGTGTGCCTGCTAGTCAAAGCGCTGCCCCGCCCGACCGCCCGGGTGCACCCTGGGGAATGTCCCTCGGCGACCGGGTCGGGGTGGCGCTTTCCTACCTGACACCCATGGCCCACTGGCACACCATCTGGCGGACCCTGGCGAACCCTGGCGAATAGTCGCTCGGCAACTTCCACCGGGCTACTGTCAACTCAGCCGAGAACCTGGGGGCTTGACGTGAGCGGACAACCCAACACCCGCCTTGCGGACCTGTTCGGCCTGGCCGGCTGGTCCAAGGGTGAACTCGCGAGGCTGGTCAACCGGCAGGCGGCGGCCATGGGCCACCCCCAGCTGTCGACCGACACCTCCCGGGTGCGGCGGTGGATCGACATGGGAGAGATCCCGCGCGATCCGGTGCCGCGGGTGCTGGCGGCCCTGTTCACCGAGCGTCTCGGCCGTGTCGTGACCATTGAGGACCTCGGTCTGGTCCGGCACGGGCGTACGGGGAAACGGTCGGGCGGGACATCGGGACATCCCGAGCATCCCGACGGCGTGCCATGGGCGCCCGAACGGACTGCTGCGGTCCTCACCGAATTCACGGGAATGGACCTCATGCTCAACCGACGCGGTTTGGTGAGCGCGGGTGTCGCGCTCACGGCGGGATCCGCACTCAGCAGTGCCATGTACGAGTGGCTGCACACCGATCCGACCCTCTCCGCCGACGCTCCCGTCATCGACGACCCCCTCCTCCACCATGCCGACCCCGCCGGGTTCGACCGCTACGAGGCCGCCCCCATCGGGACGGAGGAGATCGAGGAACTGGAGCGCTCGGTCGAGGTGTTCCGAGCCTGGGACGCGGCCCGCGGGGGCGGGCTGCAGCGCAAGGCCGTGGTGGGACAGCTCAACGAAGTGGGCGGCATGCTCGCCTACCATCAATCCGGCCATCTCCAGCGGCGCCTGTGGGGCGTCGCCGCCAACCTGGCCGTCCTCGCGGGCTGGATGTCGCACGACGTCGGCCTGGAGCCCACGGCCCAGAAGTACTTCGTCATCGCCGCCCATGCCGCCCGGGAGGGCGGTGACCGGCCGCGGGCCGGTGAGGCGCTGTCCCGGGCGGCCCGTCAGATGGTCCATCTGGGCCGCCCCGACGAGGCCCTCGACCTGATGAAACTCGCCCAGTCGGGAGCCGGTGACAACGTGCTGCCGCGCACCCGGGCGATGTTCCACACCATCGAGGCCTGGGCACAGGCGTCCATGGGCAAGGGCCAGGCCATGCGCCGCACCCTCGGCCAGGCGGAGGACCTGTTCGTCTCCGAGAAGGGCGAGATGGAACCGCCGCCCTGGATGCAGACCTTCAAGGACGAGGATCTGTACGGCATGCAGGCCCTGGCCTACCGCACACTGGCCGAGTTCGAGCCGCAGGCGGCCGTGCACGCCCAGTACTACGCGGAGAAGGCCCTGGCGCTGCGCGTCGACGGACGGGAGCGGTCCAAGATCTTCGACCATCTCTCCATGGCCTCGGCCTGCTTCATCGCCGACGATCCCGAACAGGCGGACCGGTACGCCCGGCTGGCCCTGGTGTCGATGGGCTCCAACTCCTCCCGGCGCACCTGGGACCGGCTGCGCGAGATGTACCGGCTCACGGCGGAGTACGCCGGCTACCCCAGCATCAGCGAACTGCGCGAGCAGATCCGCCTGGCGCTGCCCCGTACGAAGGGGGGACGAGGCGGCAACGCCGCCCAGGCGTGAGTGAGTTGAGCGTTCCAGTCAGCTGAGCCGAGCAAACCGGGCAAGCCGGGTCGGTCACGGGGTGACCCGGGCGATCAGCACACAGGCGTCGTCGTCCCGCTCGGTCCCGCCGAACTCCGCCACGACCGTGCGTACGCAGTCCTGTGCGGTGTGCGCCCGGTGGAGGCGGGGACCGAGGCCGAGGAGCCGGTGTATGCCGTCGTCGGAGTCGTCGGGCACCAGCGCGTCGGTGTGCAGCAGGAGCAGGTCGCCCGCTTGGAGGGTCTCCTCGGCCTGTCCGTAGACGGCGCCCGAGGTGGCGCCCAGCAGCACCCCGTCGGGTGCGTCCAGCCGGCGCCCCGTCCCGTCGCGGAAGAGCAGCGGGGCGGGGTGCCCGGCCTGCGCCCAGCTGAGGGTGCGGTCGTCGGGCCGGTACTGGCAGCAGAGCGCGCCGGCCAGGGCCGGTCGGTCGGTGTCGTCGAGTAACCGGTTGAGCCAGGACAGGAGTTGGGCGGGCCGGGTGCCGGCCATCGCCATGCCCCGCAGGGCGCCGAGCAGCATCGCCATGGTGGAGGTGACGGCGGGGCCGTGCCCGGTGAGGCCGCCCACGCTGAGCAGCGTCCGGCCGTCGGGGAGTCCGAGCGCGTCGTACCAGTCGCCGCCGATGAGCGAGCTCGTCGACGCGGGCAGGTAGCGGGCGGCGATGTCGAGGCGGCGCGGGCCCTGGTGCGGGAGCCGCAGGGCGCCGTGCCCGGAGGGAAGCACGGCTTCCTGCAGCTCGACCGCGAGCCGGTGCTCGGTCTGCGCGCGGTGCCGCTGGCGCTGCAGCGAGTCCCGCCGCTCACGCACCTCCCGCTGGCTGCTGCGCAGTTCGCTGACGTCCCGCAGCACGGCCCACATCGATGCGGTGCCGCCGTCGGCGTCGAGCACGGGCTCGCCCATCATGTGCACGGTCCGCGCCTCGCCGTCGGGCCGTACGACGCGGAACTCGCCGTCGATCGGCCGGGCGTCGACCAGACAGTCCGTGACCATCGCCGTCAGCGCGGGCCGGTCCTCCTCGAGGACGAACGACGGCAGTTCGTCGAGGGTGAGCGGGGGAGCGGCCGGGTCACGGCCGAGGATCCGGTAGAGCTCCTCGGACCAGACGGCGCCGTCCGTCAGCAGATCCCACTCCGCGGTGCCCACCCGGCTGAGCAGCGCCCCCCTGCGGTGCGTCGCCGGTGCGGCCGGGGCCGTCGGCGGGCCGTCCCGCAGTTGGGCCAAGTGGGCGTCGAGATCGTCGAGTTGATGCAGCGCCAGGTCGTACAGCGCGCGCTGCCAGCGGCCCTGCGGATCCGCTGTGTCCCCCTGCGCGTCCCGTCGTACGGCGTCCACGTCGCCCTTGAGCCGTCGCGCCTGCGTGATCAGCGCGTCGACCGGGCCGCGCCCCGGCGGCTCGGCGACGGGGTGATCCGCGGAGAGGTGGGACGACATGACGCACTCCGATGGGGGGCGGTCCGACGAAACGGTCCGGCGATAGGGACGGAAGGGCCGTTACGACTGTGGCACAGCCCGCGACGGTGTGTAAGGGATTTGGCAACACACGATTCGGTGGTGCCGTAGGCATATGCCAGAGTCTCCCGGGAGGCTGGGCAGGGGTGCTGGTAGTGGTGGGGCCAGGGGATCAAGTCGTACGTGACGTACGTGACTTGAGGGACCTGTGAGGGGTACGGGAGGCCCTCAGTTCGGGTGTTCGACGGCCGTTTGTTCCCCTGTTCGGTGTCCGTGACGGACGTCACAATAATTGCTCTCGAAATCGCGTAATGCGAAGGGCCCCGATGAAGTCCTAAGAGCATGGACATCACCCTCGAACAGCCGGTGCGCGCCCGCCTGATCACCGCGGAGGACCAGGAGCTGCCGGTACCGGCCACGCTCCGCTACGCCTCCTCCGACCCGTTCGCCGTGCACGTCGACTTCCCGCCCGAGGTCTCCCTCGCGGGCGAAGGCGCCACCTGGACCTTCGGGCGCGCCCTCCTCGATGAGGGGCTGCGCGGCCCGGCCGGCGGCGGTGACGTGCACATCTGGCCCTGCGGCCGGGCCCGCACCGTGCTGGAGCTGCACTCGCCGCTCGGCATGGCCCTGCTCCAGTTCGACACGAACGCCCTGCGGCGCTTCCTGGTCCGCAGCTACGCGGTGGTCGCGGCCGGCCGGGAGGACGTGGGAGCGGCGGTCGACGAGGGGCTTCAGGCCCTGCTCGGCAATGTCTGAGCCCTCTCGGGACACCTCAGTTCCCGGCGTACAGCTCCGGACGCGGGGCGAGGCCGACCGCCGTGCGCGCCCCGCTCTCCAGCGCGCGGACCCCGGCCTCGGCGACCGCGGAGGCCGCGTAGCCGTCCCAGGCGGTCGGTCCGGTGACCCGCCCCTGGCGGGTGGCGTCGACCCACGACTGCACCTCGCGGTCGTAGGCGTCCACGAACCGGACCAGGTAGTCCTGCGGCACCTCAGCCGCGGCGGCTCCCCGCGCGCTCACCAGCATCCCGTGGTCGTCGCCGATACGCGCGCTGCCCGCCTCGCACACGGCCTCGCAGCGCACCTGGTAGCCGAAGCCGCAGTTGACGAAGACCTCCACGTCGACCAGTGCGCCCCCGTCGGTCTCGAAGAGCACGAACTGCGGGTCCGACAGACCCTCCGGAGCACCGGCGGACGGGCGCGGGCGCAGCACGGTGACCGCTGTCAGCTCCTGGCCGAGCAGCCAGCGGGCCGCGTCGATCTCGTGCGACACCGAACTGTCGATCAGCATCGCGCTGGTGAAGTCCTTCGGCGAGGACACGTTGCGGTGCACGCAGTGCAGCATCAACGGCCGTCCCAGCCGCCCCTCGTCCAGCAGCGCCTTCAGCCTGCGGTACCCGTCGTCGTAGCGCCGCATGAACCCGATCTGCGCCAGCCGCCGGCCCAGCCGCGCCTCCGCCTCGACCACGCGCAGAGCGCCCGCCGAGTCCGGCACCATCGGCTTCTCGCACAGCACCGGCAGCCCCCGGGCGAGCGCCGCGAGCAGCGCCTCCTCGTGCGCCGGACCCGGCGAGGCGATCAGCACCGCCCGCACACCGGGCGCGTCCAGCGCGGCCTCCGTCTCCGTGTGCACCGAGGCCCCCGCGATCCCGGCGACGGCCTCCTCGGCGCGCGCCACGTCCGGATCGGCCACGGCGGCGACGCGGGCCCCGCTCACCACGCGGTCGAGACGCCGTACGTGGTCGGCCCCCATGTGCCCGGCCCCCAGCACCGCCACCCCCAGCAGATCACCCACGCGCCCGCTCCCTCCCGCCCGACGATCATGTCGTAGCGTACGCCGGGCCCCAGGACGGTGACGGCGGCCCCCGAGGCCGGTTACCGTACGCGTCAGTAACCGGGACCGCACCGCAGGAGGCACCCATGCCGCAGCTCGAAGTCGACGGCGCGAGCCTGGCGTACGACGACGAGGGACCGCGCGACGGAGGCGCGGTGCCCCTGGTGTTCGTGCACGGCTGGACCGCGAACCGGCGCCGCTGGGACCACCAGATCGCCCACTTCTCCGGGCGGCGGCGCGTGATCCGGCTCGACCTGCGCGGACACGGCGAGAGCGGCGGCGCGGGCGTGCGGACGGTCGAGGAGCTGGCGAAGGACCTCCTCGCCGTGCTCGACCAGCTGAAGATCGAGCGGTGCGTGCTGGTCGGCCACTCGATGGGCGGCATGATCGCGCAGACCGTCGCCCTCTCCCACCCCGACCGCGTCGAGCGGATGGTCCTGGTGGGCTCCATCGCCCGGATGACCTTCAGCCGGGGCCGGGGCCTGCTCATGGCCGCCTCCACCCTCGTCCCCTTCAAGCTGTTCGTCGCCACCAACATCCAGCGCGCCTTCGCCCCCGGCCACCCGAAGGACGAGATCCGCGCGTACATCAGGTCCTCCGCCGACACCCCGCGCGAGGTCGTCATGACGCTGTACGGCGCCATGCGCGCCTTCGACGTCCTGGACCGGGTCGGCGAGATCCGCACGCCCACCCTGATGGTCCACGGCTACTACGACGTCCAGCTCCCCGTCGGGCAGATGCTGCGCATGGCCAAGGCGTACCCGGACGCCACCGTGCGCATCCTGGACGCCGGCCACGAGCTGCCGGTGGAGAAGCCGGCCGAACTGACGGCGGCGATCGAGGCGTTCGTGAACCAGAGCTCTCCTAGCTGAAGGAGTCAGGGTCGGCCGCCGCCCAGTCCGCCGCCCACGAGCGGGGCGGTCCGGCCCGTAGCTCGCCCGGTTCCAGCCACTCGTACAACTCGGCGTAGGAACGGACCCTCGTCGCGTCCGTACGGCGCACCAGATGCCCGGGGCCGAGCAGGCCCGGTTCCGTCACGCCCAGCGCCGCCATGATCCGGACGGCGCCGCGGACCGTGTCCCGCTGGTAGCGGTGGACGCGCCGGGACTTGTCGCCCACATGCAGGGCCCGCGTCCGCAGCGGGTCCTGGGTGGCGATCCCGGCCGGACAGGTGCCGGTGTGGCAGCGCCCGGCCCCGACGCAGCCCAGGGCGCGCAACATCGCGCGGCCCGCGTTGGTGTAATCGGCGCCCTGGGCAAGCCGTTCGACGATGTCCGCGCCCGTGGCGACCCGCCCGCTCGCCCCGATCCGGATCCGGTCCCGCAGCCCGGTGCCGACGAGCGCGTTGTGCACGCCGATCAGCCCCTCGGTGAGCGGCAGGCCCAGCCGGGCGGTGTACTCCGGCGGTGCCCCGGTCCCGCCCTCCGCACCGTCCACCACCACGAAGTCGGGCGTCACGCCCTCCGCGAGCATCGCCTTGCAGACGGCGAGGAACTCCCTGCGCGACCCCACGCACAGCTTGAAGCCGGTCGGCTTGCCGCCCGCCAGCTCCCGCAACCGGCCGATGAACAGCACCAGTTCACGCGGAGTCGAGAACACCCGGTGACACGGCGGCGACACCACCGTCTCCCCTTCCCGGACCGCCCGGACCCGCGCGACCTCCGCGTTCACCTTGGCCCCCGGCAGGATCCCGCCGCTGCCCGGCAGCGCGCCCTGCGAGAGCTTCAGCGACACACAGCGCACCTCGGGCAGCGCCGCCTTGTCCGCGAACTCCCGGGCGTCGAAGTCCCCTTCGGAGGTACGGCAGCCGAAGTACCCCGAGCCGATCTCCCAGATGAGATCACCGCCGCCGCGCAGGTGATGGTCCGTCAGCCCGCCCTCTCCGGTGTCGTGCGCGAAACGGCCCAGCGCCGCACCCCGGTTGAGGGCGAGGACCGCGTTCGGGGACAGCGCCCCGAAGCTCAGTGCCGACACGTTCAGCAGCGCCATGTCGTACGGCAGAGCGCAGTCGGGCCCGCCCACCCGCACCCTCGGCTCCGCCTCGGCCGGCTCGACCGGGCCCATCGACGGGACAAGGAACTCGTCGCCGTCCTCGCCGTCCTCATGCAGCTCAGCGACGTGGGCCCGATACATCAGCCGGCCCACCAGGGGATGCCCGCGCGGGACCGGACGCCGGCGCTGGAACAGGTCCCACAGACCCGCCGCGGTCAGCGCGAGCAGCACCGCCGCCGCGCCCCACCACCATGCCGACGCCCCGACGCACGACACGACCACCGCCCCGACCGCGCACAGGGCCACCAGCAGCAGGGGCGCGTACCGGCGCACTCAGCCGTCGTCCCCGTCGGTGTACGGCCCGCAGGAACTCCCGTCGGGCGGCAGGGAGCCGTACAGCAGGAAGTCGTCGACCTTGCGGTGCACGCACTTGGAGGATCCGTAGCCGGTGTGGCCGTCGCCCTTGTTGTCGAGCACCACGGCGGGGGAGCCGAGCCGCTCGGCCGTCTCCACGGTCCATCGGTACGGCGTCGCCGGGTCGCCGCGGGTGCCCACCAGCAGCATCTTCGGCGTGTCGAGGTCCTTCACCTTGTCGCGGATGAAGTCGGTGCCCCTCGGGCGGCCGTAGCACAGCAGGACCTCGGACAGCCGGTACCGGCCGAAGACCGGGGACGCCTCGTCGTAGGCGGCGCGCAGCCGCTTCAGGTCCGCGGTGATCCGCTCGGCGGTGGGCCGGTCGGGATCGTCGGCGCAGTTGACGGCCATCAGCGCGGCCGGGAGGTTGTCGAGGGGCACGTCCTCGGCGTCGACCAGCGCACCCGGGGAGGGCTCGCCGCCCTGTGCCGTCGGCTTGCGCACCGGGAGGGCCAGGCCGCCGGTGGCGAAGGCCACGACCCCGCTGGTGTCGCCGCTCTCGACGAGCTGGGCCAGCGCCCGCTCCAGCGACGGCCACAGCTCCTTGCCGTACAGCCCCTGCCCGAGGGCGGCGACCAGGTCCTGACCGGTGAAGTCGGGACCGTAGTCGGACGGCACCGGATCCTCGTCGAGCGAGCGCACCAGCCGTACGACCTCCTCGCGGCCCGCGCGCGGATCCTGCCCGAACGGACACGCGATGTCCTTGGCGCACCAGGCGACGAAGTCGTCCAACGCCACCTGCTGCCCCCGGGCGCCCGCGATGCCCTGCTCCGCCACCGGCTCGGTGAGGGTGTCGACGCCGTCCAGGACCATCCGGCCCACCTTGTCGGGGAAGCGGGCCGCGTAGACCGCGCCGAGCCGGGTGCCGTAGGAGAAGCCGAGGTAGTTGAGCTTCTTGTCGCCGAGGGCCTGGCGCATCACCTCCAGATCCTGTGCCGCGTCGACCGTGCCGATGTGCGGCAGCACGGGACCGGAGTGCCGGACACAGTCGGCGGCGGCCTTCCTGAGCTGCTTCAGCAGCCCGGCCGGGTCGGCGTGCGCCGATTCGTCGTCCAGGTTGCCGAGGCCCTCGTTCTCCCCGTCCCCGCAGCTGACCGGCGAGGACCGGCCGACGCCCCGGGGGTCGAAGGAGACCACGTCGTAGCCGTCGGTGAGATCCATGAACTCCTTGCCGCCGTAGGCGAGCCCCGGAACGCCCGCGCCGCCCGGGCCGCCGAAGTTCAGCAGCACCGAGCCCCGCTTCTTGCCCGTGGCGCGGTAGCGGGCGAGCGCCAGTTCGAGCGAGCCGGAGGCGGGGTGCGCGTAGTCGAGCGGGACGGTCACCTTTCCGCACTGGAGGTCCTCGGGCAGGCCGTCACCCTCGCACCGGGACCAGGCGACCTTCTGTTCGTAGAACCGGGACAGGTCAGGGTCCCCGTCCCCGGCCGCGGCTGACGCCGTCGGCAGGCCGGTGCCCAGCAGGGTCAGTGCGGCGCCCGTGACGAGCGCGCGACGGCGGCGCCCGGGCCGCCTCGACAGCATGGCCAGCATCAGTGCCTCCAGGGACGCCCCGCAGCGGACCGGAAAACGGCGCCTCCGGTCACGATAAGCGGCCACCGCACACCCCGCCTCCGGACGGCCGGGAGCCTCCCGGAACCCTGGCCCGAACCACTTTCCGGGGGTGCGGGACCGTTCGACGGGGTGTCCCTCGATGGGGTGAATAGGTAATTACGCATAACTCGACCGGTTCGCCCGCGTTTTATCCGGTGCGGGTGAGTGCCCGTTATCCGGCGCGGGTGAGTGCTCGCGACCATGTCTGGAAGGCAGGGACCCATGAGACGGGCTACCCGAAACGGTGTGATCGCTGTAGCAGCCGCCTCCGGCGCGATGGCCGTCGCGACGATGCCGGCGTTCGCCGACTCCACCGCGGCCGGGACGGCGGCAGGCTCGCCCGGTCTGCTCTCCGGAAACGGCATCCAGCTGCCGGTCCACCTTCCGGTCAACCTGTGCGGTGACACGGTGAACGTGGTGGGCGCGCTGAACCCCGCCTTCGGCAACGGTTGCGCGAACCGGGGCGGCGGCTCCCAGGCCGCGTCGGCCACGGGAGCGTCCGCGCAGGGCGACACCGCCCACTCGCCCGGCGTCGTCTCCGGCAACGGCGTCAAGCTGCCGGTCGACCTCCCGGTGAACGTCAGCGGCAACAGCGTGAACGTCGTCGGCGTCGCGAACCCGGCATTCGGCAACGAGTCCGCGAACACGCCGGGCGAGGAGCAGCCCCCGCCCGTCGCGCCGAAGCCGCCGGCCAAGCAGACACCGGTTCCCGAGCCCGAGGCGCAGCGACCGGGCCCCGGCCCGAAGACCACGCTGCCCGCCGTCGCCCCCCAGGCCCCGGCGCCCCACGCGGGCTCCTCCCTCGCCCACACGGGCAGCGACGCGACCCTGCCCACCCTCGCGGGCAGCATGGCGCTGGTCCTGGGCGGAGCCCTGCTCTACCGCAGGTGCCGCCCACGCCCGGAGAACTGACCCGCTGTTGCTGAGCGCCACCGCGGGGCCCGGCCGACGGCGTGCACCGTCACCGCGGGGCCCGGCCGACGGCGGGCATCGCCACCGCGGGGCCCGGCCGACGGCGGGCATCGCCACCGCGGGGCCCGGCCGACGGCGGGCATCGCCACCGCGGGGCCCGGCTGCCACACGGACCCGCTACCGGCGTGGATCCGACGCGGGAGTGGACCCGCCGCTGGTACGGACCCGCTGCCGCGCGGACCCGCGGTGGGAGTGGACCCGCCGCCACGGACCCGCCGCCACGGACCCGCCGTCGGCACGGACCCGCCGCTGGCACGGGCCCGTCGGTCTTCGGCGGACGCGGACTGCGGGCGTGTACCGCAAGGCCCCGCCACTGCACGGCCGCCCTGCCGCCGCGCGGACCCGCCGGTCTCCGGTGGACGCGGGCTGCGACGCGCGCGGGCTGCGGGCGTGCGCGGGTGAGCCGTCGCCGCGGCGGGTTCGGGGGTGTCGCGGCAGGGCGAGGGCCCGTGACCCGGCCAGGTGCGTGAGCAGCCGCCGCGGCGGCTCGTGGGCTGCGGGCGGGTGAGGGCTTGCGCTCCCGCCCGGTCGAGCCGTCGTCGTGTGGGTCGTAGGTCCGCAGGCGGACAGGGAAGCCCGAGGCCGGGACACCGCTGCGGGGCGGTCTGTGGAGGCACGGGCGGAGGGGGCCGCGGTCCCGCTCGGAGCAGCCGGCGTGTCTGGAGTCGGAGCGTTCCCGGTGGCGATTCGCGGCGGGAGCTTGCCGCGCTCAGGCCGAGTGGAAGCGTCGGTGCAGTGCCCGTACCTCCTCGGTCAGTTCCGGTACCGGTCCTTCCACGACCACCCCGGGGGCGACCTCCTGGACCGGCAGCGCGCGCACCGGTGGTGCCGGTACTCCCCACTCGCCGAGCCACGTCGTGAGCTGCTCGGACGAGGCGACGTACACGATCCGGCCGAGGCCCACCCAGGCGTGGGCCGCCGCGCACATCGGGCAGTGCTCGCCCGAGGTGTAGACCGTGGCCGCCGACCGCTCCTCCGGGGACAGCCGGGCCGCCGACCAGCGGGCCAGCTCGAACTCGGGGTGCCTGGTGCGGTCGCCGGAGGCCACCCGGTTGTGGTCCTCGGCGAGCACCGTGCCGTCCGCGCCGACCAGTACGGAGCCGAACGGCTCGTCCCCGACCCGCAGCGCCTCGGCGGCGAGTTCCACACAACGGCGCAGGTGGGCGAGTTCGGCGTGTTCGACCATGATGTACGGCTCCTGTGGCGGTCGTCGTCGTGGAGTGACGGCGCCCAGCGTAAACGCGTTGTGGCCACAGCGCCGGAGTGCTGAAGTGTGCGCATGGATCATGCCGAGACACTCGCCCTGTACGACCGGGAGATGCGCGAAGGCGCCCGCCCGGAGAGTCCCGACGCCCGGGTCGAACGCACCGGGGGCGTGGTCCGTCACGTCGGCGGCGAGGGCGGCTGGCACGGCGTCCTGTGGTCGGACCTGGACGCCGAGGGCGCCGACGCCGCGATCGCCGAACAGGTCGCCTACTTCAGCGGTCTCGGCCGCGAGTTCGAGTGGAAGCACCACGGGCACGACTGGCCGGTCGACCTGGGGCAACGGCTCACGGACGCCGGGTTCACGGCCGAGCCGACGGAGACCCTGATGATCGGCGAGACGAGCGACCAGCTCGTCGACGCCGTGCCCCCGGAGGGCGTCCGGATCGTCTCCGTCACCGACCCGGCGGGCGTCGAGCTCATGGTCGAGGCGAACGAGAAGGCCTTCGACCGCGACGGCTCGGTGCTGCGGGACCTGGTACTGGCCCGGCTGGCCGCCGACCCGGACTCGATCGTCGCCCTGGTCGCGCTCGCCGGGGACGAACCGGTGAGTTCGGCCCGCATGGAGCTGATCCCCGGCACCCGGTTCGCCGGCCTGTGGGGCGGCGGCACCGCGGAGGCCTGGCGCGGCCGGGGCATCTATCGCGCGCTGATCGCCCACCGCGCCCGCATCGCCGCCGAGCGCGGCTACCACTACCTCCAGGTCGACGCGTCCGACCAGAGCCGGCCCATCCTGGAGCGCCTCGGCTTCGCGCCCCTGACGACGACCACGCCGTACATCTACACGCCGTAGCACTTCCGGCGACCTCGGCCACCCCGCCGAACGGGGTCGCCGCACGTCGCCCGGGCTCGACGCCGCACGAACCCTCCACCCGCGAACCCGGCCTGGGCCGGCCCGACCAGTCTCGGTCAGCCGCCCGGGATCCGTGCTGTGGGCCCGTCCGGTGCGCATGGCCCGTCCCGTGTCACCGCCCGCCGGCCGACCGCTCGGCGTCGCCGCTCCCGCGGTCAGACGCCGAGGGCGCGGCGCGGCTCGTGTCCCTGGCCCGTCCCGTGTCACCGCCCGCCGGCTGGCCGCTCCCACGGTCCGGCGCCGCAGGCGCGACCCGTCCCGTGTCTCCGGGCTGCCCGTGACCCCGCCCGTCGCTGACCGCTCGGCGTCGGCCGCTGCCAAGGCTCGGCGCCGTGGGCCCGGACAGGCCCATACCCATGGCCCGTCCGGGATCCCGTGCCGCAGGCCCGGCCCGGCCAGCCCCGTGACCGTGCCCCGCCCGGATCCCCGCTCAGCGTCGGCCCCTACTGCGGTCCAGTGCCGTCACCCCCACCCCCGCCAGGGCGATCTGGATCAGCCACTCGACCCAGTCGACGCCGTTGGTGTCGGCCACGCCCAGGGCCGAGGCGATCCCCGAACCGATCAGCGCGGCCACGATGCCGACCACGATCGTCCACAGCACGCCGATGCGCTGACGGCCCGGTATCACGAGCCGGCCCAGAACACCGATGACGATGCCGATGAAGATGGCACTGATGATGCCGTCGATCTCCATCTCCGCCCCTCCTTCGCGAGGCCCCGTTGGGCCTCGTTGGAGTGCTTGTGCCCGGTGCGGGACGGGGCAGTCCGTTCCGCACCGGCTGCTGACGTTTTTGCGCACGTTATTGCCCGCGCTTGATGTTCACAGGGCAGCAATGCCATGTACCTTTCAATCGATCCACGCGTGTAGAACCCTTCTCTGCGAGGTCTACGCGCGCAGACAAGCCGCCGCACCCGCCCCTCTCCCCACCCCCTCACGGAGGTTCGCCGGATGCTCGGATCACAGAGATCCCGTCGCAAGGTCACCACGCTCCTGGCCGGCCTCGGGCTGCTCGTCACAGGAGCCGCCCTCCAGGTCTCCACCGGCGCCGCGCCCGCCCTCGCGGCCACCCCCCACCGCATCCTGTTCGACGACGGCCACGCCGAAGAGGCCGGAAACGCCGACTGGATCGTCTCGACCAGCAAGCCCGACCCGCTCTCGCAGGACTCCTCCCCGTCCTCGGAGACGGACTGGACCGGCGCGCTCTCGGCATGGGGCGTCGCCCTGCAGAAGACCGGCGACTACAGCCTCAAGACCGCCACGAGCGCCCTCACCTACGGCGGCTCGTCGTCGACCGACCTGTCGAACTTCGACACGCTGGTCCTGCCGGAGCCCAACACGCTGTTCACCACCGCCGAGAAGACGGCGATCATGAACTTCGTGAAGAACGGCGGCGGCCTGTTCATGGTCTCCGACCACACCGGCGCCGACCGCAACAACGACGGCGAGGACGCCGTCGAGATCCTCAACGACCTGATGACGAACAACAGCGTCGACTCCACCGACCCGTTCGGCTTCTCGATCGACTCCCTCAGCATCAGCTCCGGCTACCCGGCCGCGATCAGCGACAGCACCGACCCGGTGCTGCACGGCTCCTTCGGCACCGTCACCAAGAGCCTCATCGCCAGCGGCACCACCGCCACTCTCAAGCCCGCCGACAACTCCTCCGTCAAGGGCCTGCTCTACCGCAGCGGTTACTCCGGGAACACCGGCGCCTTCTTCGCCACCAGCACCTTCGGCAGCGGCCGGGTCGCCTTCTGGGGCGACAGCTCGCCCATCGACGACGGCACCGGCCAGTCCGGCAACACGCTCTACGACGGCTGGAACGACACCGGCGCCACCAACGCCGCACTCGCCCTGAACGCCACCGAGTGGCTCTCCGGCGCGAGCGGCAGCGACGACGGCGGTGACGACGGGGGCGACGACGGCGGCACCTGCACCGCAGCCCAGCTCCTCGGCAACAACGGCTTCGAGTCCGGCGCCGCCACCTGGAGCGCCAGCAGCGGCGTCATCACCAACTCCAGCAGCCAGTCGGCGCGTTCGGGCTCGTACTACGCCTGGCTCGACGGCTACGGCACCGCGACCACCGACACGCTCTCCCAGTCGGTGACCATCCCGTCCGACTGCACCGCCGCCGCCCTCAGCTTCTATCTCCACATCGACACGGCGGAGACCACCACCAGCATGGCCTACGACACCCTCAAGGTCCAGGTCCTCAACAGCTCCGGCACCGTCCTGAGCACCCTGGTGACCTACTCGAACCTGAACGCCGCCAGCGGCTACACCCAGCGCTCCTTCAGCCTCGCGAGCTACGCGGGCCAGACGGTGACGCTCAAGTTCACCGGCACGGAGGGCTCCACCCTCCAGACGTCGTTCGTCATCGACGACACCGCGCTCAACGTCAGTTGACGCAAGAGTGACGGCCGGGGTGGCGTTCTAGCCCCGGCCGTCGCCGTTCGCCCGGACCCGGAGCGACCAGACGCGCAGCAGGGCCTCCCGCCGCTCCGAACGCCGCGGCACGGGCGGATCGTCGCTCAGCGTGAAGCCGGCCGTCCGCGCCACTCCCTCGCTCGCCGCGTTCCCCTCCTCGATGCACAACACCACACGCCGGGGCCGCAGTTCGCGTACGGCATGCTCCGCGAGCAGCCGCACCGCCCGCCCGGCGAGCCCCTGCCCGCGGTGCTCGGGGCCAACGCCGTAGGCGAGTTCGGCGTCCCGCCCGTCCGACGGGCTGCGGAACAGCAGCACTTCGCCCTTGGGCCGTACGCCGTCCGTCGTGATCGCGAGCTGCACCTTCTGCCCGTCGTCCCGTCCCGTCCGTGCCCTGTCGAGGTAGGCGCGTGCCGCCCCGGCGTCGAAGGGGGAGGCCACCGGGGTCCAGCGGGCGATCTCCGGGTCGTCGTACAGGGTGACCAGGTCGCCCATGTCGTCGTCCGTCCACTCGCGCAGGGTGATCCCGTGGCCCGTGAGCCGCAGCGGCGGGGGTGGCACGGTCAGACTCCCGTTGATGTCCATGCGGCGATCGTTGATGTCCATGCGGCGATCCTGCCCGCCGACGCCGGATTGACATGCAGGTAATTGCCTGCATAACGTCGAGTGTGCGATCGGAGGACGTCTCAGGGATGGACAAGGTCTTCAAGGCGCTGGCGGACGACACGCGCCGACGGCTGCTGGACCGGCTGCACGAGCGCGGCGGGCAGACGCTGGGCGAGCTGGTCGCGTGCGTCGACATGGCGCGGCAGTCCGTGACGCAGCACCTGGCCGTCCTGGAGGCCGCCAACCTGGTCGTCACGGTGCGGCGCGGACGGGAGAAGCTGCACTACCTGAACCCGGTCTCGCTCCACGAGATACAGGAGCGGTGGATCGACAAGTTCGAGCGCCCGCGGCTGCGCGTGCTCTCCGACGTCAAGCGACGAGCCGAGGAAGCCATGGAAGCCATGACCGAGCAGCCCACATTCGTCTACGTCACCTACATCGCCAGCACGCCCGAGAAGGTCTGGGACGCCCTCACCGACGCCGACCTCACGGCCGTCTACTGGGGACACAGCAACGTGTCCGACTGGCGGCCGGGCTCCCGCTGGGAACATGTGCGCGTCGACGGCTCCGGGATCGCCGACGTCGTCGGCACGGTCGAGGTGAGCGAGCGTCCGACCCGGCTGGTGACCACCTGGACCGAGCCCGGGAACGAGGGGCGCGAGGACATGTACTCCCGGGTCACCTTCGACATCCGGCCGCACGCCGACATCGTCCGGCTCACCGTCACCCACGAGAACCTGCGCACCGAGCGCGACCTCGCGGACGTGTCCCTGGGCTGGCCGGCGGTGCTGTCGAACCTCAAGTCGCTGCTGGAGACCGGCCGGCCGCTGCCGCAGCAGCCCTGGACGGTGCCGGGAGAGTGAGCGGAGGGCGCGGATGACGCGGGCCGGCCGGCCCGTGGGCGCGGGCCGGCCGTACCGCCTTCCTGGGCGGGTGTGGGGTTCAGGGCTTGGTGGCGCTCCTCGCCGAGTTGAAGGCGCACAGCGCTCCCAGGACGATCGCCAGAGCGCCGATGATGATGTTGTTGACCGCGACACCGGCGTCCGGGCTGTCGCCGACGACCCACGGCGCGATGATCATCCAGATGCCGAGCGCGCACATGGCCCAGCTCAGCCCGTACATCCGGGCCGGAGCGGCGGTGAAGCCGAGGGCCAGCAGACCGATGGCGATGCCGACGATCAGGTTGTGTGTCATGAGGGCGGGCTGACTGGTGGTGTAGTGGAGGATCCACGGGGACACGGCGCAGTACAGACCGAGCAGGAACACCGGTCCGTCCACGAGCGCCACATCACGGCCGCCGAGCATGCGGTCGTACCGTGCCCGCATCTCGGAAACATCGGGGTGGGTCGACATGTCACCACGGCTGGGCGAGACGTTGGCCATGGTTCGTCTCCTTCGACTTGCAGGCCTGACCGCGTCTGGTGCGGTGTGCGGTGAGCGCCGCGCATCTGTCATTCTGCGCTTATTCGGCCTTTATGTGTAGAGGTAGAAGGTAATGCCCGGGCAGGAACATGGTCAGCGGAACACCGACGGTTCCAGGCGGACCCGCAGTCGCCGCAGGCCCCGCCGGGCGTGGCTCTTGACCGTGCCCAGCGGCCAGCCGGTGCGCTCCGCGATCTGGGTCTGGGTGAGGTCCTCGTAGAAGGTGAGCCGCAGCACCCGCTGCTGCGGCGCGGGGAGCCGGGCGAGTTCGCCGTGGACCAGGACGCGGTCGAGGACGGCGGACTCCGGGTGGCCGTGGCCGGCCTCCGCGAGCCTGGCACCGGCGGCGGCGAGCAGGTGCGTGCGCCGGGCCCGCGCGGCGAGTGCGTCGGCGATCCGGCGCCGGGTGATGCCCACGATCCAGCCGCCGAGCGAGCCCCGCTCGGACCGGTAGCCCGCGCGGCCCCGCCACACCCCCAGGAACACCTGCTGGGTGACGTCCTCGGCCTCCCGCGCGTCCCCCAGGGAGCGCCGGGCCAGCGCGTGCACCAGCGCCGACCAGCGGCGGTATGCGGCGGCCAGACACGCCTCGTCGCCCGCCACCAGGCCCCGGGCGAGCTCCGCGTCCCCGAGCGGCTCGTCGACACGGGCGCGGGCGGAACGGACGGCGGGGGAGGGCTGAGTGCTCATGCGATCATCCTGTGAGCCGTGCGAGCGACCCTTCAACACGCGTCGTTTCTGCATCGTATTGTCCTGGCATGAGCAAGTCCGCAGCCCCCGACGACCCCGCCCTGACCACCGGCGCCCTGGCCCGCCGCCTCGGCGTGGCGCCCACCACCCTGCGCTCCTGGGACCGCCGTTACGGCATCGGACCCGCCGTGCGCGACGACGGCCGGCACCGCCGCTGGCGGCCCGCCGACGTGGCCGTACTGGAGGCGATGTGCCGGCTGACCTCGGCCGGGGTGCCGCCTGCCGAGGCCGCCCGCGCCGCGAGAGAGGGCGCTGCCGGACCCGTGCGCGTGGTGCAGGGTCGGTCCGGCGCGCTGCCGCTCGGCGGTGACGTCCGCCAGGAGTGCCGGGGGCTGGCCCGGGCCGCCGTACGACTGGACGCGCCGGCCGTGGCCGGACAGCTGACCGCGGCCGTCGAACGGCATGGACTGACCACCGCCTGGCAGGAGGTGATGGCGCCGACGCTGCACGCCGTGGGCCGCAAGTGGGCCTCGTCCGGGGACCGTTACGTGGAGGTCGAGCACCTGCTGTCCTGGCACGTCTCCACCACCCTGAGGTGCGCCACCCGCCCCGCCGCGACAGGAGAAACCGCGCCGGGAGCAACCGCGCCGGGAGCAACCGCGCCGGGAGACGCCGTGCCGTGGGACACCGTGCCGGGAGACAACACGCCATCGGACACCGCCGACGGGCCGGGGCCGGTGGTGCTGGCCTGTGTGCCGGGCGAGCAGCACACTCTGGCGCTGGAGGCGCTCAACGCGGGGCTCAGCCGGGCGGGTGTCCCCACCCGGATGTTCGGCGCGGCGGTGCCCGCCGAAGCGCTGACCGCGGCCGTGCGGCGGCTGGGCCCGGCCGCCGTGGTGCTGTGGGCGCAGGCCCGTTCCACCGCGAGCCTGGCTCTCGCCCGGCATGTCGCCGGGACCCGCTGGGGCGTCAGCGGCGCCCGGCGGACCCCGGCCGTCGTGCTCGGCGGCCCCGGCTGGGCCGGCCGCCCGGTACCGGGCCTGCCCCGGCCGACGGGCCTCGGCGACGCACTGGAGACCCTGGCCGGGGTGTACGGCGCCTCCTGACCGTCGCCCTCAGCCCCTGGTTCAGGCGGCGACACCGTTCCGGCTCAGTCCCGTCCGCGCGCTCGCTTGAACCGGGCCAGTCCGTCGGCGAGTTCGACGATCGGGGGCGGGTAGTCGAGCGCCGTGCGGTCCAACTCCCTCAGTTTCCAAGGCTCGTGCACGGCCGGGCCCGGCATGTCCGCCAACTCCGGTACCCAGCGCCGCACATACACCCCCTGCGGGTCGTACCGTTTCGCCTGGGTGACGGGGTTGAGGACCCGGTTCGGCCGGGAGTCGGTGCCGGTGCCCGCCATCCACTGCCAGTTGAGCTGGTTGTTGGCCATGTCCCCGTCGACCAGCAGCTCCAGGAAGTGGCGGGCGCCGATCCGCCAGTCGACATACAGCGTCTTGGCGAGGAAGCTCGCCGTCAGCAGCCGTCCCCGGTTGTGCATCCAGCCCTCCTCGCGCAGCTGCCGCATCGCCGCGTCCACGACCGGGTAGCCGGTACGGCCCGTCGCCCACGCCTCGATGTCGTCCCCGGCTGTCCGCTCCGTACGCCAACGGTCGTGCTTGGTGCGGTAGTCGGCGCTCGCCGCGTCCGGGCGGGCCGCCAGCACCTGACGGTGGAAGTCGCGCCACGCGACCTGCCGTACGAACGCCTCGGCGCCCGGGCCGCCCGCCGCGCGCGCCCGGTGCACCAGCTCGACGGGGGAGAGGGTGCCGAAGTGCAGATGCGGGGAGAGCCGGGAGGTCGCGTCGCCCGCCAGGTCGTCGTGCCGGTCCTCGTACGCCGCGAGACCCGAGCGCAGCCAGGCGGTCAGCCGTTCGCGGCCCGCCGTCTCGCCGCCGGTCGCCAGTCGGGGCGACAGCCCCGACAGCCCCTTGCGCGTGGGCGGTTCCTGCGAACCGACACCCTCCGGAACCGGCACCGTCCGGGGCGCGCCGAGCGTGTCCCGCAGCCGCTCCCGGGACCAGTGGCGGAAGTACGGCGTGAAGACCGCGAAGTGGTCCGAGGAGGCCGGGGCCAGCGCACCGGGATCCACCGCGGTCGTCACCGTGCCGTGCACGTGCAGCCGCACCCCCTCCGCCTCCAGGGCATGCCGCAGCCGCTCCTCGCGGCGCTGGGCGTACGCGCTCACGTCCGCCGCGATGTGCACCTCGTCGGCATCCGCCTCGGCCGCCGTCCGGCACACCTCCGCCACCAGGTCCCCGGACCGCACGATCAGCCGGCCGCCGCGCTCACGGAGCCCCGCGTCGAGATCGCGCAGACAGTCGGCGAGGAACGCGAGGCGGTTCGGTGCCGCGAAGCCCGCCGACTCCACGGCCCGGTCGCGGACGAACAGCGGGACCACCTGCCGCGCTCCGTCCAGCGCCGCGCGGAGCGGGGGATGGTCGTGCAGCCGCAGGTCGGAGGTGAACAGGACGACCGAGACGTTCATGGACGGCTCCGGGGGAGGAGGTGGGGGAGACACACAGGCCATGGACCGCTTCCGGTCGGTGGCGCCCGGCGGATGCGGCACGCGGTCACCGGCTCGGCTCCCGGGCCGCCGCGTCCGCCACCGCCGCCCGCGCGATGTTGCGGGCCATGCCCCCGAACACGGCCGCGTGGAAGGGCGAGACACTCCACCAGTACGCGTGGCCGAGCAGCCCGTGCGGATGGAACAGGGCGCGCTGGCGGAAGCGGGTGCGTCCGGTGTCGTCGGTCTCCGCGTACATCTCCAGCCAGGCGAGGCCCGGCAGCCGCATCTCGGCCCGCAGTCGCAGCAGCCGCCCCGGCTCGATCTCCTCCACCCGCCAGAAGTCCAGCGAGTCGCCCACCCGCAGCCGCGCCGCGTCCCGGCGTCCACGGCGCAGGCCCACCCCGCCCACCAGCCGGTCCAGCCACCCCCGGACGGCCCAGGCGAGCGGGAACGAGTACCAGCCGTTGTCCCCGCCGATGCCCTCGATCACCCGCCACAGCGAGTCGCGCGGCGCGTCCACACCCAGCTCGCGGCGGTCCGTGTAGAGGCTGCCGCCCGCCCAGCCGGGGTCGGTGGGCAGCGGATCGCTGGGCGCCCCGGGCAGGGAGGCCGACGACCAGCGGGTGCTGACCTGCGTGTCGCGCACCTTCCGCAGGGCCAGCCGGACCGCCTCGTCGAAGCCCACCGGATGACCGGGCGGATCCGGAACGTACCGCGCGATGTCGTGCTCGCGGCAGACCACCTCGTGCCGCAGCGACTCGGTGAGCGGCCGCGCGATGGCGGCCGGAACGGGCGTCACCAGCCCCACCCAGTGGCTGGACAGACCCGGCGACAGCACCGGAACCGGCAGGATCAGCCGGCGCGGCAGCCCCGCGACGGCGGCGTAGCGGACCATCATCTCGCGGTACGTCAGGACATCGGGTCCGCCGATGTCGAAGGCGCGGCTGACCTCGTACGGCAGCCGCGCGCAGCCGACCAGGGCGCGCAGCACGTCCCGGACCGCCACGGGCTGGATCCGGGTGTGCACCCAGCTCGGGGTCACCATCACCGGGAGGCGCTCGGTGAGGTAACGCAGCATCTCGAACGAGGCCGACCCGGAGCCGATCACGATCGCCGCCCGCAGCACCGCCGCGGGCACGCCGGAGGCCAGCAGGATCCGGCCCACCTCGGCGCGCGAGCGCAGATGCGGGGACAGCTCCCGCTCTGGTACGCCGTACGGGGTGAGGCCGCCCAGGTAGACGAGCCGCCGTACGCCCGCGGCGCGCGCCGACTCCCCGAAGACCCGGGCGGCCCGCCGGTCGGTCTCCTCGAAGTCCTTGCCGGTGCCCAGCGCGTGCACCAGGTAGTACGCGACGTCCACGCCCCGCATGGCCGCCGCGACGGACGCCGGATGGGTGACGTCCCCGCGGACCACCTCGACCGCGCCGGCCCAGGGATGGTCCCGCAGCCGGTCCGGAGAGCGTGCCAGGCAGCGCACCCGCAGGCCCGCCGCCAGCAGCTCCGGGACGAGCCGGCCACCGATGTACCCCGTGGCGCCGGTCACCAGACAGAGCGGCTGCGCGCCGCGATCGTCCTGCGTCATCTCTCCTCGGCCCTTCGCGTAGGTGGTCCCCGTGGATGACTTCCACCCGGAGGGCCGTCACGGATGCGCCGACCGGGTCGGACCAGCGGTGACATGGTCGCGGCGATCCGGGGCAGGCGGACGGTACGACGATTTACGGAGGTGGCGCCGCCATGAGCGCGAAGGTGTTGGAACGGTTCCCCGCGGGGGCGCCCCGCGGATCGTGGCCGGCGGAGGAGTACGCGGCCCGTCGCCGCGCCGAGGGCCTCCCCGCGACCGTGGTCATGGACCTGAGGTCCGACGCCTTCCTCGTGGTGGTCCAGGCGAACGACGAGGAGTGAGGGCCCGGGCCCTCGGGCTCACCAGGAGCGAGGGAGTCAGGCGAAGAGCTCCCGGGCCCTGCGGACGAACTCCTCGTGCAGCTCCCCCGCCGCCTGCGGCACCGACTCCGCCCTGCGCCGCTCCAGCATCAGCAGGACGCGGGTGGAGTCCCCCGCGATCGGCCGGCAGACGAGGGCGCCGGACCGCTCCAGGGGATCCCCGACCACACTGAAGTCCGGCAGGACGGTCGCCCCCAGCCCCTCGGCCACCATCAGCTTGCCCATCTCCGCCCCGTCGGTGGAGTACGCGAACGCCGGATCGCGCCCGCCCAGCAGCCGGTGGACATAGCGGTGCATGACATAGCCCGAGCGCATGCCGATCAGCGGTACGCCGAGCAGGTCGTCCACCGTCACCGAAGGCGCCGCCGCGAGCGGGCTGTCGGCGCGCACGCACACCACCGGACGCCCGCGCAGCAGCTCGGTGGACTCCAGCTCGGCGCGCACGTCGTCGCCTTCCAGATGGTTGACCAGACCGAGGTCGAACCCGCCCTCCAGCAGGGCCCGCCGGATGTCGGTCTGCTGGGCGCCCACCACCTCGACCTGGGTGACGGGATGCGTGGCCCGGAACTCCCGCAGCACCGGGATCAGCAGCGGCACGGTGGCCGCGTTCACCGTGCCCACCCGCACCGTACGGCTGATCCGGTGCTGTTCGCCCGCCGACGCCCGCAGCCGGTCCACCGCCTCCAGCACCCCGATGATGTGCGGGAGCAGCTCCCGGCCCGACGCGCTCATCGTCGCGCCGGACCGCTTGCGCTCCAGCAGGTCCACGCCCAGCTCGCGCTCCAGGTTCCGCACGGTCTCGCTCAACGCGGGCTGTGAGAGCCGTAGTTCCTCGGCGGCCCGGCGCAGTGAACCGACCCGGGTGACCGCCGCGATGTATTCCAACTGTTCCGTCCGCACGTCCTCGACAATGCGGACTCATTCCGCACCCGTTCAAGGGTTTCCCTGTCACACCTTCGTGAAATTCAATGGTCCGCGATACGAGACCGGTCGGGTTTGCCTTGACTGCCTCGACCGGCGGCTGTCACGATCGACGGCATGAAGATGCGACTGGACCTCACGCGGCGACGCCACGTCGACCTCGCGCGCGTCTCCAGCGCCTCCTGTTGCGCCGCGGCCTGATCCCCTTCCGTAGATCCGCCGCGCTCTTCTCTTTTCCCGCCTGAATTCACGGCGCCCGCCCACCTGCGTGCCTCGTGAATTCGGCGTGCCTGAAAACATTTCCGCAACAGGAGTTCCGCATGCCCGCCGCGCCCCTGAAATTCGCCTACTGGGTCCCCAACGTCAGCGGGGGACTCGTCACCAGCAGGATCGAGCAGCGCACCGACTGGGGATACGACTACAACCGCGAACTCGCCGTCCTCGCCGAGAACAACGGCTTCGAGTACGCCCTCAGCCAGGTCCGCTACATGGCCAGTTACGGCGCCGAGTACCAGCACGAGTCGACCAGCTTCAGCCTCGCGCTGCTGCTCGCCACCGAGCGCCTGAAGGTCATCGCCGCCGTCCACCCCGGGCTGTGGCACCCCGGCGTGCTCGCCAAGTTCGGCGCCACCGCCGACCACCTCTCCAGCGGCCGTTTCGCCGTGAACGTAGTGTCGGGCTGGTTCAAGGGCGAGTTCACCGCCCTGGGCGAGCCCTGGCTGGAGCACGACGAGCGCTACCGCCGCTCCGAGGAGTTCATCCGCGCCCTGCGCCAGATCTGGACCGAGGACCACACCGAACTCGCCGGTGACTTCTACCGGTTGCGCGACTTCTCGCTCAAGCCCAAGCCCCTCAACACACCCGAGCGCCCGCACCCGGAGATCTTCCAGGGCGGCAACTCCACCGCGGCGCGCGCCATGGCCGGCCGGGTCTCCGACTGGTACTTCTCCAACGGAAAGGACTTCGACGGAGTCGTCGAGCAGATCAACGACGTACGCAAGTCGGCCGCCGAAGCGGGCCGCAGCGCGCCGAAGTTCGGCCTGAACGGCTTCCTCATCGCCCGCGACACCGAGGCCGAGGCCCGCGACACCCTGCGGGAGATCGTCGCGCAGGCCGACCCCGAGGCCGTCGAGGGCTTCGGTGCCGCCGTGAAGCAGGCCGGCCGCTCCACCGCCGACGGCAAGGGGATGTGGCAGGACTCCACCTTCGAGGACCTGGTCCAGTACAACGACGGCTTCCGCACCGGCCTCATCGGCACCCCCGAGCAGATCGCCGAACGGATCGTCGCCTACAAGCGGCTCGGCGTCGACCTCTTCCTCCTGGGCTTCCTCCACTACCACGAGGAGGTCGAGTACTTCGGCCGGCGCGTCCTGCCGCTGGTGCGCGAGCTGGAGGCCCAGCTGCCCGAGGCCGGCTCGTACTCCTGAAAGTCCTTCTCCCGCTTGAAAGTCCTTCTCCCGTTCTTGAAGCTTCTCGCTCGTTCTGTTCGTGACCGATCCTTCGAAAGAGGACCCATGGCCACCGTCCTGTCCGTCTCCGGCAGCCCCTCCGCCTCCTCCCGCACCGGCCGTCTGCTGCGCCACCTCGACCAGCGGCTGACCGCCCAGGGCCACCGGGTGATCCCGCTCGACGTCCGCACCATCCCGGCCGAGGCCCTGCTCGGCGCGGACTTCCGTCATCCGGCGATCGTCGAGGCCACCGAGCTGTTCGCACGCGCCGACGGCGTCGTCGTCGGCACCCCCGTCTACAAGGCGTCCTATTCCGGGGTCCTGAAGGCGCTGCTCGATCTGCTCCCGCAGTACGCGCTCACCGGGAAGACCGTCCTTCCGCTGGCCACCGGCGGCTCCACCGCCCATGTCCTCGCCATCGACTACGCGTTGCGGCCGGTGCTGAACTCCATGGGCGCCGCGCACATCGTGCAGGGCTGGTTCACCCTCGACAAGGACATCACCGCCCACGAGGACGGCACGCTCACCCTCGCCCCCGCCACCGCCGAGGCGCTCACCCAGATCGTCGACCAGTTCTCGGCCGCCCTCGGGCGCACCCCGCAGTTGGCCGCGGCGAGCTGACCATGACCGCGCACGTCATCGCCGACGACGCCGAGGCACTCGCCGTGGCCGCCGCGCTGGCCGACGAGTTCCGCGCGGGCGCCTCCACCCGGGACGCCGAACGCCGCCTGCCGCGCGCCGAGTTGGACCGGCTCTCCGCCTCCGGACTGCTCGCCGTCACCGTGCCCGCCGACCACGGTGGCGCGGATGTCGGCGCGGGGACCCTGGCGGAGATCTTCCGCCTCCTCGGCACCGCCGACGGCAGCCTCGCCCAGATCCCGCAGAGCCACTTCGCCTACGTCAATGTGATCTGCCGTCAGGGCACCGAGGAACAGCGGAAGTTCTTCTTCGCGGAGCTGCTCGCGGGCCGCCGCTTCGGCAACGCCCAGTCCGAGGCCGGCACCAAGCACGTCCAGGACATCCGCACCCGGCTGGAGCCCCAGCCCGACGGCTCCTACCTCCTCGAGGGCGTCAAGCACTACTCCACCGGTGCCCTGTTCGCCGACTGGATCCCCGTCCTGGCCCGCGCCGAGGACGACAAACTCCATGTGGCGTACGTCCCCGCCGACGCCCCCGGTCTCACCGTGACCGACGACTGGGACGGCCTCGGCCAGCGTACGACGGCCAGCGGCACCGTCGTCCTCGCCGGCGTGACGGTCCCGCGCGACCGGGTCCTGCCCCACCACCTCACCTTCGAGGGCCCCCAACTCCACGGAGCCGTGGCCCAGTTGCTGCATGCCGCCATCGACGCGGGTCTGGCCGCCGGTGCCCTCGCGGAGGCGGCGGAGTTCGTGCGGACGAAGAGCAGGCCGTGGTTCGAGAGCGGTGTGGAGACCGCCGTAGAGGAGCCGCTGCTGATCCAGCGGTTCGGCGAACTCGACCTCCAGGTACGGGCGTCGGAGGCGCTGCTGCGCGAGGCCGCCCGCGCGGTCGACGCGGCGCGGGCCGACCTCACCGACGACACCGCGGCCGGGGCGTCCCTCGCGGTGGCCGCCGCGAAGGTGCAGGCGGCCCGGGCGGCGTTGGAGGTGTCGAGCGCGCTGTTCGAGGTCTCCGGCACCCGATCCGCTGCCAACTCCCTGAATCTGCACCGCCATTGGCGTGACGCCCGCACCCACACCCTGCACGACCCGACCCGCTGGAAGATCCAGCACCTCGGGCGCCACGTGCTCACCGGTACCCGGCCGCCGCGCCACGGCCTCCTCTAGCGACGACCCACACGGCCCACCTGAACGGAGCCCCCCGTGTCCCTCACCTTCCACTGGTTCCTGCCCACCAACGGCGACAGCCGCCACGTCGTCGGAGGCGGCCACGGCACCCCGGCCACCGCCTCCGGACGGGACCGGCCGCCGACGGTCGCCTACCTGAGCCAGATCGCCCGCGCCGCGGAGGATCTCGGGTTCGTGGGGGCGCTCACCCCGACCGGGGCGTGGTGCGAGGACGCGTGGCTCACCACCGCCATGGTCAGCCAGCACACCGAGCGGCTGAAGTTCCTGGTCGCGTTCCGGCCCGGCTTCGTCTCGCCGACGCTCGCCGCGCAGATGGCGTCCACCTTTCAGCGGCAGACCGGCGGACGGCTGCTGCTCAACGTCGTCACCGGCGGCGAGAGCCACGAGCAGCGGGCCTACGGCGACTTCCTCGACAAGGACGACCGGTACCGCCGTACCGGTGAATTCCTGGAGATCGTCCGGGGGTTGTGGGAGGGCAAGTCCGTCGACCTGGACGGCGAGCACCTGCGGGTCGAGGACGCGAAACTGGCCCGGGTGCCCGAGCCCGTCCCCGAGGTGTACTTCGGGGGCTCCTCGCCCATCGCCGGGGAGATCGCCGCCCGGCACGTCGATGTCTATCTCACCTGGGGCGAGCCGCCGGCCCAGGTCGCCGAGAAGATCGCCTGGATCCGGGGGCTCGCGGCGAAGCAGGGGCGCACGCTGCGGTTCGGCATCCGGCTGCACGTCATCACCCGGGACACCGCCGAGCAGGCGTGGGCCGAGGCGAACCGGCTGGTCGACGGGTTCGACCCGGAGACGGTCAGGGCCGTCCAGTCCGGGCTGGCCCGCAGCGAGTCCGAGGGACAGCAGCGGATGCTGGCACTGCACGGCGGTGGCCGGGACGGGCTGGAGATCCATCCCAACCTGTGGGCGGGCATCGGGCTGGTGCGGGGTGGCGCGGGGACCGCGCTGGTCGGCAGCCACGAGGAGGTCGCCGACCGGATCGAGGAGTACGCGGCCCTCGGCATCGAGGAGTTCGTGCTGTCCGGGTATCCGCATCTGGAGGAGGCGTACTGGTTCGGCGAAGGCGTCCTGCCGAGGCTGGCCGCGCGGGGCGTGTGGCGTCATCCCTTCCGCACGGAGGCCCCGCCCTCGGCGCAGGTGCCGTTCGCCGACCGAGCTCAGTGAACGTTCAACCGGCGAACGTTCAACCGCCCACTCACCATCGGGACTTGAGTCGAGTTCTGTCCCATTTGTCACTAAGATGGAGGTATGACCAAAACAACGGAATTCTACGTGGTAAGGGCGGGCGACACGCTCGGCGGAATCGCGACCAGGCACCACGTGAGCCTGGCCCAGATCATCAAGTGGAACCCCCAGATCAAGAATCCGAACCTCATTCACCCCGGGCAGCGGGTCCGCGTGGCCGCGCCGACCGCGAATCCCGTCTTCGACGACGAGCCCTTCCCGGGCAAGGACTTCTTCCAGCCGTCCGTGAGCAGCCCGATCATCGAGGCCATGGGCTGGCGCCTCATCGACGAGGACTGCTCGGCGTACGCCGACGGGCCCGACAGCCGGTGGAGCGACGCGGACCGGAAGTCCTACGCCATGTTCCAGCGCAAGCTCGGCTTCGGCGGCCCCGACGCGGACGGCATTCCGGGACCCACCTCCTGGAAGCGACTCCATGTGCCCGCCCTGCCCGTGAGCGACTAGCCCGCCCGGACGCCGACGGACACCGGCGGGAGACCGGCCATGGGCACGACCGAGGCGGTCGTCAAAGGGCGCTCAGTGGGCACGGGCCGACGGCTCGCGGCCAGAATGCGTCCCCGACCGCCCCGGTCGCCCTGGCGGGCACGGGCCGACACCCGGCTCGCGACTCTCGAGGTCCAGCTCAGACGCGAGGAGACCAGGCCGTGCTCCGACGAACGCAGAACGCTCGTCGACGGGATGAAAGGCCATCTCGCGAAGGCCCGTGCCGCCGGGGACGAGACGTTCGGCTGGCGGCGGCCGTGGTCGGGTTCGACCGCCCGTGAGGGCGTGTGGTCGAACCTGCGCGCCGCCGAGGTGCTGCTTCTCCAACTGGTCCCGGACACGGACCTCGCCGGCCGCGCCGGCGAGGTGATGTCGCTGGCCAAGCGCCATCTGGACAAGGACGATCCGCTGCGCGCCAGACTCGCCCGGCGCATCCGTCCCATCGTCACCGGCCATATGACGCCGAGTGACCGTGACCTCGTGGCCCAGGCGCTCGGCAGTGCGTACAACGCGCTCGACGCCGAACTGGCCCGGGTCCGCAGTCTGCGCAACATCCTCTGGACCGCCACGTTCGTCGTCATGCTCGGCGTGGCGGGCCTCGCTCTCTACGGCTGGATCTCCCCGAAATCGCTGAGCCTGTGCTTCGCACCCAAGGTCAGTGCCGGGGAGGCGAACCTGCTCGACGTCGTGTGCCCCAGCGAGGAGTTCCCGAACAAGCCTACGAACACCGCTCCCAGCTCACTCGCCCAGCCGAGGGACATCCTCACCGTCGAGATCGCCGGTCTGGCCGGCGCGGCGCTCACCGTCATCGCCTCACTGCGCCGGATCCGGGGCACCAGTGCCCCCTACATGCTGCCCCTGGCCTCGGCGGTGCTGAAGCTCCCCACCGGCGCGCTGTCCGCCTTCCTCGGGGTACTCCTGATCAGGGGCGCTTTCGTGCCCGGGCTCAGCAACCTGGACAGCAGGGGACAGGTCCTCGCCTGGGCGGCGGTGTTCGGCGCCGCCCAGCACCTCGTGACCCGGCTGGTCGACGACCGCGCGCAGCTGACGCTGGCGGAGGTGGGCAGACCCACCGGCGTGACGGTCGATCCGGAGAACGCCGCGGTCAGGGAGGGCGACGGGGACAGGGAGGCCCCGGCACCCGGGTCAGCGGGCCAGAGCTCCGAGGTGCGCCGTACGTGACTCCCGCGTCTGGCCCTGGACGAGCAGGAACAGGCCCTCCCGCGCCAGGCGTTGGGCCCGGTGCGTCAGGAGCATCGTGCGGCCGCCGCCCGTCACCACGGCCGCGGTGGTCGCCGCCTGCATCACGTCGTACGCCCGCGTCCTGAGGGCGAGGCGTTCCTCCGGGTGCTCGTGCGGGGCCGCCTCGTCGATCAGGGCGTACGCCTGGTGGCGGACCTCCGCCAGACGGGCGCGCAGCGGCGTCGCCGTGTCCTCGTCCAGCAGTCCGAGTGCCGCCTCCGCGATGCCGAAGACCGCGGGGTTGGCATTCAACGTCTTGAGACGGTCCTGCGCCGCCCAGCGGTCGTGCGGCGCACACAGGGCCACCGACTCCTCCGGGAGCCACAGGCCGTCGAGTTCCAGGGAGACCGTGCGGGCCGCCGTGAGGGCGGCCAGCCGCATGGGGGCCGACGCCCGCAGTCCCGGCTGGTCGCGGGCGTCGGCGAAGGCGAAAAGGGCCTCGCCCGCGTCCGTGACCCCGGCCAGCAGCATCACGTCGTTGAGGCCCCAGCCGGTGTACCAGGGCACCTTCCCGTCGAAGCGCCGGCCGCCGCGCTCCCGGGTGACACGGACGGGCACGCGTGGGAACGCCCGCAGATGCGCGTACGCCACCCCCGACAGCAGTTCCCCGCTCGCCAGCCTTCCCAACAGACGCTCGCGCACCGGGCCCTCGCCCTTCGCCAGGGTCAGCACCGGCGTGTGGTGCTGCGTCTGCACGAACCATGTCGAGCAGCAGGCCCCGGCCAGGATCTCCGTCGTCTCGCGGAACACCGCGCCGGGTGCCGCCGCGCCGCCGTACTCCCGCGGCGCCTGCAGCCCGAGCAGGCCCGAGCGGCGGATCTCGGTGAGATGGCCGACCGGCACCTCCCCCTGGTCGACCTGCTCGGCGTGCGGCGCCAGGAGGTCGTCGGCGAGACGGCGGGCTTGGGCCACGAGGGGGTGCGGTGCGGTCATGAGCAAGATTCTTTCCCGATTCGCGGTGTGGGGTGTCGATCCGGGGGACTGCCGTTCGTGTAGTTGGTGACACAACGGAACGACGCCAAGGAGGACGTCATGCAGCACTACCTGCTCAGCGTGGTCCAGCCCGCCCACGGCGAGCCGCCCGCCCCCGACGAGCTGGCCGAGATCATGCGCCGCGTGGAGGCGTACAACGACGAGCTGCGCGCCGCCGGTGTCTGGGTCTTCGCCGGCGGACTCCACGGCCCGGAGACGGCCACCGTGCTGCGCCCCAAGGACGGCGACGTCCTGATCACCGACGGGCCGTACGCCGAGGGCAAGGAGTACCTCGGCGGGCTGTGCCTGATCCGTGCCGCCGACCTGGACGAGGCCCTGGAATGGGGCCGCAAGGCCGCCCTGGCCACCACCCTCCCCATCGAGGTGCGGCCCTTCGCGGACCAGCACTGATGCCGGACGCCGGCGCCGTCGAGGCCGTCTTCCGCGCCGAGTACGGGCGCGCGGTCTCGGTCCTCGTCCGCTTCCTCGGCGACATCGACCTCGCCGAGGAAGCGGTCCAGGACGCCTTCACCACGGCCGTACGGCGCTGGCCGGAGACGGGCGTACCGCCGAGCCCGGCCGGCTGGATCATCACCACCGCCCGCAACCGGGCGCTCGACCGGCTGCGCCGCGAGTCCACCCGGGACGCCCGGCACGCCGAGGCCGCCCGGCTGTACGCCGCCGGCCCGCCCGTCGAGGAGGGCCCCGTGCGCGACGACCGGCTCCGCCTGATCTTCACCTGCTGCCACCCCGCCCTCGCCCCGCAGGCCCAGGTCGCCCTGACCCTGCGGCTGCTCGGCGGGCTCACCACACCCCAGATCGCCCGTGCCTTCCTGGTCCCCGAGCCGACCATGGCGCAGCGCCTGGTCCGCGCCAAGGCCAAGATCCGCGACGCGCGCATCCCGTACCGCGTTCCGCGCGACGCCGATCTGCCCGACCGGCTGAAGGGCGTCCTCGCCGTCGTCTACCTGATCTTCAACCAGGGGTACGAGGGTGAGGCCGGCCTCTGTGCGGAGGCGCTGCGTCTCGGCCGGCTCCTCGCCGAGCTGATGCCCGACGAGCCCGAAGTCACCGGCCTGCTCGCCCTGTTGCTGCTCGTCGAGTCCCGCCGGGCCGCACGGGTCGACGCCGACGGGACGCTCGTACCGCTGCCCGAACAGGACCGCGCCCGCTGGGACCGGGAGCTGATCGCCGAGGGGCAGTCCCTCGTCCGGCGCTGTCTGCGCCTCGGACGGCCGGGGCCGTACCAGATCCAGGCCGCGATCCAGGCGGTCCACAGCGACGCCCCGACCGCCGACGCCACCGACTGGGGGCAGATCCTGCGGCTGTACGACCAGCTCATGGCCGTGGCCCCGAGCCCCGTCGTCGCCCTGAACCGCGCCGTCGTGGTCGCCGAGCTCGACGGCCCGGAGCAGGCACTCGACCTCCTGGCCGGCCTCGACCTGGACGGCTACCACGTCTACCACGCGGTCCGCGCCGACCTGCTGCGCCGCCTGGCCCGTACGGACGAGGCCGTACGGGCCTACCAGGCCGCGCTCACGCTCACCGAGAACCCTGCCGAGCGGGCCCACCTCGACACCCGCCTGCGCGAACTCACCCGCTGACCGTCGGCTGCGCGCGCTCGCCCGCTGATCACCGACGACGTGCGCCCACCCGCTGACCACGGACTGCCGCGTTCACCCGTGACCACCGACTGTGCGCGCACTCACCCGCTGAAAGCCCTACACGCTCAGTGCCTCCCGCACCGACCGCTCCGCGTCCCGGCCGCCCTCCCCGGACGACGTGACCCGGCCGGCCTCCAGGACGTAGTACCGCTGCGCCGCCCGCATCGCGAAGCCGACGTGCTGCTCCACCAGCAGCACCGACAGCCCGCCGCGCGCCGCCAGGGCGAGGATGGTCTCCTCGATCTCGGCGACCACCGACGGCTGGATGCCCTCGGTCGGTTCGTCCAGGAGCAGGATCCGAGGCTCCGTCACCAGGGCGCGGGCGATGGCGAGTTGCTGACGCTGACCGCCCGAGAGCAGACCCGCGCGCCGCCCGGACAGCGCCCTGAGTGCCGGGAACAGGTCCAGTGCCTCCGCCACCGCCTCCTTGCCGCGCCTGCGGCCGTCCGCGACCAGCTGGAGGTTCTCCGCGGTGGTCAGGTGCGGGAACGCCTGCTGGCCCTGCGGGACGTACGCCATCCCGCGCGCCACCCGCTCGTGGGGCCTGCGGCGGGTGATGTCCTCGCCGTCGAGCCGGACCGTGCCGCTCGTCGGGGTGAGCAGTCCGACGGCGGCGCGCAGGAGGGTGCTCTTGCCCGCGCCGTTGTGGCCGAGCACCGCCGCCACCCCGTCCGCCGGCACCTCGACGGAGACGCCGTGCAGGACCGTGCTGCGGTGGTAGCCGACCCGGACGTCCTCGATCTGGAGCATCACGCCTCCCGCACGGCCGCGCCGGAGGGGACGGCGTCCTCGGCGGCCGTGTGCCCGAGGTACACCTCCTGCACCTTCGGATCGGCCTGCACATCGGCGACCGTGCCCTCGCTGAGCACCCGGCCCGCGTGCAGCACGCTGACGCTGCGCGCGAAGGACCGCATGAAGTCCATGTCGTGCTCGATGACGACGACCGTGCGCTCTTCGCTGATCCGCTGGAGCAGCTCGCCGGTGGCCTGCCGTTCGTCGTGGCTCATCCCGGCCACCGGCTCGTCGAGCAGCAGCAGCCGGACGTCCTGCACCAGCAGCATGCCGATCTCCAGCCACTGCTTCTGCCCGTGCGCGAGGGTCCCGGCGGGGGAGTCGGACAGCCCGGTGAGCCCGACCGTCTCCAGCGCCTTCGCGACCGGCTCCGGCACGTCCCTGCGGCGGCGCAGCATGGTCCAGGCGTTGCGGCCCGCGCCCGCCGCGATGTCCAGGTTCTGAAGCACCGTCAACTCCTCGAAGACGGTGGCCGTCTGGAACGTGCGCCCGATGCCCGACCGGGCGATCCGGTGCACACTGCGCCCCAGCAGTTCCTCGCCCTCGAAACGCACCGAGCCCCGCGCCCTCACCAGCCCGGTGACGGCGTCGACGAGCGTCGTCTTGCCGGCGCCGTTCGGCCCGATGAGGAACCGCAGATCGCCCGTCGGCACATCGAGGTCGACCCCGTCCACGGCGGTGAACCCGTCGAAGGAAACCCGCAGTTGCCGTATCTCCAGCCCGCTCATGCTGCCTCTCCCACGGGAACGACGGCTGTCTTGCGTACGGTGTCCCTGCGGCGCCGTACGAGCTTCGTCAGCGAGGCCAGTCCGCCCGGCAGGAACGCCAGCGCCACGATGAAGAGCAGGCCCTGGAAGTAGGTCCAGGCCGCCGGGAACTCCTCCGACAGCGCCGTCTTCGCCCAGGCGACCGCGACCGCCCCCAGCACCGCCCCCACCAGGCTCGCGCGTCCACCGACCGCCGCGCCGATCACGAACTCGATCGACGGGACGATCCCGATCAGTGCGGGCGAGATGATGCCGACCGCCGGCACGAACAGCGCGCCCGCGAGGCCCGCCATGCCGGCGGCGACGACGTACGCGACGAGCTTGACGTTCGCCGGGTCGTACCCGAGGAAGCGCACCCGCTCCTCCGAGTCCCTTACGGCGACCAGGAGTTCGCCGTACCGGCTGTTGATGAGCTGCCGGGCGAGGGCGATGAGCAGCAGCAGGGCGGCGGCGATGACGAAGTACACCATCCGCTGGTTGACCGGGTCGTCGAGGGCGTAGCCGAAGAAGCCCTGGATGTCGGTGAGTCCGTTGGTGCCGCCGGTGGTGGCCTGCTGGCCGACCAGCCAGATCGCGAACGCCGAGGCGAGCGCCTGGCTGAGGATCGCGAAGTAGGCGCCCTTGACCCGGCGGCGGAAGATGAACAGGCCCAGCAGCGCGGCGACGGCCATCGGCAGCAGCACGGTCGCCGCGAGCGCGAACGCCGGGTTGGCGAACGGCCGCCACCACCAGGGGAGTTCGGTCGCGGTGCCGTAGAGCTGCATGAAGTCGGGCAGGTTGCCGGGTCCCGCGTCGGCGATCTTCAGGTGCATCGCCATGGCGTAGCCGCCGAGGCCGAAGAACACGCCCTGACCGAGCGTCAGAAGCCCGCCGCGGCCCCACGCGAGGCAGATGCCGACGGCGACCATCGCCATGCAGAGGTACTTGGCGAGCAGCCCGAGGCGGAAGTCGGACAGGACGACCGGGGCGACGGCGAAGAGCAGGACCGCGCCGCCCGCGAAACCCGCCCACGCGGCACGTTTCTTGAGGACGTTCATACGAGACTCCTGGTCCGCAGCGTGTACAGCCCCTGGGGCCGCCACTGGAGGAACGCGACGATGGCGACCAGGACGAGCACCTTGGCGACGGAGACGGTCGTGGAGTACTCCAGCACCGCCTGGAGCACGCCCAGCACGAAGGCGACGATCACACTGCCCTTGAGCTGGCCGATCCCGCCGACCACGATCACCAGGAAGGCGTCGATGATGACATTGGTGCCCATCGTCGGGCCGATCGGGCCGACCAGGGTGAGCGCCACCCCGGCGACGCCCGCGAGGCCGGAGCCGATGAAGAAGGCGGTGCGGTCGACCCGGGACGTGGAGATGCCGGAGACCTCCGCGAGGTCCCGGTTCTGCACCACGGCCCGGATCCGGCGGCCCAGCGGCGTCAGCCGCAGCGTCAGCGACAACGCGACCACGGCCGCGACCGCCAGCCCCAGGATGAACAGCCGGCTGTTGGCGAAGGTGAGCGGGTCGTCGCCGCCGATGACGGTGATGTTCCCGGTGAGGACGTCCGGCGCGCGCGTCTGCACGTTCGGCGCGCCGAAGATGTCCCGGGCGAGTTGCTGGAGCATCAGGGAGACGCCCCAGGTGACGAGAAGCGTGTCGAGCGGGCGGAGATACAGGCGCCGAATGAGCAGCCATTCAAGGAGCGCGCCGAGGGCGCCCGACACGAGAAAGGCGACGGGAAGCGCGACGAGCAGTGAGATTCCCGCACTCGAAATGGACTTCTGCAGGACGTACGTCGTGTAGGCGCCCGCCATGATGAACTCGCCGTGGGCCATGTTGATGACGTTCATCTGGCCGAAGGTGAGCGACAGGCCGAGCGCGATGAGCAGCAGGACGGCACCGATCGAGATACCGGTGAAGGTCTGACCGAGGACCACGGTCATACGGCGGCTCCGATGGGGGAGACGGGAGACGCCGGCAAGCGTCTCCCGTATGACGGTCGGTCAGGACAGGCCGGAGGCCCAGGAGTAGCCCTTGAGGAACGGGTCCGGCTTGACGGGCTTGCCCGAGTTCCACACCTCGTTGATCAGACCGTCGCTGCCGATCTTCCCGATCCGCGCGGTCTTGTAGATGTGCTGGGACGCCCCGTCCACGGTGACCTTGCCCTCGGGTGCGTCGAAGGTGATGCCGTCGGAGGCCGCCTTCACCTTCTCCGGGTCGAAGGACTTCGCCTTCTCGACCATCGCCTTCCACAGGTAGACCGACGTGTACGCGGCCTCCATCGGGTCACTGGTCGGCTTGTCCGCGCCGTACTTGGCCTTGTACGCCTTCACGAACTTGGTGTTCGCCGCGCCCGGGGTGGTCTGGTAGTAGTTCCACGCCGTCAACTGCCCCGCCAGGTACTGCGATCCGATCGACTTGACCTCCTCCTCGGCGATCGACACCGAGACCACCGGCATGGACTTCGCGGTCAGTCCGGCGGACTTGTACTCCTTGAAGAACGCCACGTTGGAGTCGCCGTTGAGGGTGTTGAAGACCGCGTCCGCCTTCGACGCCTTCACCTTGTTGGCGATCGTGCTGAATTCCGTGGAGCCCAGCGGCGCGTAGTCCTCGCCGAGGATCGTCATGCCGTTGGCCTTCGCGTACGCCTTGATCTCCTTGTTGGCGGTACGGGGGAAGACGTAGTCGCTGCCGACCAGGTACAGCTTCTTCTTTCCCTGGCTCTTGAGGTAGTCGAGCGCCGGGATGATCTGCTGGTTGGTGGTGGCGCCGGTGTAGAAGATGTACGGCGACTCCTCCAGGCCCTCGTACTGCACGGGGTAGAAGAGCAGCGACTTGTTCTTCTCGAAGACCGGCTTGACGGCCTTGCGGCTCGCGGAGGTCCAGCAGCCGAAGGTGGCCGCGACCTCGTCCTCCTTGATCAGCTTGGTCGCCTTCTCGGCGAACGTCGGCCAGTCGGAGGCGCCGTCCTCGCTGATCGGTTTGATCTTCTTGCCGAGGACCCCGCCGGAGGCGTTGATCTCGTCGATGGCCAGCAGCAGCGAGTTGCGTACCGTCACCTCGCTGATCGCCATCGTGCCGGAGAGCGAGTTGAGCAGACCGACCTTGACCGTGTCGCCGCTGACGTCGATCTTCGCGGCCTTGTCGGACGACGAGCCGGCCGCGTCGGTCTTGGCGCCGCACGCGGAGAGCGCGACGACGGCCGCGAGCGCGGCACCGCCGGCCAGGAAACGACGGCGGAGAATGGGTGAACCGCTGGACAAGACAACCCCCTCGGGTGTGGAGGAGACAACCTCCTGAAGTGCGGTCCACAGCCTCAAGTCGCCCTGTTTCCCCGGTGTTTCACAGGACTTTCCCGGACGCAACAAAAAACGCCCCGAGGCGTTGTGACGTGCATTCAAACCTGTTCAACGGCCTGAATTCACAATTCGCCCGAGGCATTCTAATTACTTTCTGTGGGAAGTATCTTGGCGGCCAAGGGAGCTGTCAAGGGCGGGAGTTGTGAAGGTCCAGCTCCGTGAGCACGTCGAAGTCCAGCCCGTCCGCGCGGGCCAGATAGATGCGCTGCCGGACATGACTGCCCCTCAGATGCAGCAGCCCGCGCGGTCCCTCGTACGACACCCGGTCCGCCGCCGCGCCGATCGCCGCCACGTCGAGCGTGCCCGCCTGCCGCAGCAGCGCGGCGAGCAACAGGACACCCTCGTAACAGGATTCGCCGAGACTGCCCGGCGCGGGAGCGTCGAAGCCGAAGCGGCCGGCGTACTGCCCGTGGAAGTCCAGGGTGTCCGCGTTGGCGAGCGAGGCGAAGAAGCCGGCCGTGCTGTAGAGGTCCACGGTCGCCGAAGGGCCGCTCGCCAGCAGCATGTTCTCGTCCATCAGAGTGCTCAGCCGCAGGCAGCGCGCGTCCAACCCATGGGCGGCGAAAGCCCGGTTGAAGCGCACCGCGTCGCTGCCGACCAGCAGCAGGAGCACCCCGTCCGCGTCGGAACGCTCGATGCGGCGCAGCACCGGCTCGAAGTCGTGTGTCCCCAGCGGCAGATACACCTCGCCGCCGATCCGGCCGCCCGCCTCCCGGGCGTACGCGTGCGCCGCACGGGCCGTACGCCGGGGCCACACATAGTCGTTGCCGACCACGAACCACCGGCGCACCCGCCGCTCGCGCGCCAACAGCAGCATCGCGGGCCGGAGTTGGTCACGCGGCGTCTCGCTCGTCAGGAACACCCCGGCCGTGTCCTCGCCGCCCTCGTACAGCGCGGTGTAGACGTACGGCACCCGGTGGGCGATCCTCGGCGCCAGCGCCTGCCGTACCGAGGAGATGTGCCAGCCCGTGACTCCCTGCACCACCCCGAGGTCCACCAGCGCCTCGACCTGGTCGGCGACCTCGCGCGGCGGTGCGCCCCCGTCCACCGGCACCAGCCGCAGCTCCCGGCCGAGCACCCCGCCCGCCTTGTTGACCTCCTCGACGGCCAGCCGCGCGCACAGTTCGCACGCCGCCCCGAAGATCCCGGCCGGTCCCTGCGACGGGAACACCAGGGCCACGCCGAGCGCCGAGGCGTCGGCCGTGAACCACTCGGCGGCGGGGGAGTCGGGCCGGAACATGACGTCATGCTTCCGGGTCCGCCGGGTGAACTCCAGTCCGTCTCATACGATGTACGCACCCCGTGACCTAGGAGCGGACTGGATGCCCACCTCCTCGACTCCTCGCAGACCGCACGACCTGATGCAACTCCTCACCCGGGCCGAGCGGCTCGCCGCGCGCCGGCTCCAGGCGGCGCTGGAGGAGGAGGGCTGCTCGCTGGACACGTGGCGGGTGCTCGCCCTGCTCTCCGACGGCGCCGGCCACCGCATGACGGCCATCGCCGAGGCGGCCTTCCTGCCGCCGCCCACGCTGACCAAGCTGGTCGACCACCTCGTCGACCAGAACCTCGTCCACCGCCGCGTGGACCCTCTCGACCGCCGCCGCATCCTGGCCTACCTGACCCCGCGCGGTCAGGACCACTGGCGGCGCGTCGACAAGGCCGTACGGGCCGCCTGGCCCGCCGGGGGAGAGGCGGACGAGGAACTGCTGGGCGCTCTGCTGGACCGTCTCTCGCAGCACCTGGACGACACCACGCGCGTGTGACCGGTCCGGCACGGAAAGTAGCCGGGGGCTGGGGGAATGTAGGGTGGTCCGCGAATAGTTGGCATATACACCGAGCCGACCGCTCGCACCCCACCGACCCCAGGGCCGACAAGGCCCGCGCACCCCCCAGCGAGGCACCGTGACCACCGCCACCGAGCAGCCCGCCGACGTCGTGGCCCGGCTGCGGGCCACCTTCCGCACCGGCCGCACCAAGCCCGTCGCCCGGCGCACCGACCAACTGCGCAGGCTGCGCGCGCTGCTCACCGAGCGGGGCGCCGACCTCGCCGCCGCCCTCCACGCCGACCTGGGCAAGAGCTCCACCGAGGCCTACCGCACCGAGATCGACTTCACCGTCCGCGAGATCGATCACACCCTCGACCACCTCGACGCCTGGCTGCGCCCGGAGTCCGCCCCGGTCCCCGCCCACCTCGGCACGGACGCGAGCGCCTGGACCCAGTACGACCCCCTCGGCGTCGTCCTCGTCATCGCCCCCTGGAACTACCCGGCCCAGCTGCTGCTCGCCCCGCTGGTCGGTGCCCTCGCCGCCGGCAACACGGTGGTCGTGAAGCCCAGCGAGCTCGCGCCCGCCACCTCCGCGGCCCTGGCCCGGCTGCTCCCGGCGTACCTGGACACCGACACGGTCGCCGTCGTCGAGGGCGGTGTCCCGGAGACCACGGCCCTGCTCGCCGAGCGGTTCGACCACATCTTCTACACCGGCAACGGCACCGTCGGCCGTATCGTCCTGCGCGCCGCCGCCGAGCACCTCACCCCCGTCACCCTCGAACTCGGCGGCAAGTCCCCGGTGTTCGTCGACCGGGACGCCGATCTCGCGGTCGTCGCCGACCGGCTGGCCCGCGGCAAGTTCCTCAACGCGGGCCAGACCTGTGTCGCCCCCGACTACGTCCTCACCGACCCGCGGACCGCCGCCGCCCTCGAACCCCTCCTCACCGGTGCCGTCGAGGCGCTCTACGGCACCGACCCGCAGAGTTCCCCGGAGTACGGCCGGATCGTCAACGAACGCCACTTCGACCGGCTCACCGGCCTGCTGGAATCCGGGCGGACCGTGGTCGGCGGCGGCACCGACCGTACGGACAAGTACATCGCGCCGACCGTCCTCGCCGACGTCGACCCGAAGTCGCCCGTCATGCGGGAGGAGATCTTCGGCCCGATCCTGCCGATCGTGACGGTGTCCGGCCTCGACGAGGCGATCGCCTTCGTCAACGACCGCGACAAGCCGCTCGCGCTCTACGTGTTCACCGAGTCGGACGCCACGCGGGCCCGCATCGCCGCCGAAACCTCCTCCGGCGGCCTCGGGTTCGGCCTTCCGCTCGCCCATCTCACCGTCTCCGACCTGCCGTTCGGCGGAGTCGGCGAGAGCGGCATGGGCAACTACCACGGCCGCTACTCCATCGAGACGTTCAGCCACCGCAAGGCGGTACTGGCGAAGCCGCTCGGCTGAGACCGCGCGAGCGGAAACGGTCGTGAACGGGTCCGAGTAGCCCGGCAAGTGGCGGCAACCACACACGTATTGGCCCGGAACGGCCCGGTCCGTAGCCCGAAGCGGCCAATTCAGCCGGACTTTCGAATCCGGCATGCACGAAACGCCTCCGCCGAACGCCGTGGGGGGCAGAAGGTGTAACCGTCGCCTTCCGGGGCCCCTGGGCCCCGAACACCCAGCGGAAGGACCGAAGGGTCCGTGAACGACCAGTTCGAACAGCTCGCCCGGGACGTGGCACTGTCCCTGCTCGCCCTCCGTGTCTTCGGACCCGGCGTCGTCACGCTCGCGCGCCGGGTCGCCGCCGCACTCGTGAGGGTGGGGGTCCGTGAGATGGACCACCGGCTCCCCGGGGGCGATCGGTGACCCGGGAACAGGCGCGCCCCACCGGGGACCCGCGGGCCCCGGAGAAACTGCCCCTGGACTTCGCCGCGTTCCACCAGATGCACCGGCCGCGCTACGTCCGTGAGGCCGAGCGCCGGCTGCGCTGCCTCGCCGACGCCGAGGAGGCGGTGGACGAGGCGTTCGTCCAGCTCGCCCGCGAGTGGCCCCGGATACTGCGCACCGAGAACCCGGCCGCCTACGCATGGCAGGTCATGAAGAACCGCGTCATCGACCACGCCCGGGCCCGTGGCCGGCGTGCCACGCTCATGGACACCGCCGTCTTCGAGACGGTGACCCTCCAGGGCGCCGAGGACGCCTTCGAGGTGATCGAGCAGAACCTGCGGCTGTTCCGTGCGATCGCCGCCCTGCCCGAGCGGCAGCGGGACGTCATCCGGCTGCGCTTCTGCGAGGGCTACAGCACCGCCGAGGTGGCGTTCCACCTGGGCATCACGGAGGCCGGTGTGCGCTCCACCGAGCGCTACGCCAAGCGCCGGCTGCGGGAGATCTACGCATCGTGCGCCGAGGAGGAGGCGGAGCGGGCATGACCTTCGACCCGATGACCGACATCGACACCCTGCTGGCCGGGGCGCGGCTCGTGCCCACGGCCCCCTACGGCCGCGCGGACATCGAGGCCGCCGAGGCCAGGATCGCCGCCAGGGTGGCGGCCGGCGCCGACGAGACCACCGTGCCGTCCCGTCCCCGGTCCCCCGGAGCCCATCCCGCGGCCCGGGATCTGCGGGCGATGTGCGAGGCGCTGCTGTCCCGCGCCGGCGCGCTGCGGGACCTCGGCAACTTCCTCGACAGCGCGCTGCCCGAGCCCCCCGGTGCCCGGCTGCTCGGCGGCATCCTCTACCTGGCCGGCTGCGAGGACGGCGCCCGCTTCTGGTGGCAGTACGGCGCCGGCGCCTCCGACACCGTCTCCGCGTACTGCCTCCATCTGCTCCACCGCTCGCTGGGGGAGGACCTGGAGGCCGACTGGTGGCTGCGCCAGACGGAGGTCACCCCCGCCACGCTCGGCCGGGAGGCCACCGAACGGGAGATCGCCGCCGCACTGCACGTGCTCAGGGGCCTGCGACGCGGCCGGCGCGGACTGCCCGAGCCGCTGCGGGCGCTCGTTGAGTACATATCGGCCGTGGTCGGCTTCGTGGACGACGACCTGGAACTCCCCCTCCCGAACGGCGACTTGGCCGAGATGGTGGAGGAGGCCGTCACCCATGGCACGCAGGCCGCCGGCGACCGTCGTCGCACCAGCCCCGGTCCCCTCCCCGAGCGTCGGGAAACCCCCGTCCACACCGTCTCCACGGCCACGCCCCCGACCCCCCGTCCCTGGAGCCGCGACGTCCGCGAGGCCCTGCGCAGGTGCGAGGAGACGGTGGCCTGCTGAGCTCGGCATCCGAGGTGACGACGGCCCCAACCCCGGCCCTGCCGACGGGCGTTGTCAGTCCCCGTTGGTGGAACTGCGGGCGTCAGGACGTCGGAAGCGCACCTCTTTCCCTTCCAGGAGCAGTCGTAAGCCGATCCTCAACCGTCTCGACGGGCTGTACGGGCTGCCCGCCCGCACCTTCCCGGCCCTCGACGAGCGGACCGACGCTCTCCCCGACCCGGACGGCTTCGCCTGGCGGGTCACCATCAAGCTCGGTTCGGCCCCCGCCTGGGGTCATGGCCCCGTGCACTCCGCTGCGCTCCACAGGCCTGCGCCCCGGCCTCGGGCAACGATTGGCGTCCCTTACGTTTTACGTATAACCTCTCCCGTCAATCACCCCTCCGCGGCTTCCGAAAGGGTTCCGATGTCGCACATCGCCCTGGTCGCCCTCGTCGTCGACGACTACGACGAGGCGATCCGCTTCTACACCGAGGCACTCGGGTTCGGGCTCGCCGAGGACGAGCCGCGCCCCGACGGCTCGCGGTGGGTCGTCGTGCGGCCCGGCGCCCATCAGCAGGGCACCGGGCTGCTGCTCGCGCGCGCCAAGGGCGACGCCCAGCGGGCCCGGATCGGCGACCAGACCGGCGGCCGCGTCGGGTTCTTCCTGCACACCGAGGACTTCGCCCGCGACCACGCCCGGATGAGCGCCGCCGGCGTGACCTTCCTGGAGGAGCCCCGCCACGAGCCCTACGGCTCCGTCGCCGTCTTCCAGGACCTGTACGGAAACCGCTGGGACCTGCTCCAGCCCGCCACCCCGGCCTGAGCCCGGGAAAGACCCGCCACCACCGCCTGAGCCCGAGAAAGACACGACGCACATGACCGCCCCCCGCATCGGCACCGACACCCTCCGCAGGCTCCCCAAGGCCGTCCTGCACGACCACCTCGACGGCGGCCTGCGCCCCGCCACCGTCGTCGAACTCGCCGAGGCCGTCGGGCACACGCTGCCCACCACCGACCCCGACGAGCTGGCCGCCTGGTACGTCGAGGCCGCCAACTCCGGTGACCTGGTGCGCTACATCGCCACCTTCGAGCACACCCTCGCGGTGCTGCAGACCCGTGAGGGCCTGCTGCGCACCGCCGAGGAGTACGTCCTCGACCTCGCGGCGGACGGGGTCGTCTACGCGGAGGTGCGGTACGCCCCCGAGCTGATGCTCCAGGGAGGACTGGCCCTGTCCGAGGTCGTCGAGACCGTGCAGGAGGGCCTCGCGGCCGGAATGGCGAAGGCCGCCGCCGCGGGGGCACCGGTCCGCGTCGGCACGCTGCTGTGCGGCATGCGGATGTTCGACCGCACCCGAGCCACCGCCGACCTCGCGGTCGCCTTCCGGGACGCGGGTGTCGTCGGCTTCGACATCGCCGGCGCCGAGGACGGCTTCCCGCCCGCCGACCACCTGGACGCCTTCGAGCACCTGCGCCGCGAGAACGTCCCGTTCACCATCCACGCCGGCGAGGCCCACGGTCTGCCCAGCATCCACCAGGCGCTCCAGGTGTGCGGGGCCCAGCGCATCGGGCACGGGGTACGGATCACCGACGACATCGTGGACGGCAAGCTCGGCCGGCTCGCCGGCTGGGTGCGGGACCGCCGGGTCGCGCTGGAGATGTGCCCCACCTCCAACCTCCAGACCGGCGCGGCGACCTCCATGGCCGAGCACCCGATCACCACGCTCAAGGACCTCGGCTTCCGGGTCACCCTCAACACCGACAACCGGCTGGTCTCGGGCACCACGATGACCCGCGAGATGGAACTCCTGGTGACGGAGGCGGGCTGGACCGTCGAGGACCTGCGCACGGTCACGGTGAACGCCCTGAAGAGCGCGTTCATCCCGTTCGACGAGCGCAGGGCCCTCGTCGAGGACGTCGTGCTCCCGGGTTACGCCGCGCTCTGAAGCAGCCCGCGCGCGTAGGCGGCCTGTCCGACGTGCTGCAGATCGTCGGACAGGACGCTCACCAGCCGTACGCCCAGCGTGACCGGTGGATCCCAGCGGACGTCCACCACCCGCTCCAGGTCCGCCGCGGTCAGTGCGCGCAGCGACTGGAGCGTGCGCTCGTGTACGGCGTCGTAGTAGCCGATGAGCAGCTCACCGTCGGCGACCCGCACCTTCGCGACCTGCGCGGGGCTGTGCCCGTACCCGGTGTCGTGCGGTGGCAGATCGAGGCCGAACCGTTTCTCCCAGTTCTGGGTCAGCCACACCTGATCGAGGTCGAAGGCGTCCGCGACATGGTCGTCCTGCACGCGCGTGAGGTGCCAGACGAGCCAGGCGACGGAGTTGGTCGCGGCGGTGGGGAGGGCGTTGAGGCCGTCGGGGTCCAGGCCCTCGACGGCGGCGTGGACCTCGTCCTGGATGCGGCCGTAGCCGTCGATGAGGATGTCCTTCGCATGCATACGTCCACCATGACCCACCCGCCGCTCACGCGCCCCCCGTTTCCGGTTCCAGCAGGGCCATCAACGCCCGGGCGGCAGGACTGGTGGCCCGTGCGGGCGGCAGCAGCGCGACCGTCTCGTAGCCGACGCCGCCGGTGTCCTTCAGCGGCAGTGCGCTGAGCGTCTCCCGCTTGTGCCGGAAGTGCCGCGGTACGACGGCGACGCCGAGGTTCTCACCCACCAGGTCCAGAAGGCTGTGCACGTCGTTGACCTCCAGCGCGACCGTACGGTCCACGCCCGCCGCGGCGAACGCGGTGTCCGTGGCGCGGCGCGGCCCCCAGTCCGGGTGGAAGTCGACGAACACCTCACCGGCGACGTCCTCGGGCGTCACCACGGCGGCGCCCTCGGCCAGCCGGTGGTCGGGATGGCACAGCACGTACATCGGCTCACTGGCCAGCGGTACGCAGCGCAGCTGGTCGCTGTCCGCCTGGGTGCGGTAGGCGAAGGCCAGGTCGAGGCGGCCGGCCGCCACCTCCTCGCCCAGCGCGCCCGAGCCGGTCTGCCGCAGCCGGATCTCCACGTCGGGATGCGCCCGCCGGAACGCCGCGAGGAGCCCCGCCACGTCCACCCCGGCGATGCACTGCTCGGTGCCCACCGAGAGCGTGCCGCGCACCACGCCCTGCACGGCCGCCACCGCCTCGTGCGCCGCCCGCACCTGCGCCAGGATCCGCTCCGCCTCGCCCAGCAGGGCCCGGCCCGCCTCCGTCAGCGTCACCCGCCGGGTGGTCCGTACGAACAGCGGCGCCCGCAGCTCCCGCTCCAGCGCCCTGATCGACGCCGAGAGGCCCGACTGGGACACCATGAGCCGCTCGGCGGCCCGGGTGAAGTGCTGGTCCTCGGCGACGGCGACGAAATGCTGGAGGTGGCGCAGTTCCATGACCCGGAGACTAACCATTGAGAAGCGCGTCCACTGAATTCCATCGGATTCTTCTGTTGGACCACTACCGGCAGGTCGGGCCAGAGTGGGTAACGGTTCTGGTACCCGAAACCGATCTTCCTGGAGTCGCGTTGTACACCGCTCACCCCGACCGTTATGCGGACATGCCCTACCGGCGCACCGGACGCAGCGGTCTGAAGCTCCCCGCGCTGTCGCTCGGACTGTGGCACAACTTCGGCCCGGACCGCCCGGTCCAGACGCAGCGGGACATCCTGCGCCGCGCCTTCGACCTCGGCGTCTCCCACTTCGACCTGGCCAACAACTACGGTCCGCCGCCCGGCGCCGCCGAGTCCGCGCTGGGCGAGGCGCTGAAGGCCGACTTCGCGCCCTACCGCGACGAGCTGGTCATCTCCACCAAGGCCGGCTACCTGATGTGGCCCGGCCCGTACGGCGAGTGGGGCTCGCGCAAGTACCTGCTGTCCTCGCTCGACCAGAGCCTGACCCGGATGGGCCTGGACTACGTCGACATCTTCTACTCGCACCGCCCCGACCCGGAGACTCCCCTCGAGGAGACGATGGGGGCTCTGCACTCCGCCGTCCAGCAGGGCAAGGCGCTCTACGTCGGCGTCTCCAACTACTCGGCCGAGCAGACCCGGGAGGCCGCCCGTATCCTCGGCGAGCTGGGCACCCCGCTCCTCATCCACCAGCCGCGCTACTCGATGCTCGACCGCCGCCCCGAGAGCGGGGGCCTGCTGGACGCGCTCGACGAGCTCCAGGTCGGCTCGATCGTCTTCTCCCCGCTGGAGCAGGGCGTGCTGAGCTCCCGCTACCTCGACGGCATCCCCGAGGGCTCCCGCGCGGCGAGCGACAGCCCGTTCCTGAACTCCGACGCGCTGACCGAGGAGCTCGTCGGCAAGCTGCGCGCCCTCGACGACATCGCGAAGTCCCGCGGTCAGTCCCTGGCCCAGCTCGCCCTGGCCTGGGTGCTGCGCGGCGGCCGGGTGACCTCGGCGCTGGTCGGCGCGAGCAGCGCCCGCCAGATCGAGGACAGCGTCGGCGCCCTCGCCAACCTGGACTTCGACGCCGAGGAACTGGCCCGCATCGACGCGGTCGTCAACGGCTGAGCCGTTCCGTCGGCCGTACGGCGACGGAGTTCGGGTGCGTGATTCCTCCGCTCGCGGGTCGGTCTGTCCCCCGGCAGACCACCGCGAGCGTCGGTATTCCCCGCTGCCGTGTCGCGATCCGGCCATCACGCTCCGTAGTCGTTACTTACCGTCGACCAGGGTAAACGCACTGTGTCGTCCGGTTACACGCCGTATCTGGGCCGGAATCGGGCCCGAAGTTGGTGTGAATACGTCAACAGGCTGGCCGGAAAGACGTGGTGACACTGTTTTAGAAGTGAACATACTCGTCACCCAGGGGTTGTTCACCCCACAGGAGCCGCACGGAGAGTGAGGAACTGCCGGCAAGCGAGCCCCGGGGGAGAGGGACGTGCACGACGAATTCCTGTGCCATGTCACCGCGTACGGCGTCTGCGACGGCCGGCGCATCGGTGTACCGCTCGGCACCTACCGGGCGCCGACGCTGGCGCTCGCGCTGTGGTGGCTGCGGGACCGTGCCTCCTGGATGGCCGAACGGCTCGATCCGCTGCCCGAGGGCGGGAGTGTCCCGGCGGGCGCCCTGGTGCCGGTCGCCGACTCCGTCCCCGATGTGCCCGCCCTGCTCCGCGCCTGGTGCGCCGACATGAACCAGCAGGAACTGGTGGCCGACGAACTCGCCGGCGGACGGCTGGTGCGGATCGCCGTCAGCGACGAGACCACCGAGTACGAACTGCTCGCCGAGTCCGTCGACGCACTGCGCATGCAGCGGACGGTCCCCGCACTGGTCGTGCCGGTCGGATGAGGCCGCAGGCTCCGCCTCACCGGGCAGCCAAAGGAGCCAATCGATAGAATTCGGGCATGGTGGAGCGGCGTGTCGCCCCGACTGCGCCCGAACTCGTGCTGGAGACCGAGTCGGGCGCCACGGTGATGACGCCGGGCCACGACTACCACGTCGGCCGGGACCCGTTCAGTGACATCGTGATCGACGACGCCCGGGTCTCCTGGCACCACGCGGTGCTGCGGCCCGACGGCGACCACTGGACCCTCGCAGACGAGGACAGCACCAACGGCACCTGGGCCGACGGCCGCCGCGTCCAGGAGTGGGACGTCGGCCCCGGCACCGTGATCCGCTTCGGCAGCCCCTCCGACGGCCCGTGCGCCGTGCTCTCCGGCCGCCCCCCGCCCGCCCCGGAGCGCCCCTCCGCCGTCTCGATGCCGGCCAGGACCGGCACCTTCAAACAGCCCACCAACGTACGGCCGCTGCCGACCCGCACCGTCCGCATCGGCCGCGCCGCCGACAACGACCTGGTCGTCGACGACCTCAGCGTCTCCCGCCGGCACGCCGAGCTGCGCGCCCGGCCCGACGGCGGCTACGAGATCGCCGACCTCGGCAGCCACAACGGCACCTACCTCAACGGCCTGCCGGTCACCGCCGCCCCGATCGGCCCCGGTGACATCGTCGGCATCGGCCACTCGGCGTTCTGCCTGGTCGGGGATGAGCTGCAGGAGTACGTCGACACCGGCGAGGTCTCCCTCGACGTCCAGGAGCTCACCGTCGCCGTCGACCACGGGCGCAAGGTGCTCCTCGACGACGTGTCGTTCCCGGTGGGCGAGAAGTGCCTGCTCGCGGTCGTCGGGCCGAGCGGCGCCGGGAAGTCCACCCTGCTCGGCGCCCTCACCGGCCAGCGCCCCGCCGGCCACGGCACCGTCGTCTACGACGGCCGCGACCTCTACCGCGACTACGCCGAGCTGCGCCAGCGCATCGGACTGGTCCCGCAGGACGACATCCTGCACGCCCAGCTCACCGTGCGCGCCGCCCTCGCCTACGCCGCCGAACTGCGCTTCCCGCAGGACACCGCCCGGGCCGAGCGCCGCGAGCGGGTCGCGGAGGTCATCCGCGAACTGGGCCTCGAACAGCGCGCGGGCCAGGCCGTGCACAGTCTCTCCGGCGGTCAGCGCAAGCGGGTCAGCGTGGCCCTGGAACTGCTCACCAAGCCCTCGCTGCTCTTCCTCGACGAGCCGACCTCCGGCCTGGACCCCGGCATGGACCGCTCCGTCATGCACATGCTGCGCGGCCTCGCGGACGACGGCCGTACCGTCATCGTCGTCACGCACAGCGTCCTCAGCCTCGACGTCTGCGACCGTCTGCTCGTCCTCGCCCCCGGCGGCAAGGTCGCCTACTACGGCCCGCCCGACGACGCCCTCGCCTTCTTCGGCTTCCGTCAGTGGCCCGCGGCGTTCGAGGCGTTCGAACGGGACCAGGACCGGGACTGGGCGGGGGAGTACCGCGACTCGCCGTTCCACCGGCACTACGTCGTCAACTCCAGCGCACAGCCCCTGCTGCCCCGCGAGGGCCCGGTGATCATGCTGCCGCCGCCCCGGCCGCGCAGCTGGAGCGCCCAGCTCTCCACCCTGGTCCGCCGCTACACCGCCGCGCTGAGCGCCGACCGCACCTTCCTGGTCATCATGGTCGCCCTGCCGTTCGTCATGGGAGCCATGGCCCGGGCCCTCGCGGGCGGTCAGCTGACCCGGGACACGGCGATGAACGCGCTGCTGATCCTGTGCGTCGGCGGCGTCCTCACCGGCGCGGCGAACGCCGTGCGCGAGATCGTCAAGGAACGGGTGATCTACCGGCGGGAGCGGGCCGTCGGCCTGTCCAGATCGGCGTACCTGATGTCCAAGGTCGTCGTCCTCGGCACGGTGACCGTCGCGCAGGCCGTCGTCCTCACCCTCGTCGCCCTGCTCGGCGTCGACCTCAACGCACCGGGTGACGAGGGCGTGTTGATGCCGCCCCTTGTCGAAATCACCGTCGCCGTGGCCCTGTTGGCGTTCACCGCGATGATGCTCGGCCTGCTGGTCTCCGCGCTGGTACGCAAGGAGGAGGTCACGATGCCGCTCCTGGTGCTGCTCGCCATCGTCCAAGTGGTGTTCTGCGGCGCCCTGTTGAAACTTGACGACGTGCCCGGCCTGGCGCAGCTGTCCTGGCTGGTGCCCTCGCGCTGGGCGCTCGGCGCGATGGCCGGCACGATCGGCCTCTCCCGGATCGTGCCCGGGGACCTCACCGACGACCCGCTCTTCGAGCACTCGGCCGGGGTGTGGCTGCTGGACGTGGGCATGCTGGTCGTGCTCTCCGTCGTCTTCGGGTACGCCGTCGCCCGGCTGCTGCGCCGGCGCGAACCCGTCGTGATGCGGAAGTAGGAGGCAGCCCCATGACGGCGACGACGGCGACGACGGGGACGACTGCACCGACGGCCACGACTGCGCCCGAGGCGAAGACGGCGACGACTGCGGGGAGCGGCCGATGACGACCCCCGGCTTCCGGCCCACGCACGTCGTCCCCCAGCAGGGCATGCCCGCCTGGGAGGCCCCCGACCCCGCCCGCCCCACCGTCCCCCTCGACGCGCTGCTGCCCGTCCAGCTGGTGGAGCGGCGCGGGGACTGGGGGCATGTGCTGTGCGCCAACGGCTGGGAGGCCTGGGTGGACGGTCGCTTTCTCGTCGCCGTTCCACAGGACCCGCCCGCCGCCGACGGCCCCGACTCACCCGGCGCCGACCCGCGTCCCCTCCTCGCCCGTGCCGAGGAGGCCCTCGCGCGCTACCGGGCGGCGGTGGAGGACCTGGCCGGCGCAGGCCTCGACGGCGAGTCCTTCCGCCGCCGTACCCAGGGCCTGCGGATCGGCGTGGTCGTCGAGGGCGAGTCCGTGTGGCTGTACGACCCCGCCCAGGGCCGCTGGGTCTACGGCGACGGCACCCGTCTGAGCACCTACGCCACCGACCGGGCCCCAGGGGCGGCGGCCGACCGCGGGCACAGCCCCACCCAGGTCGTCCCCTCCGACCGGGGCCGCGGCGGTCCCTGATGTCCATCGGCGCCTTCTCCGGCAGCCCCTCCGAACTGGTCGGCAGACAGATCGCGGGCTACCGCATCGAGCGCGAGATCGGCCGCGGCGGCATGGCCGTCGTCTTCCGCGCCCGTGACCTGCGCCTGGACCGCACCGTCGCGCTGAAACTGCTCGCCCCCGAACTGGCCCGCAACGACACCTTCCGCAAGCGGTTCAGCCACGAGTCCCGGGCCGCCGCGGCGATCGACCACCCGCACATCGTGCCCGTCTTCGAGGCCGACGAGGCCGACGGCGTGCTCTACATCGCCATGCGCTACGTCGCGGGCAGCGACCTGCGCCACCTTCTCGACCGGCAGGGACCGCTGCCGCTGCCGACGGCCCTGCGTATCGCCGCGCAGGTCGCCTCCGCGCTGGACGCGGCCCACGAGCACGGCCTGGTCCACCGGGACGTCAAGCCCGGCAACATCCTGGTCGCGCCCGGCACCGACAGCGACCACCCCGAGCACGTCTACCTCACCGACTTCGGCCTCACCAAGAAGTCCCTGTCACTGACCGGATTCACCTCGGTCGGCCAGTTCGTCGGCACCCTCGACTACGTCGCGCCCGAGCAGATCTCCGGGCGTCCGGTCGACGGCCGCTGCGACGTCTACGGCTTCGCGTGCGTCGTCTACGAGACCCTGGCGGGGCATCCGCCGTTCCGCCGCGAGGAGGACATGGCACTGCTCTGGGCCCACCAGCAGGACGAGCCGCCCCCGCTGACCGGCGCCCGCCCCGATCTGCCGACCGCGGTCGACGCCGTCTTCACCCGGGCCCTCGCCAAGGCCCCCGACGCCCGCCACCCCACCTGCCTCGCCTTTGTGACGGCCCTGCGCACGGCCGCCCGCGCCGAACCCGGCACCGCCCATCCCGCGACCCGGCCGGTGCGCCGCCCGGACGCGCCACGACCGCCCCCGGACTGGGCCCGCCCGGTCTTCCGCACCCCTCAGCCCTGACCCGCTCCGCCCAGCGGAACCCGCCTGGCCAGCACGCTCCGGTGGGCGATACGCCAGGAACCCCCGACGCGCACCACGGTGTCCTCGTAGGTCACGGAACCGCACGAGCCGTCCGCCCGGACACCGATCCCCTTGGAGCGGACGCGGACCTCACCACCGTCCGGCCGCTCGACGACCACGTTGGTGACATGGTGCGCCACCGGGTTCGCGGCGCCGTGAGCCAGGGCCGCCTCCCGGATTGCGTCCGGGCCGGTGAGGGTGCCCTGGCCGAAGTCGGAGAGGTCGTAGACCACGTCCGCGGTGAACACCTCGGCGAGGCGGTCCAGCGCGCCGTCGTCGACCAGATGACCGTGCAGGGCGATCAACTCCGTGATGGCCAGGCGGTCTTCGAGAGAGAGTGTCATGCCCCGCACCCTGTCATGCCCGGGATCCCCGCCGTCAACGCGGTGTCGTCTCGCCGCGCCGGTGTACCGGTCGGGCCGACAGGGCGCCCAGGAAGCCGGTGGCCAGGCCCCACAGCGCGGCGAGACCGAGCGCGGACCACACCTCCGGGTGGAGGAACAGCTCTCCGGCCAGGCCGGCCAGGTCGTTGATGCCGAGCACGCTCAGGCCGTAGCGCGCGTCGATCCGGCCCGTCAGACAGACCGCCAGCACTGTGAGCATCAGCGCCACCGCCATGTGCACGGCGTGCCACCAGGCCCGGATCCCGGCCGGTGACCGGGCCGCCATCACGAACGCGGCTCCCAGCAGCAGCACCGCTTCCACGACGATCAGCCACCACACCCGGCCGTCGTACTCGGCCAGGCTGCCCAGGTTCAGCGTGGCGGTGTCCTTGCCGCGCAGCACCTCGTCCAGCGCGTGCGGCATGGGCAGCCCGAAGGGACCCTCCACCCGGCCGGTCCAGGTCACACCGAGCCCGAGGGTGAACACCAGCCACACCAGGTTCGGCAGACCCAGCAGGACCAGCGCCAGGGTCTCCCGGGCGTGACCGCGCGTCACCGCCACGACCAGCGCGACGAGCAGCCCGAGGGCGACGTACGCCAGCAGCAGCGCGACCATCGCGTACGCGGCGGGCCGCACCGACTCCTGGAAGCGCAGCAGCCGGGCCGGCAGCGGCGCCCCGCGCGAGACCAGCAGCGCCAGCGCCAGCACCCCGGCCAGCCACAGCAGCCCGACAAGGAGTGTGAGCGGCACATCCGTGGTGAAGCCGACCTCCGGGCGGACGCCGAACAGATCGCCCAGGTCGCTCAGCGTGTCGTCACCGAGGGAGAGCTGGAACGTCTGCCGGGCCGCGAGGGCCAGACCCAGCAGTCCGAGCAGCCACGCCACGGCGATCCGCGCCGCCCAGCCGGCCAGCTCCCGCGCGCTCGCCACCGCCCGGTGCCGCAGCGGGCGCAGAAACCCGGCCGCGGTGACCAGCGCCCCGACCAGCGTGACGGACAGCGGCACCACCGTGAGACCGGCCTTCGTACCGGCGAGCGGGCCCGCGCTGCCCGACAGCTTCACGGTGCCGCCGACGGCCGTGACGACGGTCGCCGCGACCACCCTCGGGAACGCCCCCTCGGGCAGGTCGGCGGCCCCCGCCGCCCACAGACCGAGCGCGGCCACGACCGACATGGCGATCAGCCCGGCCAGCGCCACGACGATCGCCCGGACCCAGCCATGACGGACGACTGCCTGGTCGGAGGGGGTGTGCGCGCTCACCCTGCCACGCTAAGCAGGGCGGCGGCCCGCCGCCCGTCGAGCGGGTCCGTCCGCGTCCGGCTTGCGGGTGACACCCGACCGGGGCACACAATCGGAAGAGTACGTTCCGAAGAGCACGGGAGAGCATGTGAGCGCCGAACCTCCGTCCTCCGGCCGTCCCACAGGACCGCCCTCAGGCCCCCTGTCGGGTCCCTCGCAGCCACCCTCGGAACCGCCGCCCTCCACGCCACCTCCGGGCGACTCGTCGGGCGGCTCCTCGTCCGGCGGCTCCTCGGGCGGTGGCTCCTCGGGCGGTGGCCCGCCGGGCGGCGGTGCGCCCGAGCCCGGACCGGAGCCCGGCCGGGCGTGGTGGAAGTCCGCACCGAGGGTCGCCCTGCTCGCCACCGCCGTCGTCGCCGCGGTCGCCCTCGCCCTCGTCCTCACCCTCCCTGGCGGAGGCGGCTCCTCCTCGGTGTCCTCCCCCGGCAGCGGCAAGATCTTCACGCAGGCCGCGGCCAAGACCGGCCCCGACCCGTTCACCGAGAGCACCGCCACCGACAGTTCCGCCGCGCCCGCCTCCACCGCCCCGGCGCACACCCCGGGCGAGACCGCGCGGAACGCCGTCCAGGCCGTCGACGGCGGGGCCGCCGGTGTCTACGGCGGTACCCGCAAGGTCGCCAGCTGCGACGTGGAGAAACAGATCACCTTCCTGCGCGAGGCCCCCGCCAGGAACCGCGCGTTCGCCTCCGTCGCCGGCGTCCGGCCCGAGGGCGTCCCCGCCTATCTGCGCTCCCTCACCCCCGTACAGCTGCGCATGGACACCTGGGTCACCAACCACGGCTACCGCGACGGCGCCGTGACCACCTACCAGGCCGTCCTGCAGGCGGGCACCGCCGTCCTCGTCGACGCGCACGGCCTGCCGCGCGTGCGCTGCGCCTGCGGCAACCCGCTCACCAAGCCCGTCCTGCAGCAGAAGCCGCTCGAGCGCACCGGCGACACCTGGCCGTCGTACAGCTCCTCGAACGTCGTCGTGGTCCAGCCCGCCGCCAAGCCGGTGAAGGAGTTCGTCCTCTACGACCCCGACAACGCCCACCACTGGTTCGCCCGCCATCCGGGCGACACGCGAGGCCACCAGGACCGGCCCACCCGTCCGCCGGCCAAGCCCACGCCGTCCGTGACGGTGACGACCCCGTCCGCGTCGACCAGTCCTTCGACCCCGACCCCGTCGCGCCCCAGCTCGCCGGGCTCCGAGCCGCCCTCGTCCTCGCCGAGCTCCGAATCGCCGTCCACCCCGTCTCCGCCCGAGTCTCCGTCTGCGCCTCCGTCGTCGGCCCCGTCGTCGGCGCCGTCCCCGGCCTCGCCCGAGTCCCCCGGCTCCGCGTCGGCGCCGGAGTCCGCCGACACGCTGAGCGGGTCGCCGCCGGTCCTCTCCGACGTCCCGTCCTCCCCGGGCTCACCGGCGGTGTGAGGAGCCTCAGGACTGTGCGGCGCGGGACGGGGTACGAGGAGAGGTGCAGCAGCGTCCGGCCAGTCCGGCTTCTCAGAGAGATACGCATGATCGAACACCTGGACGGGGCAGTGACAACGACCGGCTTCGACGTCCCCGTGGAACCGTTGCGGAGAGCGGCGCACTACACCGGTGAACCCGGGTGCATCGCCGAGGCCCGCAGCTTCGCCGCGCACTTCGTCGAGCAGCTCAGGACCGAGTGGTGCGCACGCATAGGCGAACGCGCGGGCGGCGAGGTGCTGCTGGTCGTCAGCGAACTGGTCACCAACGCCGACCGGCACAGCAACGGGCCGTACATCCTGGAGCTGGAGGGAACCGAAGACGCCGTGAGCGTCTGTGTCTACGACAGCAGCGACGCGCTGCCCCTGCGGTTCCCGAAGGACCCCCGGCGCATCGGCCGGCACGGTCTGGAGATCGTGCACGCGCTGGCCGCGGAGGTCACCGCCGAGCGCGTGCCGGTCGGCAAGCGCGTCCGCGCCCTGCTGCGTCTGACCGCCTGACCCTCGAGAGGCCGTCAGGCGGTCGGACGCAGCGGACTCTCGTCAGGCGCAGCCCAGCTCGCCCAGCATCCCCTCGCGCAGCCGGAAGATGATCCGCTTGATCAGCCGGGACACATGCATCTGCGAGCAGCCGAGCCGCTCGCCGATCTCCGCCTGCGTGGCCTCCTCCACGAACCGCAGGCACAGGATCTGCCGGTCGCGCTCGCTGAGCTCGGCCATGAGCGGGGCCAGCGACTGGAAGTCCTCGACGAGCCGCAGCCCGTTCTCCTCCACACCGATGAAGTCCGCCAGGACCGCCTCGCCGTTCTCCGGTCCGTCGCCGGTGAGCGCCGCGTCCAGCGACGAGGAGTTGTAGCCGTTGGCGGCGACCTGCGCCTCGACCACCTCGTCCTCCGAGAGGTTCATCAACGTGGCCAGTTCCGCCACGGTCGGTTCCCGGTCGAGCCGGCCGGCCAGCTCGTCACGGGCCTTCGCCAGCTCCACACGCAGCTCCTGGAGCCGGCGCGGTACGTGCACGGCCCAGGTGGTGTCCCGGAAGAAACGCTTGATCTCACCGACGATGTACGGCAGCGCGAAGGACGTGAACTCCACCTCGCGCGAGATCTCGAACCGGTCGATGGCCTTGATCAGACCGATCATCCCGGTCTGGACGATGTCCTCCATGTCGTCCCCGCGACCACGGAAGCGTCCGGCCGCGAAGCGCACCAGGGACATGTTCATCTCGATGAGGGTGTTGCGCGCGTACTGGTGCTCGGGCGTGCCCTCCTCGACCTCGGCAAGCCGTTGGAAGAACTGGCGGGACAACTCCCGTGCGTCGCGCGGAGCCACGCTCCGGGGGTCCTCGATGCCCGGCAACGACGCGTCACCCGTGCTGGTCCTGGCGGTGTCCTCTACGGTCTTTGCCTGCGACCCCTTCACGGCGGTGTGCATTACCTCTCCCCACGAAGTCACGGTTGGACATGGTGTCTTCATGCTGTCTTCGACGTGTTCTCCCAGGGGCGGTTACCCGGACTTCGCCGAGGCATGCCTTCCGGATGAGGAGAGTGGCGGAAAACCACCGTCGGCCGCCGTGCACTTCACCGAGAGCGGAACGCCGGAGCCTTCCCCCGGCGGCGCCGGCTCCTAGGCTGGGACGGTGAGCAACCATGTGCCGAAGCCCGCGCCGAGTCCGGCCTCCGACGAAGCCCGCGTGATCCCGCTGCGCCCCGCCCCCGAGCGGCCCGCCGCACCCCGGGAGCCCCTCCTGCGCGACCTGGTCGGCGACGTGCTGCGCCGCGAACGCCAGTCCCAGGAGCGCACGTTGAAGGACGTCGCCGACGAGGCGCGGATCTCCATGCCGTATCTGTCGGAGGTGGAGCGGGGCCGCAAGGAGGCCTCCTCGGAGGTTCTCGCGGCCGCCGCCCACGCCCTCGGACTGAGCCTCGGCGACCTGCTGGCCCGGGCCCAGGGGGAACTCGTACGGCTCGGCAGCGGGCACTCCCGCCGCAGCCGTACGACGTCCAACTCGTCGTACGACGGTCTCTGCCTGGCGGCCTGAGGACGGGCCGGATTCAGACCCGGCGGCGGCCCAGCACCTCGTCGGCCAGCCCGTAGGCCACCGCCTCCGGCGCCGTGAACACCTTGTCGCGGTCCATGTCGGCGCGCAGGGTGGCGAGGCCGTGGCGGGTGTGGCGGGCGAGGACCTCCTCCACCTGGGCGCGGACGCGGACCATCTCCTTGGCCTGGAGCGCCAGGTCCGACACCGTGCCCTGGCGTCCGCCGCTGGCCGGCTGGCCGAGCAGCACGCGCGCGTGCTCCAGCACGAACCGGCGGCCGGGATCCCCGCCGGCCAGCAGCACGGCCGCCGTGGACGCCGCCTGTCCGACGCAGACCGTCGAGACCGGCGCCTGTACGTACGTCATCGTGTCGTAGATCGCCATCAGCGAAGTGAACGATCCACCGGGGGAGTTGAGGTAGATCGCGATCTCGCTCTCCGGGGCCGCCGACTCCAGGTGGAGGAGCTGCGCGATGACGACGTTGGCGACGCCGTCGTCGATCTCGGTGCCGAGGAAGATGATCCGCTCCGACAGCAGCCGGCTGTACACGTCGTAGGACCGCTCGCCCTGCGGGGTGCGCTCGACGACGTTCGGAATCGTGTAGGTCCCCATGGTCACAGCCCCGCCCGTCGCCGCGTCGAGGCCGGGCGGACGTCGGCGAGCGACTCCACCACCCGGTCCACCATGCCGTACTCCCTGGCCTCCTCGGCCGTGAACCAGCGGTCCCGGTCGCCGTCCCGGGAGATGGTCTCCGGGGTCTGGCCGGTGTGCTCGGCGGTGATCCGCTCGATGGTCCGCTTGGTGAAGTCCAGGTTCTCCGCCTGGATCTCGATGTCCGCCGTGGTGCCGCCGATCCCGGCCGACGGCTGGTGCATCATCACGCGCGCGTTCGGCAGCGCGTACCGCTTGCCCGCCGCGCCGACGCTGAGCAGGAACTGGCCCATGCTGGCCGCGAACCCCATGGCGAGCGTCGAGACGTCGTTGGGGATCAGCCGCATGGTGTCGTAGATCGCGAGGCCCGCGTGCACCGACCCGCCCGGGCTGTTGATGTACAGGGCGATGTCGGTGCGCGGGTCCTCGGCGGACAGGATCAGCAGCTGTGCGCAGACCCGGTTCGCGGAGACCTCGTCGACCTGGGTGCCCAGCAGGACGATCCGCTGCGCCAGGAGCTGGGCGGCGAGATGGTCGTCGAAGCGGGTCGGTGGGGTGTCGCCCTCCTCGGCCCGGGGCGCGAGCACGGAAAGTGGAGTCATCGGATCTCCTCGTGGTGGTGGGGATGCCTCGACCCCACTGTTGACCGCGAACGACGCCGATGACCGTGTTCTCTGCCCGTGGCAGATCAGCCGAAGGCAGAGTCCTCCCGCAACTGCCGGAAGAACGCCCGCACGTCGCCCACCAGCAGGTCGGGCTCCTCCATCGCCGGGAAGTGGCCGCCCCGGTCGAACTCGGTCCAGCGCACGATGTTCTCCGTGCGGTCGGCCCTGTGCCGCAGCGGCTTCTGAATCTCGGCCGGGAAGACGGCCACCGCCGTCGGCGCGGTGGACGGCTCAGTGGGGCGGGCGATCCGCTCGCCGGTGACATGCGCCCGTTCGTAGTAGATCCGGGCCGCCGAACCGGCCGTGCCGGTCAGCCAGTACAGCATCACGTTCGTCAGCAGCCGGTCCCGGTCCACCGCTTCCTCGGGACGCTCCGCCGAGTCCGACCACTCCCGGAACTTCTCGATGATCCAGGCGAGTTGGCCGACGGGCGAGTCCGTGAGCGCGTACGCCAGGGTCTGCGGACGGGTGGAGTGCAGGACGGCGTAACCGGTGCCCTCGCGCTTCCACTCGGCCCACGACCGCCATGAGGCGAGCGTGTTCTCCCGCTCGGCGGGGTCGAGCGCGGCCAGTTCCTCGGCGGTCGGCTCGCGGGTGGCCTGCGCGCCGGGCAGGAGGTTGAGATGGATGCCGATGACGCGCTCGGGGTGGCTGCGGCCCAGTTCCCGGGAGATGCCCGAGCCCCAGTCGCCGCCCTGCGCGCCGAACCGCTCGTAGCCGAGCCGCGTCATCAGCTCGACCCAGGCGTACGCCACCCGGCCCGCCTCCCAGCCGGTGTCCGCGGGCGGCCCGGACAGCCCGAACCCGGGAATGCTCGGTACCACGACATGGAACGCGTCGGCCGGGTCGCCGCCGTGCGCGGCCGGGTCGGTGAGCGGCCCGACGACATCGAGGAACTCGACGACCGACCCCGGCCAGCCGTGCGTGAGGATCAGCGGTGTGGCGTCCGGCTCGGGGGAGCGGACATGGGCGAAGTGGACGTTCGATCCGTCGATGGTGGTGGTGAACTGCGGCCACTCGTTGAGCTGCGCCTCGGCGGCCCGCCAGTCGTACGAGTGCCGCCAGTGGTGGACGAGTTCCCGCAGGTAGTCGGCCGGTACGCCGTACGCCCAGCCGGTGCCGGACAGATCGTCGGGCCAGCGGGCGCGGTCCAGCCGGTCGTACAGGTCGTCGAGGTCGCGCTGCGGGATGTCGATACGGAAGGGCCTGATGTCGGGTGCGGGCGAGGACGTCATGATCGCGAGCCTAGTTCCGGAGCGTGGTGGGGCCGAACGGATTAAGCCCCGGCCCCACCGATGAGTTCCGGGGCGAACCCGGGTCGACACTGATGACCGCGTTCCACGCCCAGGAGGTACTCATGACCACCGACGGATTCACCACGTGTCTCTGGTTCGACGGCCAGGCCGAGCAGGCCGCGCACCACTACGTGTCGATCTTCAAGAACTCGAAGGTCGGCGACGTCACCCACTACACCGACGCCGGACCGGGCCCCGTCGGGTCCGTGCTCACCGTGGAGTTCACGGCGAACGGCCAGAAGTTCGTCGCGCTGAACGGCGGCCCGGAGTTCAAGTTCAACGAGGCGATCTCCTTCCAGATCGACTGCGCCGACCAGGAGGAGATCGACTTCTACTGGAACAAGCTCCTCGAGGGCGGCGGCGAGCCCGGCCCCTGCGGCTGGCTCAAGGACAAGTACGGCGTGTCCTGGCAGGTCGTCCCGATCGCGATGATGGAGATGCTCACCAGCGGTGAACCGGAGAAGTCGGCCCGCGCCATGAAGGCCATGCTCGCCATGGGCAAGCTCGACCTCGCGGCCCTGCGGAAGGCGTACGACGGCGCGTAGGAAACCTGGTCGGTCTACGGCCGGGCGAACCGTTCCTGTGGGCTGAGCGGGAGTGAGCCCGCTCAGCCGCACGCCCCGAACGGTCTTGGGCGCACTGGTCCCCGGCGTCTCAGACCCGGTCCGCCGCGATCAGCAGATACTGGAAGCTGCCGTTCCGGTAGGCGCTGAGGAATGTTTCCTCGATGCCGGTGACCAGGTGCTCCGCCTGGCTCCGCAGCTCCCAGTAGGGGATGGCCGTCGCGGTGAGGTCCTCGACGTGGACCGGCACCAGCCGGTTGGCGGTCAGCGCCCGGAAGTACGCCGAGCGCGGATGGATGTCGCAGATGTAGTGGGCGTTGATCAGCGACACCTCCCGAGAGGCCTGTCCGTAGGTGTCGTTGTAGCAGCCGGTGATGACGACGTACCGTCCGCCGCGGCGCAGCAGCCGGGCGTGCTCGGCGAACAGCAGGTCCAGCTCGACGTACATCGTCGACTCGTTGTTCCACGACGCCGCGTAGGCGCCGGTCTCCAGACCCGTGTCCAGCATGTTGCGGTGGTGGTAGCGCACCTTGTCGTCGATGCCCCGCTTACGGGCCTGCTCGTTGGCGAACCCGGCCTGCTTGGCGGAGATGGTGACGCCGTCCGCCCCGCAGCCGTAGCGCAGGTTGGCCGTCACACTGCCGCCACCGCGCCCGCAGCCGGCGTCGAAGACACGGTCGTCAGGGGTGAGCCCGCCGAGCCGGGCGGCGAGCAGCTCGGCCTGGGCGTGCTCCAGCCGGTGCAGCTCGGCGGTGAGCCGGTCCTTGCGCAGCCCGGGGTCGGGCTCGTCGAGCACGGACCAGTCGGCGTCACCCACGCCGTAGTGATGGTGGTAGAGATCGTCGATCCGGCCGAGATCGAGGTTGACCGGGTTCTCCTCGGCGTTCCAGTAGTCGGCGACGCGGTTCTGGTAGACGGACTGGGTCGGCAGCTGCACGGTCGCGGTCGGGGCGTCGGGGGTGATGGTCAACGGTGACTCCTTGCGATGCGGTACGTGGTTCATATGACGTGGTGTCAAGAGCGTTCTGCTCACCAGTAGTTGGGCAGGCTGTAACGGTGGGTGTTGGTGGCGTGCCACTCGTGGTTGCCGGCCACCCAGTCCGACAGCCCCTGGACATAGCGCCCGACGAGCGGCGAGGTGGCGGCGAGCACGGCCGACTCCTCCTCGAACGCCTCCATGACCTGGTTGTGGATCTCGACCGACCGCAGATAGCCGGCCTGGAGACCGCAGCGGTCGTTGGCGGCCACGACCTGCGGCAGATTGAGGTGGGTGGGGTCGGAGGCCAGCTCCTTCGTGAAGGAGTACAGGTCGTTGACAATGGTGGTGGCATTGCAGGCCAGCGCCGTGACCCGCTGGATCTCCGGGCGGGCGTAGAGCTGCTCGGGCAGTTCGTAGCCGTCGACCGCGTCCACGAGCGACAGACACGGCCGGAAGTTGTTGAACTGCCGCATGACCAGGTACTCCCAGGTCCGCGGCTTGTACCGGGTCTCGCTCCAGGCCGCCTCGGCGAGATAGCCCTGGTGCAGCCGGGCCATGTCGTGCACGAACCGGTCGGTCTGGCTGGGGGTGGCGACGGCCGCGTAGTCCTTGAGCGCCCAGTAGTAGGAGCGCAGCGGGCCGTCGGCCTGCATGCCCTGCTCCCACTCCTCCTGGAAGCCGGGCGGGCCGTGGAAGGGGTCGAGCGCCGACTGCGCGAGGACCAGCCGTCCGCCCAGGCCGCTGCGGGACGCGCCCCGGCCCTCGTCCTCCTCGCAGTAGCAGCTGTCGACCACGTTCTCCGCCAGCAGCAGCTTGCCCGCCGCCGTCAGGCGGTCCAGGTCGAGGGCGCCCGGATGCTGGAGCACCACGGCACGGCCGACCTGGAACTCCGCGAAGTCCCCGTCCCAGGCCGCCGGGAACAGATCGAGACCGCGCGCCCACTCCTCCAGCCGGCGATCGACCTCCGCCGCCTTCTCCGGGTCGGCGGGGGCGACCTCCCGGTACCGCAGCCCGGGGACCGCCCCGCTGCGCCGGGCCCTGACGCTCGCGGCGAGACTCGGCGGGCCGGGCAGCAGGACCGGACTGTTCAGCGGCGTGCTCACTCGGCCGTCCGGCCGATCTGGACGTTCTCCAGGACCCCGGCCGCGTCCGGTACCAGCAGGGCCATCGAGTAGTAGGCGGTGGCGAGGTAACGGATGACCGAGTGGGTGTCGATGCCCATGAACCGCACGTTCAGACCGGGCTGGAACTCGTCCGGGATACCCGTCTGGTAGAGCCCGACGACCCCCTGGTCGGCCTCACCCGTGCGCAGCGCGATGATGCTGCTGGTGTGCTGCTCGGTGATCGGGATCTTGTTGCACGGGAAGATCGGCACCCCCCGCCAGGCCGGGACCTCGTGTCCCTCCACGGTGGCCGTGCCCGGCACCAGACCGCGCCGGTTGCACTGCCGGAAGAAGGCCGCGATCGCCTTGGGATGGGCGAGGAACAGCTTGGTCTTGCGCCGCATCGTCAGCAGCTCGTCCATGTCGTCCGGGGTCGGCGGCCCGGTGAACGTGCTCACCCGCTGCCTGTAGTCGATGTTGTGCAGCAGCCCGAAGTCCCGGTTGTTCACCATCTCCCACTCCTGGCGCTCCCGGATCTCCTCGACGGTGAGCCGGAGTTGCTGCTGGGTCTGGTTCATCGGGTTGTTGTAGAGATCGGCGACCCTGGTGTGGACCTTCAGCACGGTCTGGGTCAGCGACAACTCGTATTCGCGCGGCGCGAGTTCGTAGTCGACGAAGCCGCCGGACAGCGTCGGCTCGCCCGCATGGCCGGCCTGCAGCGGCAGGTCCGCCTCGCCCTTGCGGTTCATCGGCAGCCGTTGCCGCGCGGCGTACGCGCGCACATGCGCCTGGAGCGACGGCACCCGGCCGACGAACTCCCGCAGTACGTCCCAGGGCACCGCGAGCAGCACGCCCGAGGTCTCCGCGCGCACCGACGTCAGCCACAGCGGATCGTCCTGGCCGAGGGCCTCGTCGCCGAACTGGTCGCCGCCGGAGACGACGCCGACGATCTCCTCACCGCCGTACTTGCCGGCCTTGTACCGGGTGAAGCGGCCGTGCACGACCAGGTAGGCCTCCGTGACCGGCTGCCCGGCCTCGAAGACGACCTGTCCGGCCCGGACCTCCCGGGTCTGGAAGCGCGAGGCGAGCTCACCGAGCGTGCCGTTGTCGGAGTAGCCCCGCAGCAGGGGCAGCTCGGTCAGGGTCTCCGGGATGACCCGGACGTCGTCCCCGCCGTTCTGCTCGAACTGCACCCGGCCCCGGCCCACCTTCAGCTGCAGACGCCGGTTGACCCGGTAGGTGCCGCCCTTGACGTCCACCCACGGCAGCATGCGCAGCAGCCAGCGCGAGCTGATGGCCTGCATCTGGGGTTCGGACTTGTGGGTGGTGGCGAGTTGGCGGGCCGCCTCGGTGCCGAGGCTGGTGAACTGCCCGTCGGTGGAGGGCTCGGGGGCCGGTTCGTCGAGAGCGGTACCGGCGGTGCTGTCCGGTGTGGACACATTCCCTCCAGGAAGATCGGTTTCGGTGATCCGCGGCACCAGCCAAACACCCTGAGTGACGGATGGGTACGGCGTGAAAGGGGCGGCAGTACGCGCTCGAAGGTGTAAACCGGAGGGAAGGTGCGGAAGGTGTGTCCCGCGCTTTCCGGCGGCCTTCATGTGCTCCCGCACGCCGGTGATCAAGAGGATTGAGGGAGATCGTTCACCGGGACGGGGGAACGCGTTCGACGCGCGCGGCGCCGGGCGGGTGACTAGCGTGAGGAAACGGACAGAGTCGTCTCTTCGGAAGGGCCGCGGTCATGGCCGTACAACCAGAGGGAACCCCGTGCTGGGTCGACGCGATGTACAGCGACGTCGAGGGAGCCAAGAGCTTCTACGGCGACGTCCTGGGCTGGACGTTCGGCGAGTCGTCGTCGGAGTACGGCAACTACACCCAGGCCTACGCCGACGGCAAGGCGACCGCCGCCGTCGTCCCGCCGATGCCCGGGCAGGAGGGCCAGTCGCAGTGGTGTCTGTACTTCGCCTCCCCGGACGCCGCCGCCACCGCGGCGAAGATCCGCGCCGCCGGCGGTGAGGTGCTGATGGAGCCGATGCAGGTCGGCGACTTCGGCACGATGTGCCTGGCCCGCGAGCCCAGCGGCGCGGTGTTCGGCGTCTGGCAGGCCGGCAGCCACGAGGGCTTCGAGGCGCAGGCCGTCCCGGGCGCCTACGGCTGGGCCGAGGTCTTCACCCGCGAGCCCGACAAGGCGGACCGGTTCTTCAGCGCGGTCTTCCCGTACACGGCCCAGCAACTCGAGGACGACGCGATCGACTTCCGGATGTTCAACGTCGGCGACGCCACGGTGCTCGGCCGGATGAGGATGACGGAGGAGTTCCCGCCCGAGGTGCCGTCCTACGTCAACGTGTACTTCGTGGTCTCCGACTGCGACGACACCGTCGCCAAGGCCACCAAGCTCGGCGCCGTCCTGCGCTTCGGGCCGATGAGCAGCCCCTACGGCCGGTTCGCCGCCCTCACCGACCCGCAGGGCGCGAACTTCTCGGTGATCGACATCAGGACGACGGAGGGCGAGCAGCCGAAGGCCAAGCCGGTCTGAGCTTCCTGCTGAGGGCGCCGCGCGGCCATGGCATGATCGTGCCCATGCGTGAACGTGTTGTGGCCGCGTGCGACGGGGCTTCGAAGGGAAACCCGGGACCGGCCGGCTGGGCATGGGTGGTCGCCGACGCGACGGAGGCGCCGGCCCGCTGGGAGGCGGGGCCGCTCGGCAGGGCGACCAACAACGTCGCCGAACTCACCGCCCTGGAACAGCTGTTGGCGTCGACCGACCCGGCCGTGCCGCTCGAGGTCCGGATGGACTCGCAGTACGCCATGAAGGCCGTCACCACCTGGCTGCCCGGCTGGAAGCGCAACGGCTGGAAGACCTCCGCGGGCAAGCCGGTCGCCAACCAGGATCTGGTCGTCCGGATCGACGAACTGCTCGACGGCCGCTCGGTCGACTTCCGTTACGTCCCCGCCCACCAGGTCGACGGCGACCCGCTGAACGACTTCGCCGACCGCGCCGCCAGCCAGGCCGCGATCGTCCAGCAGGCGGCGGGCAGCGAGCAGGGTTCCCCGGAGCCGCCGCCCTCGCCCGACACCCCGAAGGCGAAGCCGGCCCGCTCCTCCGGCGGCGCCAAGTCCCCCCGGAGGACTGGCAGTTCGTCTTCGTCGTCCGCCCGCACGATCAAGGCCAAGTTCCCCGGCCGTTGTCTGTGCGGCCGGGGCTACGCGGCCGGTGAGCCGATCGCCAAGAACGCGCAGGGCTGGGGACACCCGGAGTGCCGTACCGCAGAGGCCTGATCCGCCGAGGTCTGATCCACCGCACCGACGCCGCGCGAGCCGGAAGGGGCAATTCCCTTCCGGCTCGCCGCCGCTTCGGGTGATCTTTCGCGCCGCCCGGGCCTGACCCGTCACCCCGACTGTTACCTTGCGTCGTTCATCCATCACGACCAGTAATTCCTAGGGGTTTACGTGAAGGTCGCCTGTGTCGGCGGCGGGCCCGCCGGCCTGTATCTCTCGATCCTGCTCAAGCGGCAGGACCCGTCCCACGACGTCACCGTCCACGAGCGCGACCCGGAGGGCTCGACCTACGGCTGGGGCGTCACCTACTGGCAGGGACTCCTCGACAGACTCCGCGTGTGTGACCCCGAGTCGGCCGCCGCCATCGAGGAGCACTCGGTCCGCTGGAACCAAGGCGTCGCCCACGTACGGGACCTGTCGACCCGTCAGCCCGGCGACGAGGGCCATGGCATCGGCCGCCACAAACTCCTGGAACTCCTCGCCGACCGCGCCCGCACCCTCGGCGTACGTCTGGAGTTCGAGGACGAGATCACGCCCGACACCCTCCCGGACGCCGATCTGATCGTGGCCGGCGACGGCGTCCACAGCGCCCTGCGCACCCACCACACCGCGCACTTCGGCGCCGAACTCGTCCCGGGCCGCAACTCCTATGTGTGGCTCGGCACCACCAAGGTCTTCGACTCCTTCACCTTCGCCTTCGTGGAGACCGGGCACGGCTGGGTCTGGTGCTACGGCTACCCCTTCAGCGCCGAACAGAGCACCTGCGTCATCGAGTGCGCCCCCGAGACCCGCGACGGGCTCGGCCTGGAGGCGGCCGACGGGCTCGCCCGCGTGGAGAAGCTCTTCGCGCACGTCCTCGACGGCCACCCCCTCGTCGGCCGCGACGACGACGGCGCCACCTCGTGGCTCACCTTCCGCACCCTCACCAACCGCACCTGGCACCGCGACAACCTCGTCCTCCTCGGCGACGCCGCCCACACCACCCACTACTCCATCGGCGCCGGCACCACCCTCGCCCTGGAGGACGCCATCGCCCTCGCCGACGCCCTGCGGGAGAGCGACGGCATCCCGCGGGCCCTCGCCCGCTACGAACGCGAGCGCAAGGCCGCCCTGCTCTCCCTCCAGAGCGCCGCCCGCTACAGCGCCCAGTGGTACGAGAACCTCAACCGCTACATCCATCTCCCCCCGGAGCGGATGTTCGCCCTGCTCGGCCAGCGCCACTCGCCCCTGCTGCCCTACGTCCCGCCCCAGCTGTACTACCGGCTCGACAGGGCCGCCGGACAGCTGGAGGCCCTGCGCCGGTTCAAGCGCTGGCTCGGCCCGAAGCTCGCCCGCGGCGCCCACGCCCGAGCCCTGGGTACCCGCAAGTAGGTACTCGGCAGTAGGTATTCGCGCTGGAGGTACCCGTTTGGGTGAATGGCCATTCACTGTTACGGTGAATCGCCATTCACCCACTTTTTGTTTCCCGTAGGCCGCTGGAGTTCCCATGGTGTCGCCCGCTCCGATACCCGCCCCGACCAGGGAATCGGCCGGCCTCAGGGCCCGGCTGACCATCCCGGTCCTGGCGTACTGCGGCATCCTGATGGCGGTCATGCAGACCGTCGTCGTCCCCCTCCTGCCGGACCTGCCCCGGCTGACCGGCTCCTCTCAGGCCACGGTCTCGTGGATGGTGACCGCCTCGCTGCTCTCCGGAGCCGTCCTCACCCCGGTGCTCGGCCGCGCCGGCGACATGTACGGCAAGCGGCGGGTCCTGCTCCTCTCCTTCGCGCTGATGGCCGCGGGCTCGGTGATCTGCGCGCTCACCTCGCAGATCGGCATCCTGATCGCGGCCCGCGCCCTCCAGGGCGCCGCGTCCTCCGTCGTCCCGCTCTCCATCAGCATCCTGCGCGACGAACTGCCCCCGCAGCGCCGGGGTTCCGCGGTGGCGCTGATGAGCTCCACCGTCGGCATCGGCGCCGCCCTCGGCCTGCCCGCGGCGGCCATGATCATCCAGTACGCCGACTGGCACGTGATGTTCTGGGCGACCGCGGTCCTGGGCGTGACCGGCGTCGCGCTGATCCGCTGGGCGGTGCCGGAGTCGCCCGTGCGCGAGCCCGGACGGTTCGACGTGACGGGCGCGCTGGGACTCGCCGCCGGGCTGACCTGTCTGCTCCTCGCCGTGTCCCAGGGCGGTCAGTGGGGCTGGGGGAGTACCCGGATCGTCGGACTGTTCCTCGCCGCCGTCGTCGTCCTCGGCCTGTGGTGGCGGCAGCAACTGCGCGCCGAGCGGCCCCTGGTGGACCTGCGGCTGGTCTCCCGGCCCAGCGTCGGCCTCGCCCACGTGGCCGCGCTGCTCACCGGCTTCGCCTTCTACGCCAACTCGCTCGTCACCGCCCAGCTCGTGCAGGCCCCCAAGGCCAGTGGCTACGGCCTCGGGCTGTCCATCGTCCAGACCGGCCTGTGCCTGCTGCCCGGCGGCATCACCATGCTGCTGTTCTCCCCGCTCTCCGCCCGGATCTCCGAGGCCCGCGGCCCCCGCATCACGCTCGCGCTCGGCGCCGCCGTCATCGCCGCCGGGTACGCGGTGCGCATCGGCAACAGCCACGCGCTGTGGATGATCATCGTGGGGGCCACGGTGGTGGCCACCGGCACCACCCTCGCCTACTCCGCGCTGCCCGCGCTGATCCTGCGGGCCGTCCCGGCCGCCCAGACGGCCTCCGCGAACGGCGTCAACGTCCTGATGCGCACCATCGGCCAGGCCACCTCCAGCGCCGCCGTGGCCGCGGTGCTCGTCCACCACACCAGCCTGGTCGGCAGTGTCCCGGTGCCCACCCTGCACGGCTACCTGCTGGCCTTCGGCGTCGCGGGCGCCGTCGCCCTCGCCGCCGGCGCGGTGGCCCTGACCATCCCCGGCGGCCCGGACTCCGCCGCTCCCGGACACCCGGAGCCGGGCCTCTCCGACAGCGACCGGCACCCCGGCGCCCTGAAGCCCGCCGTCCCCGCCGTCCCGGGCGATCCGGACCCCGAGGACCCCCGACGCGCCCGCCGCGCCCCCCGACCCGTCGCCGACGAGGCCTTGGAGGGAGCATGAACGCCGTGAGCACTGCACCCGGCACTCCTCCACCCCCCGTCCGCCGCGACGCCGAGGCCACCAAGGCGGCCATCCTGCGTGCCGCCCGACATCTCCTCGCCCGTCAGGCGCACGCCGACATCACCCTCAAGGCCGTGGCCGAGCGCGCCGGGGTGAGCCCGCCGCTGATCCTCAAGTACTTCGGCAACAAGGACGCCCTGTTCGCCCGCGTGATGTCCTTCGAGGAGGACGCCGACACGTTCCTCGCCGGCCCCCTGGAGGACCTGGGCCGCCACATGGTCCGGCAGATCATGGCCGGCCAGCGCGAGCGCGGTGTCGATCCCGTGCTGCGGATCGCCTTCGCACCCCTGCAGGGCGAGCACGGCGACGTGCTGCGCGCCAACTTCCGCGCCCAGGTCCTCGCCCGTCTCACCGCCCGTCTCACCGGCCCCGACGCGGCCGTCCGCGCCGAACTGGCCCTCGCCACCGCCCTCGGCCTCGGCATGATGCTGGGCATCGCCCGGGGCCCGGAACTCTGGTCCCTCCCCGTCGAGGACATCGTCGACCGCTACGGGCCCACAGTGCAGGCCCACCTGACGGGCTAGCCGAACAACCGCCCGTGCAGCGGCGTGGTGAACACCCGGTGCGGATCCAGCCGGTCCAGCACCCCGGCGGCCTCGCTCCACTCCGCGCCGAACGACTCCGGTACGACGGTCCCCAGCACCTCCCCGTCGCTCCAGGCGGCCTCGTCGGTGTACCCCCACCCCTTCGACCACTCCACCCGGGTCAGGGCGTGCGTCCCGTCGTACGTGGCCAGCAGGAAGCGCTCCAGCTCGCGGTAGAACGCGTCGGCGTAGGGCGTGCCGGGCAGCGTCAGCACGTCCAGCCAGACGGCCGTGTCCCACTCGGGGTGCTCCGGGCCGGGTCGCAGCGCCGACAGCGCCGGCGCCCGGGCACCGGCGAGTTCGGCCTCCGCCGGATCGTCGAGCCCGGTGACCCGGATCTCCACCGAACCGTTGACGGGGAACCGCCCCAGCGCGGCGTACGCGTCGAGCCGCTCCCGGTAGAAGGCGGTGAACTCGGCCACGACACGCTGCACTTGGTCCCGGGCGGTGAGCACCGCGTACCCGTTGGCGTGCACCCGCAGCGTGGTCGGCCTGATGTACAGCAGGGTGTTCTTCGACGGCCCCCACACGTCCGCCGACAGCGTCGCCACCAGCCCCAGCGCGGCCACGTCGAACTGCGCGTTCCCCAGCACCGGCGCCAGGTACCAGGCCGCGTCCGACACCATCCGCCCGGCCAGATCCGCCACCGGGGTCGGGACGTTGTCGGAGAAGGGATACGGGTACGGCGACGTCACGCGCCGCGAGCCGAGCGGCTTCGTCGGCTCGACGGACCACACCTTGAACCACGGGCGCTCGGTGAACGCGAACCAGATCGCCTCCACCCGCCCCTCGGCCTCCAGGAAGCCCGCCAGCGTCCGTCCGCCCCCGCTCCCGCCCGGCGCCGCGAACAGCTCGGCCGCCGGAATGTCCGTACGGCTCACGCACCGCAGATTGCTGTTGGCGCCCACCCGCAGCACCACCTCGGTCACCAGCGACCGTCCGAGATGGGTGAGCAGCGCGGCGCAGTCCGCCTCGTCACGGGTGAACGTCCGCAGCGCGTACGCCCCGCCGTCCCCGTCCTGTGCGTCCCACACCACGGCCGTCAGCTCCAGCACACGGTTGCTGAGCGAGCCGTACGTCTGCCCGGGCAGCCGCTCCTCGCCCCGCGCCGGCACCGCCGTCCCGTGCGCGTCGACCGCCAGCGCGCCGCCCAGGGTGAGATCGCCGGGCGCCGGCGCCGCGGTGACCCCGAGACCGTGCCCTTCGAGGAAGGTGAGCAGGGCCTCCAGTGTCACCCCGGTGCCCGCGCGGACCTCGCTCGCGGACTCCAGGGACAGCCCGGTCAGATGCGGGGCGGTGTCGACGAGGAGGATCCGCGCATCCGACGCCGTGCCCGCCGGGACGGTCAGCGGCGACCAGCCGTGCGAGGCGCCCCGGGCCCGGACCGTCCAGCCGTTGCGCCGGGCCCAGTTGACGACGGCGACCACCTGCTGCGGGTCCGCGGGCGCGCACGCCCACAGCCCGGTCACGGTGATCTCGCCGTCCCAGTTGCGGTATGCCGTACGGGAGAGGGCCACGCCCGCCGGGAAGTCCGGCAGTTCCTCCGCCGCGACGGCCGGATCGGCGGCGACCAGGACGGGCACGACGGCCAGGGCGGCGGAGCGCAGAAAGCCGCGCCGGGTCCAGGAGGAGTCTCCCGGCTGGAAGTTGCTCACTGAACGATCAGTCACGGGGCCACGCTAGGCGCCCGTCGACACCTGACCGCGTTTCTTCGAACAGGCTCACCCATGTGAGTGAACGATTCGCCTCCGTGGGCCGGATCGGCCGGTTCCGCGCCGTCCCCCGCCGGATGACAGACTGACGCCATGGACGAGCGCGAATTCGGAAGATCCGGTCAGCACGCATCTGTCGTGGGCCTCGGCACCTGGCAGCTGGGCGCCGACTGGGGAGACGTGGACGACAAGGAGGCGCTGACGGTCCTGGAGGCGGCGGCCGAGTCGGGAGTGACCTTCTTCGACACCGCCGACGTCTACGGCGACGGACGCAGCGAGCAGACCATCGCCGCCTTCCTGAGCGGCCGGCCCGACCTGCACGTCCTGGTCGCCACCAAGATGGGCCGCCGGGTCGAACAGATCCCCGAGAACTACGTCCTGGACAACTTCCGCGCCTGGAACGACCGCTCCCGCCGCAACCTCGGCGTCGACCGCATCGACCTGGTCCAGCTGCACTGCCCGCCCACCCCGGTCTACTCCGGCGACGAGGTCTTCGACGCGCTCGACACCCTCGTCGAGGAGGAGCGCATCGCCCACTACGGCGTCAGCGTCGAGACCTCCGCCGAGGCCCTCACCGCCATCGCCCGGCCCGGTGTGGCCAGTGTGCAGATCATCCTCAACCCGTTCCGCCTGAAGCCCCTGTACGAGGTGCTCCCGGCGGCCCGCGAGGCCGGCGTCGGCATCATCGCCCGCGTCCCGCTCGCCTCCGGCCTGCTGTCCGGCAAGTACACCAAGGACACCGTCTTCCCCGAGAACGACCACCGCACCTACAACCGGCACGGCGAGTCCTTCGACCAGGGCGAGACCTTCTCCGGCGTCGACTACGCCACCGGCGTCGAGGCCGCCGTCGAGTTCGCCGCCCTCGCCCCCGAGGGGTACACCCCGGCCCAGCTCGCCCTGCGCTGGATCATCCAGCAGCCCGGTGTGACGACCGTGATCCCCGGCGCCCGCTCGCCCGAGCAGGCCCGCGCCAACGCCGCCGCGGCCCGGCTGCCGGAGCTCTCCGAGGAGACCCTGACGGCGATCCGGGATCTGTACGACCGCCGGATCAAGGCGCAGGTCGAGGACCGCTGGTAGAGCGACTGCCGTTTGAACGCCATGCGGCCCGGTAACCCGGGCCGCATGGATCACGACGAAGACCGAAGAACGGGACGTGACGAGACCGAGGAAGAGCGCGCCGACCGGATGTGGGGCGAGCTCATCCAGGAGGTCCGCGTCGCCCAGACGGGCGTGCAGATCCTCTTCGGCTTCCTGCTCACCGTGGTGTTCCAGTCGAAGTACGAGAGGCTGAGCGACACGGACCAGACGATCTACATCGTGACGGTCGTCCTGGGCGCCGCCGCCACCGGCGCCCTGATCGGACCGGTGTCCCTGCACCGCCTGGTGTCCGGGCAGAGCGTCAAGCCGCAGGCTGTGGCCTGGGCCTCCCGGCTCACCTTCGTCGGCCTGCTGCTGCTCCTCGCCACCATGACGTCCGCACTCCTGCTGGTCCTGCGTGTCGCGACGCACGACGGGTACGTGCCCTGGCTGGTCGCCGGGGTGGTCGCGTGGTACCTGCTGTGCTGGTACGGACTGCCCATGTGGACCCGGTACCGGCACACCAACCGGTGACGCCGGCCGCTACGCGGCTCCGGGTGTGTTCCCCCGCGCCCCGCGCAGGGACGCGATGCAGGAGCCGATCGCCTGCTGAAGCTCCTCCAACTGCTGCACCATGTCGTCCTCGTAGAAGTCCTGCGCGTCGTCGAAGGTCAGCTCCTCGAAGACCTTCGTCGCCCGCTGCAGGCCGCTGTAGAACTTCGTGCGCCGCTCCTGGACCCGCAGCTCGGGGTCGGCCTCCACGGTCTCCACGACGAGGCTCTTCATCGTGTCGTACGCCTCGGACGCCCACTCCCCGGCGTTCTCGTTGTCGTCCAGCTCGTCGATGAGCGACAGGTGCCGCTCGGCCTCCCGGCGCAGCTCGACCGGCGCGTCGATGGTCTGTCCGGCGGGCGTCTTCACCTGGCCCGACTCGGCGATCTGACGGACGTACCCGATACGGTCCGCCGAGCGGCTCTCGGTGGCCACCGCCTTCTTCAGGTCGTCGGTGCGCACCACGTCCCGGGCCAGCTCGGCCTGGAGCTCCGGGTCCTCCCGTACCCGGTCCAGCAGGGCGGCGCGGGCCGTGCGGGCCGTCGAGGGGTCGGCGAGGATCGCGGCGCGCAGGGCGGTGGGGTTCTCCGCGACCTCCAGCGCCTTGGTCGGCCGGATGCCCTCGGCCTCCGCCGCCTCGGCGATCGCCGTCCCGCGCTCGGAGGCGGCGCTGGACCGTGAGACGTAGTACGTGAGCCAGACGTCGGCGTCCGGCAGTTCGACCTCCTGGCCCGGCGCCAGTTCCTCGAAGTGCGGCACGAGACCGTCGTCGGCGGCCCGGTCCCAGGCCTTGTAGTAGCGCATGACCCGCTCGGCCGAGCAGCCGGCCAGCTCCGCGAACTCCTTCGCCGACACCTTCGGCGTCTCCTCCGCGGCCTGTCCGCCCGGCCGGACACTGCGCGCCACCATCAGCCCGAAGGCCCACCCGCCGGTGCGCGCGTAGACTCCGAACTCCCGCGCGTCATGCGCGACGAGGTCGGACAGGGGCGCGGGGGCGTCCACGGCGGACGTCTCGGATGTCTCGGACGGGTCGATCGCCAGGGTCACGGATGACTCTCCTCTGCGGGCTGTGACAGTGCAACGGGCAGCCTATATGCAGGCATTGACGCTGCTTTGCCCGCGGCGCGGATCAACCCGTCGATCATCGCGCGCCCCCGCTGGCAGGATGCGGGTATGAGCCTGCCCCCGCTTACTCCCAGCACCCCGTCCGCCCAGGGTGTCGACGCGAACGCCGTCCACGACCTCCTCGACGCCCTGGAGACGGCCGAGGCCGTCGAACCGCACAGCCTGATGATCGTCCGCCACGGCCGCCTCGTCGCCTCCGGCTGGTGGGCGCCGTACACCCCCGACCGGCTCCATCTGCTGTACTCGCTGAGCAAGAGCTTCACGTCCACGGCCGTCGGGCTCGCCGTCGCCGAGGGGCTGGTCGACCTCGACGCGCCGGTGCTGTCGTACTTCCCGGAACTAGACGCGGAGATCACCGACCCGCGCAGCCGGGCGATGCTGGTGCGGCACGCGGCGGCGATGGCCAGCGGGCACGAGGAGGAGGACACCGTCGACCGGGCCTACGCCCTCGACCCCGGGAATCTCGTCCGCGCCTTCCTGCTGCTGCCGCCGGACCGCGACCCGGGAACCGTGTTCGCCTACAACCAGTGCGCCACCTACGCGCTCGGCGCGATCGTCCGGCGCGTCACCGGCCAGTCCCTCACCGCCTATCTGCGACCGCGTCTGTTCGACCCGCTGGGCATCGGCGAGGTCGCCTGGCTGACCGACCCGCCCGGTGCCGAACTCGGCTTCAGCGGCCTGCACGGCACCACCGACACGATCGCCCGGCTCGGCCTGCTGTATCTCGACGAGGGCGTCTGGGACGGCGAGCGGGTGCTGCCCCGGGAGTGGGTCGCCGAGGCGACGCGTGAACACATACCGACCTCCGACCAGCCGGCGGACACGGACCGGCTGGACTGGGAGCGCGGCTACGGCTTCCAGTTCTGGCAGTCGCGGCACGGCTACCGGGGCGACGGGGCCTACGGCCAGTTCTGCCTGGTCCTGCCCGAGTACGACGCCGTCGTGGCCGCGACCGCGGCGGCCGGCGACATGCAGGCCGTGCTCACCTTCGTCTGGGAGCTTCTGCTGCCCGGCTTCCGGTCGGCGCCCCTGAGCGGCGGCGAGGAGGCCGACACGGCCCTAGCGGAGCGCCTGTCCCGCCTCGCGCTGCCCCCCGCCCCCGGAAAGCCGGCCCCGTCGGAACGGGCCGGGGAGTGGCAGCGGGCCGTCTTCACGCCGTACGGCGGTGCCTGCGCGGCGCAGCCGGGCCTGACCGGCGCCTCCGTGGCCGCGGACGGGGACGGCGACGGCGACGGCTGGACGCTGACCCTCGTGGAGGACGGCCGGGAACTGGCCCTGCCCCTGGGCTTCGGCGGCTGGAACGTCACCGAGGAGCCGCTGCCCACCGCGGTGAGCGGCGGCTGGACCGACGGCGACACCCTGGCCGTGGACGTCGCCTTCCTGGAGACCCCGCACCGGCTGCGCGTGTCCTGCTCGCTCGCCGACCACACCTTCACCGCGCGCTGGGCCACCGCACCCCTGCACGGCGGCCCGCTGCGTACGCAGTGCGCGCCGCGCGGGTCAGGCGGCTGAGCCCGGCCGGAACGTCCTGAGGACGGTTTCGAGGGCGAGCCGGTTGGCCGACTTGTCCCAGTCGGCGTCGGGCGTCGTCCAGCGCAGGGAGAAGCTGCGGTGTCCGCCGAGCAGGAAACCACGCCCGAACGTGCGCACCTTCGTGCCGTCCGCCTCCTCGACCCACTCCATGTCGGCGGCCTTGTACCCCTGGTACGTCGTCGCCTCGATCTTCCCGATCTGCCGGAAACCGTCCCGCTCCTTCAGTCCGGGCAGGACGTCGTCGCGCCAGACGGCCACCGGATCCGAGCCGGCGCTCTCGCTGTAGGTCACCGCGAGGGTGCGCGGATCGCCCTCCGCGCCGAAGGTGACGCGGTAGGCCAGATCGGCCTTGTCGGTGTCCAGCCGCTTCCACCCCTTGGGCAGGGCCACGGAAAAGCCCTCGGGCGCGCGGTAGACGCGGTAACCGTCGGGGAGGGCGTCGGTGGAGGCGGGCGGCGAAGAGGCGGCCGGGGGAGCCGACGGGGAGGCGGAGGGAGTGGCTTCCGCGGTGATGGTGGCGGACGCGCCGGCGGTCGGCGTGGCTCTGCCGTCGGTGTCCCCGGCGTCCTCCCCGGACGGCGCGGCGGACACGGACGGCAGGGCCTGCGCCCCGTCGGACGCCGCCTCCTCGGTGCCGGGCAGCTGGTGTGTGACGGCGAGGGCGGCGACCGCGACGGTGACCACGGCCAGGGCCGTCCCGGCCGCCATCGCCCGGCCGCTCCAGTGCGGCCCGACGTGCCGGGCGGCGGCGTAGGCCCGGCGCAGCCGGGGGGCCGGCCGGTCGGCCCCCGGTTCCTCGTCCAGGATCCGGAGCAGCGACTGACGCACCAGGGACCGGGTCAGCCGCTCCCGGTACTCCTTGCGCAGCAGCCCCTGCACGGCCGGGGCGAGCGGGCCCGCCCGCAGCGGGGCGCGCAGCGGCAGCCGGTCCACCCCGCGCAGGGTGTTCTCGGGCCGGTCCCGGTCCCGGTAGGGCGGCCGCCCCTCGACCATCGCGTAGAGGATCGCGCCCAGCGCCCACAGGTCGGCCGCCGGACCGATCCGCTCGTCCCGGGCCTGCTCGGGAGAGGCGTACGACGGTGCCGCGATCCTCGGCACGAGGGCGGCCCCCGCCAGCCCGAACCCGGTGAGCACCACCGGCCCCCGGACCCGCACGAACACCTGACCCGGACTGAGTTCGCCGTGCGTGATCCCCTCCTCGTGCGCGGCCTCGAGGATGTCGAGCAACTGGAGCCCGACCGTGGCGGCCTTCGCCGGGCTGAACGCGCCCTTCTGGTCCATGAGCTGACCCAGCGGCAGACCGTCGATCCACTCGGTGACGGTCCACAGGGAACCCGCCTCCACCAGCGAGTCGACGACCGCGGCGATCCGGCCGGGGCACAGCCGGGCCATCGTCTCCGACATGCGCACCACCCGGTCCGCCGCCTGCTCCGCCTCTTCCTCGCCCAGTTCGGGGGGCAGCCCGATCCGGGTGACCAGGCACGGGCGTCCGCCCTGCACATCCTCGCCGTACCAGCTGACCCGGTTGGTTTCGCGGTGGACGACATCCAGCAGCCGGTACCTACCGGCGACCAACTCGTCCGTGGAGACGTGCGCCTTGACCATGGTCATCCCTCGCTGAACCCCCGGTGCTCCGCTTTCCCAGAAGTACGGCGCGTGTGTGGGGATCCGTTCAATTGGACCGTGACTCCGTGGTGATTCCTGTCTTTGATTCAAGGATTGCGAGCGTATGTGCGAGGAAGACGAAGACGAAAGGGAATTGCCGGGGGCCGTCCAGCGGTGTAACCAGCGGTAAACAGGCTCCGGTGGGGCCCGGGGCGGGCGTCCGCAGAAACGTTCTTCGGGGCCTGGTTGCCATTTCGACCAGGCACGGAGTGGGGAATTTTCCGGTTGTCCGACACCCGTTGGCCTCAGGCGCCGAAGAGCTGGGTCCAGTACGTGCCGGCCGGCCCGCCGCCCGCGTAGCCGACGCCGATGTGGGTGAAGGCGGGCTTGAGGATGTTGGCGCGGTGGCCCGGGCTGTTCATCCAGCCCTCCACCACCTCGGCGGGGGAGCGCTGGCCGCAGGCGATGTTCTCGCCGATCGTCCGCCGGGTGGAGCCCGCAGCGGCGGCCCGGTCCCATGGCTGACTGCCCTCGGGCGACGTATGGGAGTAGAAGGCGCGCGCCACCATGTCCGCGCAGTGCGCCTGGGCGGCGGTGGTGAGCAGGGGATCGACGGCGAGCGGACGCAGTCCCGCCCGGGCCCGCTCCCGGTTGGTGAGGTCGACGACCCCGGCCGCCGTGCTGGCCAGGCCGTCCGGAGTGAGCGGGCTCGCCCACAGGGCCGTCCAGTACGTGGTGCCGCGGCGGTCGGTGGCGTGCGCGAGGGCGGTGTGGGTGAACGCCGGGTCGAGCAGGGTACGGCGGGCGTCGTCGGTGCGCAGGCAGTAGTCCACGAACTCGGCGGGCGTACGCGGCCCGGAGACCAGGTGCTCGCCCACGGTGAGATACCGGTACCCGGCGGCCGTGACCCGCTGGTGCACCGAGACACCGTCCCGGCCCTCACCACCCAGCCGCCCGGCGTCGGCCATGGCCGCGGCATGCCGACCGGCGGCCGAGCCGAGCCGCGCGTCCCACGAGACGGGCGGCGAACCGGCGGCGGCCCGGGCGGGGTTGACGAGGGCGAGAATGCCGTCGGGACCGTCCGCCAAGGGCGCCGAGGCGCGCTGCGCCCCCGGGGTGGCGGCGGTCCGCGCGGGGGCCTGGGCGTTGTACGGGTTCGGGGCGGTGGTCCGCGTGGGGGCCTCGGCGTGGTGTGGGTAAGGGGCGGCGGTCCGCGCCCGACCGCTGTCGGTGCCGGGCGGTGAGCCTGGGCGCGCGCCCGGGGCGGTGTGCGGGGGGGCCTGCGGGCGGTGTGGGCTCGGGGCCGTGGGGGGCGAGCCGCCGGTGGCCGCGCCGGGGGGTGTGAGGCGCGTGCCTCGCCGTGGCGGCCGGGCGGCGGACCGCGTGGGTCCTCCGCGCGGGGCAGGGTCCGCTGCCGTGGCCGCGCCGCTGTCCTCTACGACGTCCACCCCGAAGTCCCTGGCCAGCCCCGCCAGTCCGTCCGCGTAGCCCTGGCCGAGTGCCCGGAGCTTCCAGCCCGTGCCCCGCCGGTACACCTCCGCGAGCAGCAGCACCGTCTCCTGCCGTGGGGCGGGCGGCGCGAACCGGGCGAGGACGCGGCCCCGGGGGTCGGTGACCTGGAGTGCGGGCGCGGGCAGCCGGGCCAGGGGGGTGCCCGGGTCGGCGGCGCTGATCACCACCGTGACCCGGGTGGCCCCGGCGCGCAGCCGGCCCGGGTCCAGCGTCAGCGTGTCTCCCTGGAGGCGCGCGCCCGGGGCCGTCGGCTGGTTGTAGAACACGAAGTCGCCGTCGCCGCGGACCTTGCCGCTGTCGTCGGTGACGAGCGCGCAGACGTCGAAGGGGCCGGGCACCCGGACGGCCAGGGCGCCGCCCGGGAGGGGCACGTTGCCCCCGGGGACCAACTCGCTCATCCTGCCGCCCTGGTGTCGTCGCACGCGCGTACTGCCCGTTGCCGGTACTGCCCGGACAACGGACACCGGGGAGGCCGGGTTCCCGGCGCGCCGGCCCCGGGTCAGCGTCCGGCCAGGTCCTCCGCCACGTCGTAGGCCGTGCCGGCCGCCTTCGTCGCCGTGCGGGTGCGCGCGCCGGTGCCGCAGAACGACGACTCCAGGGTGCGCAGCATCGTGGTGTGCACCTTGGAGCTGTTGGAGGAGTTGGCGAGCGCCGACAGGGTGCGCCGGCCGTCCCCCGAGGTGAAGGCGTACGAGTAGTAGCCCTGCACGGCACCCGTGTGCCCGTACACCGACACCCCGCACGACAGGTCGCGGCGCCGCAGTCCGAGGCCGTAGGCCTGGCTGCCGCCCGCCGGGACCCAGCGGCGCATCTGCTTCAGCGCGCCGGCCGACATCAGCTTGCCGCGCAGCAGGGCCGACAGGAAGGTGTCCAGGTCCTTGGTGCTGGAGATCAGGGCGCCCGCGCTCTGCGCCCAGGACACCGTCTGCCTCGTCGCGTCGACCAGGGCCGCGCCGGAGGTGTCCGGGGTGAGGTAACCCCGGGTGTACCGGCCGGGAAGGGCGGTGCCGGGGTGGACGTAGAACGTGTCGCGCAGCTTCAGCGGCTCGATGATCCGCTTGCGGTACTCCGTGCCCACGGTGTGCCCCGTCAGCTTCTCGATGAGCAGGCCCGCGACGACGAAGTTGGTGTTGGAGTAGGAGTAGGCCCCGCCGGGCGCGGTCGTACGCGCGTGACTCAGCGAGCGCTTCACCAGCTGACGGTAGGTGAAGACCTTGGTGCGCACGGCCTCGAAGCCGGAGACGGACCGGGCGAACATGTCGTTGCTGTAGTCGTACAGACCGCTGCGGTGGCTCAGCACGTGGCGGACCGTGATCCGGTTGTCGGGCAGCAGCCCCGGCAGATAGCGGTTGACCGGTGCGTCGAGGGAGAGCTTGCCCGCGTCGACGAGTTGCAGCAGGACGACCGCCGAGAAGGTCTTGGTGACGCTCCCGATGCGGAAGCGGTCGGCGTTGTTCAGCGCCCGGCGGGTCCGCCGGTCGGCGACACCCACGGCGAGCTGGTGCACCGTGCCGCGGTCGTCGAGCCGGGCCATCGCGCCCGGTGCGCCCTGGCTCACCGCCGTGCGCAACACGCCGCGCAGACCGGTGAGGTCGGGACTGGGCAGGGTGGCGGCGGTCGCGGCCGGGGTGGGCAGCAGGAACACCAGGGCCGCCGCACAGAGGGCTGTGGCGACGGATCTGCGTCGTCCGCGCCGGCTCATGTCCGGTGCGAGATGGGTCACATTCACCCGAGGGAACCTTCTTCCGTCGTGTCACATCTTCACGGGCGACGCACAGTTGATGGCTTTTGGTGTCTCGTCGATCACAGTGCGTCGAGGGTGCGCCAAGTATCGCCATGAAACGCGCTGGATGCGATGATTTCGGCTTTACATGGACATGACTTGTCCGTAAGGGTGGGATTCGAGGGCCCGACCAGCCCCTATGACGCCCAACGGCGCCATGCGCGAAGGCGGTTGGGGACACCGGCCCGCCTGGACGAAAGAAGCCGCACCTTTGCACAGCGCACACATACGCGGCGTGGCGGTCGCCATAGCCGTCACCACGGCCGCCACCGGCCTGACCGGCACGGCCTTCGCGGGCCCGTCCGCGGGGGAGACGCGGGCCACGACCACCGCCGCCACACAAGCCACCGCCGACGCGCAGGCCACCGCGGTGGTGCGGGCCGCCCGCGCCGCCGCGTTCGCCCACGCCGCCGCGAGCGGCGTGACCCGAGGCGACGAACTGCGCCCGCAGGACGTCATGATCGACCCGGAGGGCGCACGCCACGTCCGGTTCGTCCGCACCCACCAGGGCATGCCGGTCCTCGGCGGCGACCTCGTCGTCCACCTCACCAAGGGCCTCGCCTACGCGGGCGTGACCCGCGCCGCCGGGCACACCGTGGCCCCCGCCACCGTCAAGGCCCGGCTGACGGCGGCCCAGGCCGAGGCCAGGGCCGCCGCCGTCGCCGAGGGCGAGGCCGGCACCGCCGCGCCGGTGGTCGACGCCCGCGCCGGGGCCTCCGCGCTCGCCTACCAGGTCCGGGTGACCGGCAGCGACACCGCCGAGGCCGACGGCTCCCGCACGGTCGTCGTGGACGCCGTCACCGGCAGGGTCCGCAGCAACGTGCCCGACAGCGACGAGTTCCTCTCGCCCAAGCTGGTCGACACCCTGCGCGAGCGCGGTGAGTCCCTCGACCCCGCCACCGGCACCGCGCCCACCACCGCGGGACTCACGGCGGGCGTCGCCGCCGCCCCCCGCTACCCCGCCACCGCCAAGGGCACCGGCAGCTCCCTGTTCGTCGGCAAGGTACCGCTCACCACCACCCGCACCGCCGCCCGCAGCTATCTGCTGAAGGACCCCACCCACGGGGGCACCGAGACGCGCGACGCCAAGAACAAGGAGCTGGAGAACTTCGCGCGCGGCACGAAGCTCACCAGCACCACCAACAAGTGGGGCAACGGCGCCGTCTCCAGCCGCGCCAGCGCCGCCGTCGACGCCCAGTACGGCGTCGTCCAGACACTCGACTTCTACAAGAAGACCCTCGGCCGCAAGGGCATCGAGAACAACGGCAAGGGCGCCCGCGCCATGGTCCACTTCGGCAAGAAGGTGGGCAACGCGTTCTGGGACCCGGCCTGCGACTGCATGCTGTACGGCGACGGAGACGGCGACCTCATCAAGAAGCCCCTCGTCGTCCTCGACGTCACCGGCCACGAGCTCACCCACGGCGTCGTCGACGCCACCGCCGGCCTGGAGCCGACCTACGTCGACGCCGACGGCAACCAGTACGGCGAACCGGGCTCGCTGAACGAGTCACTCGCCGACGTCTTCGGCTCCAACGTCGAGTTCAGCGCCAACAACCCCAAGAACCCGCCGAACTACCTGGTCGGCGAGAAGCTGGGCCTCGACCAGAAGTTCCTGCGCCGCCTCGACAAGCCGTCCCTGGACGTCCTCGAGCAGGCCATCGACTACTGGTCGCCCCAGACAGCGTACACCGAGGTCCACGCCGGCTCGGGCGTCTCCTCGCATGCGTACTACCTCCTCGCGGAGGGCAGCGGCAAGAAGAAGATCGGCACCGTCACCTACGACTCGCCGACCTACGACGGGGCCGCGGTGAAGGGCATCGGACGCGCCAAGGCCACGAAGATCTACTACCGTGCGCTGACCCGCTACATGGTCTCCTCGACCGACTTCCACGGCGCGCGCACCGCGACACTGAAGGCGGCCAAGGACCTCTACGGCCTCAACAGCACCGAGTACAAGGCCGTGAACCGCTCCTGGGCGGCCGTCAACGTGACCTTGGCGAACACACCGGCCGCTCGCTAGCCGGCCACGCGGCGCGTCACCCGGGCGCGCCGCCGGACTCCGGGACCAGCAGCCCCTCCCGGTAGGCGATCGCCACCGCCTCCGTGCGGCTCGCCGCGCCCACCTTGGCGAGGATGTTGGAGACATGGACGCTCGCCGTCTTGCCGCTGATGAACAGCTCCTCGCCGATCTGCCGGTTGCTGCGCCCGAGCGCCAGCAGCCGCAGCACGTCCTCCTCGCGCGCGGTGAGCGCGATCGACCGGTGCCGGGCGCCGGGCGCGGCGTCCCCGAGGCGGCCCCGGCGGATCAGCGCGTCCAACCGCTCCAGCAGCGGCGCGGCACCCAGCCGTAGGGCCGTCTCGCGGGCCGAGGCGCCCTTGGCGGCGGCCTCCTCGCGCCGGTCCGCCGCCAGCAGGGCCTCCGCGTAGCGCAGCCGGCAGCGCGCCAGTTCGTACACATCGCCGTCCGCGAACGCGGACACCGCCTTCTCCCAGGCCGCCGCGTCCGGGCCCGCGACGGCCCAGACCCCCTCCGCCTCGGCGCGGGCCAGCCAGGCCTGTCCCTCCGGACCCTGCGGCGTGCCCGTCTCGGAGCGCAGGGCCGCTTCCCGCGCCGGCTCCAGCAGCTCGCCCGCGACCTTCGCCCAACGGCCGGCCGCCGCCTCGTCGCCGGTGAGCCGGGCCGTGGCCGCGGCGTCGGCGACCGGTGCGAGGGCGAGCGCGGTGAGCCGGACCACGGCGTCCGGGCGGCTGCCCGCGTCGTCGGTGAGCGCCTCGACGGAGGACCGCAGCTGCGCCACCGCAACCTCGGCGCCGTCCCACCGGGCGGCCGCGTCGGTCAGGACGATGCTCGCGACGAGCGCCGCCATCCAGTCCTCCGGGCCTTCGAGCAGGGCGCGTGCCTGCTCGACGACGGCCCGGTCGCCGCGGCCCAGCGCCGTGTACAGCGCCGCCCCGACCGCGTATCCGCCCGCCGCGGGCAGCACGGCCAGATCGGTCTCCGCCGTCCGCAGGCACTCGTCCCAGCGGCCCAGCGTGTACAGCACCAGCAGGTGCAGATAGCGCATCTCCAGCGGATACGGCGAGGACAGCAGCCCCGCGCGACGGGCCCGGTCCAGGCCCTCGGCGAGCCACGGCAGGCTCTCCCGCGGGTCCCCGGCCTCGTACGCGGTGATGGCCAGCGTGAACAGCGCGCGCAGCTCGACCGGCGCGTTGCCCGAGCCCCGGGCCAGCTCGCGCGCCCGCAGCAGATGCGTGCGGGCGCCGGGGGAGCGGCGGCCACCCTCCTCCAGATTGGCCAGCGAGATCAGCAGGTCGGCCTGCGCGTCCGCCAGCCCCAGCCGCTCGGCGGCGTCCAGCGCCCGGCGGGCGACCCGCGCCGCCGTCCCGGTGTCGCCCACCTGACGTGCCGCCAGGACGTGCGTGGCCGCCGCCCACACCCACGTCGGCGTCGGCGGCTCGGCGGGGATCATCTCCAGCGCCTCACTGCTGTAGCCGAAGGCGGCCCGCAGGCTGTCGACGCCCATCAGGGTGCCGGCCAGCGTGTAGCGCACGCGTGCGGCGAGTTCGGTGTCGGTGTCCCGGCCGATGCCCGCGAGAGCGGCCCGGTTGAGGGCCACCGCCCGGTGCGCCTCCCCGGCGTGCGCCGCCGCGGCCGAGGCGCGCAGCATGAGCGTGACCCGGTCGGTCCCCTCGCCCGACGGCCGGGCGGCGGCGTCCACCGTCGCCCACAGGTCCAGGACGGCCTCCAGATGGTGCCACTCCTCGGCGGGCGCGCCGAGGCGCCGGGCGTGGTCGGCGGCCTCCAGGGAGGCGGTCAGCGCCGCGGCCGGGGCGTGGCTCTCGCGGTGGTGGTGGGCGCGCTCCGCGGCCGTCTCCGCCCGCCGGCCCGGTCCGGCCAGCAGCCGTGCGAACGCGCCGTGCAGCCGCGACCGCTCACCCGGGAGCAGATCCGCGTACACCGCCTCACGGGCGAGCGCGTGCCGGAACGCGTACGTACGGCCGTCCCCGGGGACCAGCAACTGGCGGCCGACGGCCTCGCGCAGCGCCGACTCCAGCTCCTCCTCGGGCAGCCCCACGGCGTCCCGCAGCAGGTCGTGCTCCACCCGCCGCCCCGCCACCGCCGCCGTACGCAGCACCAGCTGGGCGGTCTCGGAGAGCTGTTCGACCCGGATGAGCAGTACGTCGGCCAGCGCGCTCGGCATACCACCGGACTCCGCGCCCGCCGACGCGAGCAGTTCCTCCGCGTAGAAGGCGTTGCCCTCGGCGCGCGCCACGATCGACCGCACCGTGGCCTCCGGCAGGGGCCGTTCCTCCAGCGCGCGCACCAGGCGGGTGACGTCCGGGTCGGCCAGTGGCCGCAGCTCCAGCCGGTCGACGCCCGGCAGCCGCACCAGCTCGGCCAGCAGCGGGCGCAGCGGGTGCCTGCGGTGCAGGTCGTCCGCGCGGTAGGAGGCCAGCACCGCCAGCCGGTGGGTACCGGCGCCGCCCGAGGGCCGCTGGAGCAGGCCCCGGCTGAGCAGGAAGCGCAGCAGGTCCCGGGAGGACTGGTCGGCCCAGTGCAGGTCCTCCAGGACGAGCAGCAGCGGCGCGGTCCGCGCGAGGTCGGCCAGCAGCCCCGCCATCCCCTCGAACAGCCGCAGCCGCCCACCCGAGTCCCGCTCCGTGCCGGTGTCCGGACCCGTGCCCAGCAGCCGGTCGACCACCGGATACGCGGCGAGAACAGGAGCGAACCGCTCGTCGGCGGCGAGCGCCCCGAGGATCTCCGTGAACGGCAGATACGGCAGCCCGACGTCACCGAGGTCCACACAGTGACCGGTGAGCACGGTCATCCCGGCCCCTACCGCCCGCGCCGCGGTCTCGTCCAGCACACGGGTCTTGCCCACGCCCGCGTCCCCGGCGACCAGCACCGCCCGCGCCTCCCCGGCCCGGGCGCGCTCCAGCACACCGGAGAGCCGGGTCAGTTCCTCGTCCCGGCCGACGAGCGGACGGGCGAACGGACTGGTGAACGGGCTGGCGAACACGGTCGGTGACACGGTCCCATCCTGTCACGCACCACCGACACCGGGGCCGAGGCCGGCGAGGGAGCGGGCGTGCCGGGTGGGCTGCGGAGCGGCACCCGGGGCTGGGCGCGGCCGCGCGACCCGCCCTTCACCGCCGACAGCGGCGGCGCGCTGGGCGGCCAGGACACGGCCGAGGCGCAGGCGCTGCTCGCGGACGCCTCGGCCGGCCTCAGCGGTGCAGCGACCGCGCCCAGTCCTCCGGCACCCGCCCGGCCGGCCCCGGCACGGGCTGGTCCTCGGGGTGGGCGACCGGCGGCGCCAACTCCGGCCCCGACTCGTACAGTTCGTCGGCCGAGAAGTCCCAGAACCACTCCTCGCCCGGCTCGAAGCTGCGGATGAACGCGTGACCGGTCGTCTTGTAGTGGGCGGAGGCGTGCTGGGCGGGGGAGGAGTCGCAGCAGCCGATGTGGCCGCAGGTCGCACAGCGCCGCAGATGGAACCACCAGCCCCCGACCGTGTCGCACTCCACGCAGCCGGTGCCGCTGGGCGGGACGCTCGGGTCGATGGCGTCGGTGTCGGTCATACGGGTTCCTCCGCGGGCTCTGACAGGGGGTCCTGGTCGTCGGGTTCGGGGGCGGTCAGCGGCAGCAGCACCTGGAAGCGGGTGTCGCCCGGCGCGGACTCCACCTGGAGGCTGCCGTGGTGCTTGTTGACGACGATCCGCCAGGAGATGTCCAGGCCGAGACCGGTGCCCTCACCCACCGGCTTGGTGGTGAAGAAGGGGTCGAAGATCCGGCTGCGGATCTCCGTCGGGATACCGGGACCGGTGTCGCGGAACTCCACCAGCAGCCGGTCGTCCTCCCGTGCCGTGCGCACGGTCAACGTGCCTTCCCCACCACTGCTGTTGATGGCGAACACCGCGTTGTCGACGAGGTTCGTCCACACCTGGTTGAGCTCCGCCGGGTAGGCCGGGACCTCCGGGAGCGTACGGTCGTAGTCCTTGACGACTCCGATGCGCTGCCCGATCTTCCCGGAGAGCATCAGCAGGGTGCTGTCGAGGAGTTCGTGGACGTCGACGACCCGGTAGGGGGCGCGGTCGAGCTGCGAGTACTGCTTGGCCGCGTCGACGAGGTGCGAGATGCGGTTGGTGGAGTCGGCGATCTCGTCCATCAACAGCTCGGTCTCGACCGTGTAGTTGAGCCAGCCGACCGCGCTCGGCAGGATGTTCTCCTCCACGGCGGCGGCCACTTGCTCCAGCCAGTCCACGTCGAGCCCCGCCTGCACGAACACCGGCGCGATCCGCCAGCCCTCCTGGATGCCGTGGTCGTCGAGCCAGTCGGCGAGCGCGTCCTCCCGGTCGGAGGCCTCCAGCGGGCTCAACACCGGTGCCTTCGCGACCAGTTCGGCCGTGCGCTCCTGGATCTCGATCAGCCGGGTCAGGGCCTCGGGGTCGTACGCGCCGGAGGCGATGACGCCCAGCTTCTGGCGCATCTTCGCCACCCGCTCCCGCAGCGTGGCGGTGGCCCGCACCGCCGCCGCGGCGGGGTTGTTCAGCTCGTGGGTGAGCCCCGCCGACAACGAGCCCAGGGCGAGCAGCCGTTCGCGCTGGCCGATGGCCCGCTGGGTGTTCTTCGAACCGAAGAAGAGCCCCTCCAGCAGATGCGTCCCCATCGGGAACCACTCCTGCATGACGGCTGCGAACGACTCGGCGGGCAGCACGAAGAACCTGGTCGGCTCGGTCACCCGCATCGAGTTGTTGTAGACCTGCGGCACCCGGTCACCCAGGTACGCCTGCATGGCCCCCGAGTACACCCCGCGCTGCGAGGTGCGGCTGACCTCCACGTCGTCCCCGCCGACCCGGCGGGACAGCACGACCGTGCCCTCGATCATCACGTAGAAGCAGGTCGCGGGATCGCCCTCGGTGTAGACCGGACCGGGCTCGAACAGCTCCACCCGCCCCTCCGCGCACAGCCGCCCCAGCTGCTCGGGGGCGAGCTTCTCGAACAGGAACAGCGAGCCGACCTCCGCCGGGCTGCACGGCATCAGCCGCCCGCTCACGACTGCTCCAGATACCGGTGGACGAGCATCACGGCCATGGCTCCCTCTCCTACGGCGGACGCGACCCGCTTGGCGGACTCGGCGCGCGCGTCGCCCGCCACGAACACGCCGGGCACGCTGGTCTCCAGGTGGTACGGCGGCCGGTCCAGCTCCCAGTCCGCCGGCGGCCGTCCGTCCGGTGTCAGATCGGGCCCGGCGAGGATGAACCCGCGCCCGTCGCGCAGCACGGTGCCGTCCAGCCAGTCGGTGAGCGGGGCCGCGCCGATGAACACGAACATCCACTGCGCGTCGACGAGTTCGGTCTCGCCGGTCACCACGTCCCGCAGCGTCAGCTGCTCCAGGCGCCCGTCGCCGTGCGCCTTGTCGACGACCGTGCGGGCGCGCACCGAGATGTTCGACGACTCCTCGATCTGCTGGACCAGGTAGTACGACATCGACGCCGCCAGGGACTCCCCGCGCACCAGCAGCGTGACCGACTTGGCGCCCCGCGCCAGGTACATCGCGGCCTGTCCCGCCGAGTTGGCGCCGCCCACGATGTACACGTCCTGCCCCTGGCAGGAGGCCGCCTCGGTGAGCGCGGAGCCGTAGTACACCCCGCAGCCGGTCAGGTCGTCGCAGCCCGGCGCCGCCAGCTGCCGGTACGACACACCGGTCGCCAGGATCACGCTGTGCGCCGCCACCGCCGAGCCGTCGGAGAACCGTACGACCCGGGCGGCGCCGTTGACCTCCAGGCCCGTCACCTCGCGCGCGGTGAGGATCTCGGCGCCGAACTTCGTCGCCTGCCGCCGTGCCCGGTCGGTGAGCTGGGCGCCGGACACGCCGTCGGGGAAGCCCAGGTAGTTCTCGATGCGGGAGCTCTGCCCGGCCTGTCCGCCGGTCGCCGACCGCTCCACGAGCACCGTGCGCAGCCCCTCCGAGGCCCCGTACACGGCCGAGCCGAGGCCCGCCGGGCCGCCGCCGATCACCACCAGGTCGTAGAACTCCGCCGTCGGCGTGGTCGCCAGACCCACCCGAGAGGCCAGCTCCGGCGCGTCCGGTTCGACCAGCGTGTCGCCCTCCGGGGTGATCACCAGCGGCAGCCGCTGGCCGTCCGCCCCGGCCGCCGCCAGCAGCCGCTGTCCCTCGGGCTCCTCGGCGGAGTACCAGCGGTACGGCACCTGGTTGCGGGCCAGGAACTCCCGGACGTCCGAGGAACGCGCCGACCAGCGGTGCCCGACCACCTTCGTGGCGGGCACCGGCCGGTAGTCGCTGGTCCGCCAGGCCTCCAGCAGGTCGTCCAGGACGGGGTAGAGCTTCTCCTCCGGCGGGTCCCAGGGCTTGAGCAGATAGTGGTCGAGGTCCACCACGTTGATCGCGTCGATCGCCGCGTTGGTGTCCGCGTACGCGGTCAGCAGCACACGCCGGGCGCCCGGGTGGATGTCCAGGGCCTGTTCCAGGAACTCGATGCCGTTCATCTGCGGCATCCGGTAGTCGGCCAGGATCACCGCCACCAGGTCGCCGCGCAGCTTCAGCTCGCGCAGCGCCTCCAGCGCGGACTCGCCGGACTCGGCGCGCACGATCCGGTACGAGGCGCCGTAGCGGCGCCGCAGGTCACGGGCGACGGCACGGGAGACCCCCGGGTCGTCGTCCACGGTCAGGATGACGGTCCGCGCGGTTTCGGCGGCCTGTGCCATACGTCTCCCACCCCGAGAGCGGTCAGGACTGATGGGATCTTGCTGAAGGAGCTGGCTGATTGTCCTTCAAACGCCCATCGTATGTTCGACGGCCCCGGTTCGCGCCGTGCTGCCGGTGGATCGTGCACGCACGGTCAAGCCTGCCGTCGCGCGAGCACACAGAACTCGTTGCCCTCGGGATCGGCGAGTGTGACCCACGACTGCTCGCCCTGGCCCACATCCGCGTGGCGCGCGCCCAGGGACAGCAGCCGGGCCACCTCCGCCTGCTGGTCCTGCGGGCGGAAGTCCGGATGGAGCCGGTTCTTGACCTGCTTGCCCTCCGGCACCGGGACGAAGATCAGCCCCGGCAGCCGGTCCGGAGCCGGCCGGATCTCGAACTCGTCCGGCTCCTCCGCGACCACCACCCAGCCCAGCGCCTCGGCCCACCAGCGCCCGAGCGCCACCGGGTCGGCGGAGTCGACGACCACTTGTTCCCATTCGAGACTCATGCCGTCCAGCGTAGTGAAGACTGGCCCCGACGAAGTGATCACGACCGAGGGAGACAGCGGGATGACGGGCCCGATCACGGCAGGGGTCGACGGGACGGACGAGAGCCTCGCCGCGCTCGCCTGGGCGGCCCGGGAGGCCGTACGGCGCGACCTTGCGCTGCGGGTGGTGCACGCCTGGAGGTTCCAGCCGGACAGCGCGCCCGACGTGGCCGACGAGGACACCCAGCGGCGCTGGGTGCGGGACGCGGTCGAGCGGGCCGTCGGCACGGTCGCCGAGCGGCACCCCGGGCTGGCCGTGACCACCGACGTCGAGGAGGGCCGGCCGGCGGAGACGCTGCTCGCCGCGGCGGCGGACGCGGAACTGCTGGTGCTCGGCTCGCGCGGGCACGGCGCGGTCGTCGGCTTCCTGCTGGGCTCCGTCGGCCGCCAGGTGCTGGCGGAGGCGGCACGCCCGGTCGTCCTGGTCCGGGCCGGTGACCGGCCGTCGGCCGAGGCCGCCGGGCACGAGGTCGTCGTCGGCCAGCACGGAGACCCCGAGGACAGCGCCCCCGCGCTGCGGTTCGCCTTCGAGACCGCGGCGGCGCGCGGCGCGGGCGTCCGCGCGGTACGGGCCTGGACGCTCCCGCCGGTGTTCGCCTACAGCCCCGCCTCCCTCAAGCTCCTCGACGAGGCCGGCGGCCCGGAGCCGTTCGAGAAGAAGGCCCTCTCCGAGGCCGTCGCGCCGTGGCGGGAACGCTTCCCGGACGTGCACGTCGTCGAACACGTGGAGATGGGCAGCGCGGGGCAGGTGCTCCTGTCGGTGTCCGGCCGGGCCCAGCTGATGGTCGTCGGCCGCCGCGCCCACCGCACGGCGGCGGGCGCCCTCCTCGGCTCGGTGGCCCATGGCGTCCTGCACCACGCCGACTGCCCGGTGGCGGTCGTCCCGCACGAGTGACTCACTCCGGCAGCGTCGGCTCCAGCGTCTCCCGGGCCTTGGGCAGGATCTTCTCGATGTAGTCCTCGACGGCCGTGCCGAGGCCGATGTCGTGCTGGGCGTGCTCGGAGAGGTACCAGCGGTGCTCCAGGAGCTCGTGGTAGATCTCCGCCGAGTCCATGGAGCCGCGCAGCTCCGGGGGGACCGCGCGCACGGTGGGGCGGAAGACGTCCCGCACCCACCGGTGCGCCAGCACCTCGGGGCGGGCCGCGAGGGGATCGCCGGGGGCGTAGTCGTCCTGGGTCGCCATCCAGCTCTCCAGGTCGTTCAGCAGCCGCCTGGCCTGGTTCTCCTCGGTGTCGAGGCCCGTCAGCCGCAGCAGCTGGCGCTGGTGGTGGCCCGCGTCGACGACCTTCGGCACGAAGGTGACGGTGTCGCCGTTGGTGGAGTGCTCGATCTGCATCTCGGCGACGTCGAAGCCCAGCTCGTTGAGGCGGCGGATACGGCGCTCGATGAAGTGGTACTTGCCCGCCGGGTAGACCGAGGTGCGGGTCAGCTCCTCCCACAGCGCGTTGTAGCGGTTGCAGATCTCCATGCCGAACTCGATCGCGTCCACCGACGGGTGCAGCGCCCCGGACGCCTCCAGGTCGAGCAGCTCGCCGCTGATGTTGACCCGGGCCAGATCGAGGTCGTACTCCCGCTGGCCCGGGCTGAGCTGCGGGTAGAGGTCGCCGGTCTCGGCGTCCACGAGATAGGCGGCGTAGGCGCCCGCGTCCCGCCGGAACAGCGTGTTGGACAGCGAGCAGTCGCCCCACGCGAAACCGGCCAGGTGCAGCCGCACCAGCAGCACGGCGAGGGCGTCCATCAGCCGGTGCATGGTGGCGGGCCGCATGGTCGTCTCGAACATCGACCGGTACGGCATCGAACCGCCCAGGTGCCGGGTGACCAGCACCGACTCCAGCGGTTCGCCGACGCCGTCGGCCCGGCCCGTGACCACGGCCAGCGGGTCGACGGCCGGGATACCGATGCGGTCCAGGTCGCGCAGCAGCTCGTACTCGCGCAGCGCCGGGCGCTCGGCCAGCTCCTTGACGGCGATCACCTCGTCACCGGCGCGCGCGTAGCGCACCACGTGCCGGGAGATACCGCGCGGCAGCGGGACGAGGATGTCCTCGGGCCACTCCTCCAGGGGCACGTCCCACGGCAGCTCCAGGAGGAGTACCGGGTGCTCCGGGTTGGTGGCGCTGATCTGCAAAGCCATGGCCTGACCTTAGACGGCGCGCTCGCGCGCCTGCTGGGCGGCCGTCTTCACGGACCCCCGGTGCAGGGGACCGTGCCCGGGCAGCAGCAGGTCGGCGTCGAGCGCTTCTATGAGGTCCAGCGAGGTCACCGCGCGGGAGCGCTCGTGGTGGAACATGTCGGGCAGCAGCTGCGGTCCCTGGACACGGGAGGTCGGATGGCCGCTCACCAGGGCGTCCCCGGAGATCACGACCCCCGCCTCCGGGAGGTGGAAGACGGCGTGGCCGTCGGTGTGCCCCGGAGTGTGCACAGGGACCGGCCGGCCCGGCAGGTCGAGCGGGCCGGCGGCGACCGGGAACGCCTCGGGCGCGGTGACCGGGTGCTGCTCGGTGCCGCCGGAGCGCAGCGCGTGCACCATCCAGGGCAGCACACCGGGCCGCCAGGCGTTCCTCAGCACCTCGCCCACGCTCACCTGCTGGAGGAACTCCCGGCGGGCGTGCGGTACTTCGGCCTCGTGCAGATAGACCGGGGTGCCGTACGCCGAGCGCAGGTGCTCGGCCGAGCCCAGGTGGTCGTTGTGGGCGTGGGTGATCAGTACGGCCACCACCGCCTCCGGTGAACCGCCCACCTCGGCAAGGGAGTCCAGCACCTGCTGCCGGTCGCCCGGGTATCCGGTGTCGATGAGGGTGACGGCGTCCCCGTCGGTGAGGATCACCCAGTTGGTGTTGGAGCCGTGCACCAGGTAGGTGCCGTCCGCGACTTGGCGTACGTCCGCGCCCATGGTTCGTCGTCCCGTGTGGTAGGAGCCTGTGCGACGACCACAGCAAAGCAGATCATGTCGATCGTCTGTGCGGCGGCTCCGCCTCGGCGCACCCCACGTGGCCGGAACCGGATGCTCACACGCGGCCCGGCGGGCGCGCGTGGGCTTCGGGACGCGGTGCTCCCAGATCCGCCGGCAGGAGCCGCCCTCTTCGTTCCGCAACATCCGTCCGGTGTGGAGAAGGGCGGAATGCCTGCTCTGCCTGACTTCGGTAATCTGCTTGAGTGGCGGTCGGAACTCGGTCCGCCTCGCACAGGGGTACCTGCTCATTTGAGAGGTTCGCCGGGGAGGCGCCCATCCGCCGACGCCTGGCAGCCTCCGTATCACCCCGAGGAGTGACCGTGAGCGTTCGTATCGGAGTGGAGGAGGAGTTTCACGTCCTGGAGGTGGAGAGCGGGCTGCTCGTGCCGCGCGCCGCTCCGATCCTGCGACACCTTCCCCGACGCACCTTCACGACGGAGCTGCACCAGTCCACCGTGGAGTCGAACAGCGAGGTGCACTCGTCACTGGACGATCTCCACGCCGACCTCGCCGGAACGAGACGGCGGCTCGACGCGGCCGCCTCCGCGCTGGGGCTCGCGGTGGTGGCCGCCGGTACGGCGCCGCTCGCGCCCCCGGCCTCCGCGCACCCCACCGGCGGCGCACGCTACCGCCACATGGTCGAGGACTACCGCACGGTCGCCGACGAGCAGCTCATCTGCGGCGCCCAGGTCCATGTGGACGTACCCGACCGCGACACGGCGGTACAGGCCATGTGCCTGGTCTCGCCCTGGCTGCCCGTGCTTCTCGCGCTCTCCACCAGTTCGCCGTTCTGGCAGGGGTCCGACACCGGTTACGCGAGCTGGCGCACCATGCTGTGGCAGCGCTGGCCCACCGCGGGCCCGGCCGGCTGCTTCGCGAACGCGGCCGAGTACGACGCCACGGTGCGCGACCTCGTCCGGGCCGGGATCATCAGCGACACGGGGATGATCTACTACGACGTACGCCCCTCCGCTCACCTGCAGACGCTGGAACTGCGCATCTGTGACTCCTGCCCGCGCGCGGAAACCGTCGTGCTCGTCGCCGGACTGTTCCGCGCCCTGGTGACCGAGGCCTGCGAGAGGCTTCGGACGGGCGGTCCTCCGGGCCGCGAAGGCCGGCACGAGTGGCTGCGCGGCGCCTCCTGGCGGGCTGCCCGGTCCGGGCTCGAAGGCGTCCTGGTGGACCCCGAGACCCACCAGGAGTCGCCCGCCGAGCAGGTCGTGCGGAAGCTGCTCGCCCGAATGCGCCCCGCCCTGGAGGCGCACGGCGACTGGGAGACCGTCCGCACGTTGGCGGGGGCGGCCCTCGCCGACGGCAGCGCGGCCCAGCGCCTGCGCCGTATCGCACAGGAAGAGGACCTGCTGGCCTGCGTCGACATGCTGATCGCCGAGACCCGCGGCGAACGCGCGGCCCACAGGGCGACGGACACCCGACGCAAGACCCCGCCGTCCGCCGCCGAAGGGACAGGCTCCCACCGGTCCGTGCGGCCGTTGACCCGCAGGTGAATGCCATGGGCACCGACGATCTGCCCCTCTATGCCGACGAGCCGGAACCCGTGTTCCGGCGGTCGGTCCACGTCGAACGGAACGGAGGTGATACGTCATGTGCGGTCTGAGTGGTGAGATCCGCTTCGACGGTCGCCGACCCGACCTCGCTGCCGTCGAGCGGATGAGCGAGCGACTTGCCGCACGTGGTCCCGACGGCCGGGGAATCTGGACGCGGGGCGCGGTGGCGCTGGGTCACCGGCGACTGAAGATCATCGACCTGTCGGATCTCGCGGCACAGCCGATGACCGACTCCCGAGGCGGCATCACCGGCGTCTTCAACGGATGTGTGTACAACTACCAGGAGCTGCGTGAAGAGCTCCGAGGACTGGGACATCGCTTCGCGACGACGTCCGACACCGAGGTGGTGCTGAAGGCCTACCGGGAGTGGGGCACCTCCTGTGTGGAGCGCTTCTACGGCATGTTCGCCTTCGCCCTCGTCGAGCACCGGTCCGGGCGTGTGGTGCTGGGCCGTGACCGGCTCGGCATCAAGCCCCTGTACCTGGCACGGACGCCGGGCCGGCTCCGGTTCGCGTCCTCCCTGCCCGCCCTCCTCGCCGCCGGCGACGTGGACACCTCGCTCGATCCGGTGGCCGTCCACCAGTACCTGAGCTGGCACGCCACGGTCGCGGCGCCGCGCACCGTCCTGGCCGGGGTGCGCAAGCTCCCGCCGGCCACCGTGCGGGTCGTCGAACCGGACGGCACCCACCGCGACCACCGCTACTGGCAGCCGTCGTACACGCGCCGGGCCGAGTACGCGGCCATGGGCGCGCACGACTGGCGGGACGCCGTGCTGGAGGCGCTGCGCACGGCCGTACGCCGGCGGATGGTCTCCGACGTCCCGGTCGGTGTCCTGCTCTCCGGCGGCCTCGACTCCAGCCTGATCGTCGCGCTGCTGGCCGAGGAGGGACAGCGGGACCTGATGACGTTCAGCGTGGGATTCGAGTCGGAGGGCGGGGAAGAGGGCGACGAGTTCCGGTACTCGGATCTGGTGGCCCGGGAGTTCGGCACCGACCACCGTCGGCTGATGGTTCCGTCCGACCGGGTGTCGACGGCCCTGGACGGTGCCGTCGCGGCCATGAGCGAGCCGATGACCAGCCACGACGTGGTCGCCTTCTATCTGCTGTCCGAGCAGGTGTCCAAGGAGGTGAAGGTCGTGCAGAGCGGACAGGGCGCCGACGAGGTGCTCGCCGGCTACCACTGGTATCCGCGGCTCGCCGAGGTCGCCCGCGCTGACGCGGCCGAACGGTACGCCGAGACGTACTTCGACCGGCCGCATGCCGACCTCGCCCGGATCCTGGAGTCCCGCGTGCTGCCCGACGACGACGTCTCGGGTCGCTTCGTCCGGGACCACATGGCGGCCCCCGGGGCCGAGACGGCCCTGGACGCGGCCCTGCGCCTGGACACGCACGTGATGCTCGTCGACGACCCGGTCAAGCGAGTCGACAACATGACCATGGCCTGGGGGCTCGAGGCCCGTGTGCCGTTCCTCGACCACGAACTCGTCGAACTGGCCGCGGCCTGTCCGCCGGAACTCAAACTCGCGGACGGCGGCAAGGGCGTGCTGAAGGCGGCGGGCCGCGGGCTTCTGCCCCTGGACGTCGTCGACCGCCCGAAGGGCTACTTCCCGGTACCGGCCATCAGGTACATGGCGGACCCCGTCCTGAAGCGGGTGCGCGAGGCGCTCGGGGCACCCGAGGCGAGGCGGCGCGGACTCTTCCAGGAGTCGTACGTGTCCGAGCTCCTCGAGGCTCCCGACGAACACCGCACCAAACGGGGAGCAAACGCCTTGTGGCAGGTAGCGTTGCTGGAGATATGGCTGCAGACGCACGGGATCACGTGACCGACGAGCGGAGCACCGCCCCGTCCGACACGGTGTCCGTCCCGCCGTCCCTCGCCGCTCAGCCCGGGGCCCCCGGCGTCGCCCAAGTCGCGCCCCCCGAGCCCCGCCCGGCGGACGCGCACGGCTCTGCCCACGCCGCCCCGAAGCCGCTTCCCCTGCCCGAGGCGAGTGGTCCGCGGGACGCCGTGACCCGGCTGCACGCTCACGGCTGCTGGTATCCCTCCGCCAACCCGGACGGCACCCAGGCGGCCTTCATCTGTGACCGGGGCGGAGTTCCCCAACTGTGGGCCGGGCCCGTGGACGGTGACGAGGTGCGACTGCTCGACACCTGCCCGGATCCCGTCAAAGAGGTGGCCTGGTCACCGGACGGCCGCTGGATCGCCTACACCACCGCACCGGGCGGCGGCGAGCACACCCGGGTGCTGTGTGTACGACCCGACGGCACCGGCCGCCGCGTCCTGGCCGCGGCCGACCCGGGCAGCACCGCCTACCTGGGCCGCTGGGCGCACGACGGCTCGGCCGTCGCCGTCACCGTCGCCGCACCGGCCGCCCGCACGCCCCCGGACGGTACGGGGTGGGCACCTGCGGACACCGGCCCGTCGATGGACCGGGCCGACCGCGACGGCCGCCGTGCGACGCTCCTGGGCGGAACCCCGTACGACACCCGGTACGGCACCGCACAGGGGGCGGAACAGACCGTAGCGGCTGCCGACGCCATGGCTCTCCCCGTACCGGCGGTCCGGCCCGACGACGGTCTGTCGGCCTATCTGATCGATCCCGACGGTCTGGCGTCCGCCGTACTGCTCGCCACGGAAACGCACGCCGCCACGCTGCGGGTGTGCGACATCAGCCGCGACGGCGGGTTCGTGCTGCTGCGCCGGGGGCCGCGCGGACGGCGGGAAGCGGTCGTCCGGCGCACGGCCGACCCGGCGACGACGTGCACCGTGCCGGTCGCCGACGGAGATCCGTGGATCGGACGGTTCTCGCCCGACGGCCGGACTCTGTGGCTGCGCAGCAACGTCGACCGGGAGTACGCGGCGCTCCTCGCCGTCGCCCTCGGCACCGACGGCCGACCACACGGCATGTCCGTCGTGGCGGAACGGCACGACAGCGACCTCGATCTCCTGGCGTTGTCGCACGACGGCCGCACTGCCGTGCTGTCCTGGAACGCACGGGGCGCGAGCCGGCTCGAACTCCTCGACACCTCCCCGACACACCGGGCACCGCACGGCCCGCCGCCGACGCCCGTTCCCCTGCCCCACGAGGTTGTCACGCGTGTCGAGGCGGTCGGCCCGCGGCGCCTGCTGTCGGCGCTGTCCGGGTCCCAGCGCCGGCCCGGTGTGTGGTGGGCCTCCCAAGGCGTGTCCCTGCTGCGCAGCCCCTGGTCCTCCCGCGACGAGGACGCCGTTCCGCCGGGGCGTCCGCCCGTGCGCCCTGTCCTCCTACGGCTCACGGCGCAGGACGGACTGCCGCTGAGCGGTTGGTACTACCGGGCACCGGGCCGGGCTCCGGACGAGCCGGCGCCCTGTGTGATCCACCTGCACGGTGGTCCGGAGGAGCAGGAGCGCCCGGTCTTCAACCCGCTCTACCACGAGCTGACCGGACGGGGACTGGACGTCTTCGCCCCCGACGTCCGAGGCTCCTCGGGGCACGGCAGGTCCTTCGTCGACGCCGATCTGGGTACCGGCCGCTTCGCCGCGCTGGACGACGTCGCGGACTGCGCGGCTCACTCGGTGTCGGCGGGCCCCGTCGACCCGACCCGGCTGGCGGTCATGGGGCGCTCGTACGGCGGCTATCTGACCTTCGCCTCCCTCGTACGGCATCCGGATCTGTTCCGTACCGGGGTCGCCGTCTGCGGTATGTCGGACTTCGCGACCTTCTTCGCCAGTACGGAGCCCTGGCTCGCGGAGTCGGCGGCCCACAAGTACGGCCACCCCGAGCGCGACCGCGAGCTGCTGCGCGCGCTCTCGCCCATGAACCGCATCGACGCGCTGCGCGTCCCCCTGCTCGCCGTCCACGGTGAACACGACACCAACGTGCCACCGGGGGAGTCCGAGCAGTTCGTCCGGGCGGCGCGTGAACGAGGCATCCCGGCCGAGCTCCTCACCCTGCGCGATGAGGGCCACGACTTCCTGCGCGCGGACAACCGGCGACTGTTCCGCCGGACCGCCGCGGACTGGCTGGAACGCCATCTGAGCGGCTGAGTCCGCGTCGTCGGCAGTGATGAGGTGCCCACCCCGAGAGGGCTGCTCGGCGCCGAGGTGTTCGCGGCTGATTCCGGTCAAGGGGTCGAGGCCGATGCCTTTCGATACATCGATGTATCCGATACATTCGCGTATCGAACGGAGGTTCCACCATGGCCACGCAGCAGACGGGGCGTGTCACCCGGCGCCGGGTCCGCACGCGGGCCAACCTGCTCGACGCCGCCTTCTCGGTGTTCGCGGCCAAGGGGTTCGGGCGCGTCTCCATCGAGGAGGTGTGCGACGCCGCCGGCTACAGCAGGGGCGCCTTCTACTCGAACTTCGCCAGCCTGGACGAGCTGTTCTTCGCGCTCTACGGGGAGCGCGCCGACCTCATCGCCCGGCAGGTCGCCGATGCCCTCGCCGGGGACGGCCCCGACCTCGACGTGCCGTCCTCCGTGGACCGGGTCACCGAGGTGCTGCTCCTCGACCTGGACTGGCTCCAGGTGAAGACGGACTTCCTGGTGCACGCCGCCCGTGACCCGGCCGTCGCCCAGACCCTGCTGGAGCACCGGGCCAGGCTGCGCGGCGCCATCGCCGACCGGCTGGCCCGGGCCCGCGGCCACACCGCCCTGCCCGCGGTACTCGGCGACGCGGACTCCGCCGCCCACGCGGTGGTCGCCGCCTACGACGGAGTCACCGTCCAACTGCTCCTGGACAAGGACGTGGACGGCGCCCGCGCCTGGCTCAAGCAACTGCTCACCGCGCTGCTGACCGACGGCAGCAACCACGCATGACAACTTCCCCAGGTTCCCCAGGTTCCCCAGGTTCCCCAGGTTCCCCAGGTTCCCCAGGTTCTTCAGGTTTTCAGGCAGAAAGGCAACGGTCGCCATGGACGCGGACGTCATCGTCGTCGGAGCGGGCCTCGCGGGCCTCGTCGCGGCGCACGAACTCACCAGCAGGGGCCGGCGGGTCGCCCTGGTCGACCAGGAGAACGCCGCCAACCTCGGCGGCCAGGCGTTCTGGTCCTTCGGCGGGCTGTTCCTCGTCGACTCCCCGGAGCAGCGCCGCCTCGGCATCAAGGACTCCCTCGACCTGGCCTGGAACGACTGGCAGGGCAGCGCGCAGTTCGACCGCACGGACGACGAGGACTCCTGGGCGGTGCGCTGGGCGCGCGCCTATGTCGAGTGGGCGGCGGGGGAGAAGCGGACCTGGCTGACCGGGCACGGGATCTCCTTCGTGCCGACGGTCGGCTGGGCCGAGCGCGGCGACCTGCGCGCCGACGGACACGGCAACTCCGTACCCCGCTTCCATGTCGCCTGGGGGACGGGTACCGGCGTCGTCGACCCGTTCGTCCGGTACGCCAAGCAGGCCGCGAAGGACGGGCTGCTGACCTTCTACCACCGCCACCGCGTCGACGAGCTGGTCCTCACGGACGGCGCCGCCCGGGGCGTACGCGGCACCGTCCTCGCCGCCGACGACTCCGCGCGCGGAGTCGCCTCCAACCGCGACGCGATCGGCGACTTCGAGCTGACCGCGCAGGCCGTGGTCGTCACCAGCGGCGGCATCGGCGCCAACCACGAGATCGTCCGCCGCTACTGGCCCGAACGGCTCGGCACCCCGCCCGCCGAGATGGTCACCGGCGTCCCCGCCTACGTCGACGGCAGGATGCTCGACATCAGCGCCGAGGCCGGTGTACGGCTGGTCAACCGCGACCGTATGTGGCACTACACCGAGGGCATCCAGAACTGGGACCCTGTCTGGCCCGGCCACGGCATCCGCATCCTGCCCGGCCCGTCCTCGATGTGGTTCGACGCGCTCGGCCGCCGGCTGCCCGACCCGTGCCTGCCCGGGTACGACACCCTCGGCACCCTCAGGCATCTGCGCACCACGGAGGACATCGCGGGGCACGACCACTCCTGGTTCGTCCTCAGTCAGAAGATCGTGGAGAAGGAGTTCGCGCTGTCGGGCTCCGAGCAGAACCCCGACATCACCGCGAAGGACCGCAAGGGCGTCCTGCGCGACCGGATCCTCGGCAAGGGCGCCCCCGCCCCCGTGCAGGCGTTCCTCGACCACGGCGCCGACTTCGTCATCGCGGACACCCTCGACCGGCTCGTCGAGAAGATGAACGCGCTGACCGACAAGCCCCTCCTCGACGCCGACGCACTGCGCCGCCAGATCCGCGCCCGCGACCTCCAGATGGGCAACGCGTACAGCAAGGACGCCCAGGTGCAGGGCATCCGCAACGCCCGCCGCTACATCGGCGACCGCCTCGGCCGCGTCGCCACCCCGCACCGCATCCTCGATCCGGCGGCGGGCCCGCTCATCGCCGTCAAGCTGCACGTCCTCACCCGCAAGACCCTCGGCGGCATCCAGACCGACCTCGACTCGCGCGCCATCGGCGCCGAAGGACAGCCGATCGAGGGCCTGTACGCGGCCGGCGAGGTGGCCGGCTTCGGCGGCGGCGGCGTCCACGGCTACAACGCCCTGGAGGGCACCTTCCTCGGCGGCTGCCTCTTCTCGGGGCGCGCGGCGGGGCGGGCGGCGGCGAAGCAGACGGGCTGAGGCCCGGGCGGGGCAGCGCCGGGGTCCCGGCGCTGCCGCGGTACCGGGCTCAGAGCAGGGTCTGGCCGCCGTCCACCGTCAGGATCTGGCCCGTGACGTAGTTGTTGGCCATGAGGAAGAGGGCCGTGGCGGCGGCCTCCTCGGGGGTGCCGACCCGGCCGAGGGGGATGGTGGAGCCGGCGGTGGCGATGGCCTCGTCGGAGCCGTGACCCGGCACCGCGCGCAGCAGCGGGGTGTCGATGCGGCCGTAGCGGATGGCGTTCACGCGCTTGCGCGCGGGGGCCAGTTCCACGGCGAGGGCCCTGGTGAGGGTCTCCGCCGCACCGCCGATCGACAGGGGCACGGACATCCCGGGCATGGGGCGGCCCACGAGGATCCCCGAGGAGAGGGTGAGCGAGCCGCCCGCGGGGAGCCGGGTGGCCGCCGCGCGGGCAGCCGCGAAGACGGACCAGAGCCGGGCGTCGAGGGTGCCGCGGATGTCGTCGGCCGACAACTCGGTCAGAGGGCCGACGCCGGTGAGGCCGCCCGCCGTGAGGAGTACGTGGTCGACGTGCCCCGCCGTGTCGAAGGCCTCGGCGAGGACCTCCTCGTCCCCGGCGTCGCCGGAAACGCCCAGCACGACGTCGTCGATGTCGCCGTCCGCGCCCGCGCCCCGTACCTGGTCGACGGCGGTCTTCAGCCGGCCGGGATCACGGCCGACCAGGACGACACGCGCGCCGACCGAGCGCAGCAGCACGCCCGCCGCGAGGCCGATGCCCGAGGTGCCGCCGAGCAGGACGGCGGTCGCGCCGGCAAGGGCGCTCGTCAGCGGCGAGCGGACGGGTATGGGGGCAGGGGTGGCAGTGCTCATGACGGACCCTTCGGTGAGGATGAAATAAACCATCCGTTTGTTTTAGTACGCCGCCGATACTGCCGCCCCGGGCAGGAGGAGTCAACCGGATGGTTTAATTCGGTCATGGCCTATGACGCGGAGGACACAAGACGGCGGATTTTCGACGCCGCCGCCGCCGAGTTCGCCGAGCACGGCCTGGCGGGGGCCAGGGTCGAGCGGATCGCGACGGCGGCCAGAGCCAACAAGCAGGCGATCTATCTGTACTACGGGAGCAAGGAGAAGCTGTTCTCCCGCATCGTGCGGGACAGGCTGGAGGGGCTCCGTGTCTCCCTCTCGATCGACCCCGACTCCGTGGCCGATTCGGTCGGGCAGATCTTCGACTGGTACCGGGAGCACCCGGAGCTGATCAGGCTTCTGCTGTGGGAGGCGCTGGAGGAGTGCGCCGCTTCAGAGGAGGGCGAGCGGGACCGGCGTGACAGCTTCCAGGAGAAGGCGCGCTGCCTCGTGGAAGGAGGCATGGCCCCCCATCTCCCCGCGGACGCCCGCATCCGGGCCGCGCAGGACCTGCTGTTCACCCTCATGGGGCTGATCGCCTGGAACTTCGCGGTGCCGGGGATATGCCGCACGGTCCTGGACGAGGACACCGACGGGGCCGCGCTGGCCCGCCGCCGCGAGACGGTGATCGAAGCCGCCCGCAGACTCACCGCCGGACAATGACCGACACGGACGGCCTGGCTCGGCTCGACACGCGGGTCGCCGGATGCCGGGCGTGTCCCCGGCTCGTGGAGTGGCGGGAGGAGGTCGGCCGGACGAAGCGGGCCGCCTTCCGGGACTGGAGCTACTGGGCGCGGCCGGTGCCCGGCTTCGGGCCCGCCGACGCCTCGCTCCTGATCATCGGTCTTGCCCCCGCCGCCCACGGCGGCAACCGCACCGGCCGTATGTTCACCGGCGACCGCTCCGGGGACGTGCTGTACCGGGCGCTGTACGACGTGGGCCTGGCGAACCAGCCGACCTCCGTCGCCGCCGACGACGGCCTCGCACTGCACGGCGTCCGCATCACCGCGCCCGTGCACTGCGCCCCGCCCGAGAACAAGCCCACCCCCGAGGAGCGGAACACCTGCCGGCCCTGGCTCGTCCAGGAACTGAGGCTGCTGCGGCCGACGCTGCGCGCCGTGGTCGTGCTCGGCGCCTTCGGCTGGCAGGCCGCGCTGCCCGCATTCGCCGAGGCGGGCTGGACGGTACCCCGGCCACGACCCGTCTTCGCGCACGGCGCGCGCGTGCCGCTCGACGGCCTCGACCTCTTCGGCTGCTTCCACGTCAGCCAGCGCAACACCTTCACCGGCAAGCTCACCCCGCAGATGCTGCGGGACGTACTGCGTACGGCGGCGCAGGCGGCGGGGCTGCCGACGAAGTCCGGGTGACCGCCGGGCGCTAGCCGAGCAGCCGCAGCAGCACGGCCGCGTGGCTCTCCTGCGGAGCCTTCGCCGCCGTCAGCAGCGTCACCGGGCCCTTGCCCGTCAACTCCCGGACGCCGTCGAGGAGTTCAGCCGCCTCGGGGGCGGTCAGCTCCGCCTCGTAGCGGCGTGCGAACTCCTCGTACGATCCCTCGCCCGCGTGGTACCAGCGGCGCAGCTCGTTCGACGGAGTGAGGCCCTTGGGCCACTCGTCCACCCGGGCCGCGTCCTTGGACAGACCGCGCGGCCACAGCCGGTCGACGAGAACCCGCACCCCGTCGCCCGGCTCGGGCGGTTCGTAGACGCGACGCACGCGAACACTCATGCCGTCGAGCCTAGAACGAGGAGGTGCGACACCGCCGTGTGGCTTGACCCGAATGAGGGGGAAACCGATATGACGGTTCCTTAGTCTGAGGATCTCCTGATCACACGCCACCCCCCAAGGAGCGCACGTGACCCACCCCCGCAGACGCACCGCCGTCCTCGGCCGAGGAGCCGTCGTCGCCACCGTGCCCGTCGCCGTGGCGGCCCTGCTCACGGCGGCCGGCCCCGCCACCGCGGCCGGCCAGGCGGGCGCTTCCGGCGTCGGCGACCCCTACTTCCCGCTCGCCGGCAACGGCGGCTACCACGTCGCCCACTACGGCCTGACGCTCGGTTACGACCCGACGAGCCGTCACCTCACCGGCAAGGCGGTCCTCACCGCCCGCGCCACCCAGCGGCTGACCCGCTTCGACCTCGACTTCAAGGGCCTGAAGATCACCGCCCTGACCGTCGACAGCGCCAGGGCGGCCTACCGCCGCAGCGGCCAGGAACTCGTCGTCACCCCGCACCGGGCCCTGCACAAGGGCCAGACGTTCCGCGTCACCGTCACCTACCGGGGCAAGCCCGGCCCGGTCACCGACCCCGACGGCTCCCTCGACGGCTGGATCCCCACCGACGACGGCGCGTTCGTCGCCGGCGAACCCCAGGGCGCCATGACCTGGTTCCCCGCCAACAACCACCCGCTCGACAAGTCGTCGTACGACTTCACCATCACCGTCCCCAAGGGCCGCACCGCCGTCGCCAACGGCGTCCTGCTCGGCCAGCGCACCCGGGGCGGCAGGACCACCTTCCGCTGGCGGCAGAAGGAACCCATGGCCGCCTACCTCGCCACCGCGACCGTCGGGAAGTTCGAGGTCAAGCAGTACACGACCCGCGGCGGCATCAAGGTCTACGACGCCGTCGACCCGCGTGAGGCCTCCGCCGCCGCACCGGTGCTGAAGAAACTGCCGTCCGTGCTGGAGTGGGAGAGCAAGCTCTTCGGGCCCTACCCGTACCGCGCCGCCGGCTCCATCGTCGACCGCGCGCCCAACGTCGGATACGCCCTGGAGACCCAGACCCGGCCGGTGTACGACAGCGCCCCCGACCTGAGCACCCTCGTCCACGAGAGCGCCCACCAGTGGTTCGGCGACTCCGTCTCCCTCACCTCCTGGAAGGACATCTGGCTCAACGAGGGCTTCGCGACCTACGCCGAGTGGCTCTACGCCGAACAGCACGGCGGCGACAGCGCCCAGAAGACCTTCAAGGCCCTCTACGCCCGCCCCGCCACCGACGGTCTGTGGGAGTTCCCGCCCGGCAACCCCGGCAGCGGCGCGAACATCTTCGGTACCCCCGTCTACGCCCGCGGCGCCATGGCCCTGCACGCCCTGCGCACCGCCGTCGGCGACCGCGCCTTCTTCCGCGTCCTGCGCGCCTGGGCCGACCGCAACCGCTACGGGCACGGCACGACCGCCCAGTTCGAGCGGCTGGCGGAGCGGGAGTCGGGGAAGAACCTGGGTCCCCTGTTCCACAAGTGGCTGTACGCTCAGGGCAAACCCAGCACACCGTGACCGCCCGAACCGTCGCCGGAACCTGACAGGTTCCACACAACTGTCGGCCAAGGTCGTTTCATGATCACGCCTCGACGCAGCACCGCGCTGCTCGCCGCGTCCCTCCTGCTCACCGGATGCGGCGGCGGCGCGGGCACCAGCTCCGCGCCCCCGCACGCCGCACCGCCCGCGGCCACCCCGACCACCCCCGCCCCCTCGCTCTCCACGCAGACCGTGCCGCAGCGGATACCCGGCCCGGGACCCGGTCCCAGGTGCCCGAGCGGACGAAGCAGGTCGTCGTGGTGACCGGACGCGGCAGGAACTCCCCGGACTCCACGGTCGTCCTATATCGGCGCACCGGGACCGGCTGGCAGGCCGGGCAGCGCTGGCCCGCGCACAACGCGCTCAGGGGCTGGAGCGACCACCACGTGGTAGGCGACCTGCGCTCACCCATCGGTGTCTACGGCCTCACCGACGCCGGCGGCCTGCTGCCCGACCCCGGCACACGACTGCCGTACGACCACGGGAGCGGCTTCACCGCGCACGGCACCGGATTCAGGGGCGAGCCGCTCGCCGGCTCCTTCGACTACGTGATCGCCGTCAACTACAACCGCAGGCCCGGCACCACCCCGCTCGACTGGACCCGTCCGATGGGCGCGCGGCGCGGCGGCGGGATATGGCTGCACGTCGACCACGGCGGACCCACCCAGGCCTGTGTGAGCCTCGCCGAGAAGCACATGAGGGAACTCCTGCGCACCCTCGACCCCGCCCTGCACCCGGTCGTGGTCATGGGCGACCATGCCTCTCTGGCCCGCTGACCGGGGCCGCCGACCGCATTGGGGGAACCGCCGCGTGTGCGCACATGTACTGGTCGCCGAGGACGACCGGATGCAGGCCGAGCTGATCCGCCGCTCCCTGCTCGCCGACGGCCACACCGCCACCGTCGTCCACGACGGACCCGCCGCCGTCGAGGCGGCCCGCCGGCTCGAGCCCGACCTCGTCGTCCTGGACCTGATGCTGCCCGTCCTCGACGGCATCGCGGTGTGCCGGGCGCTGCGCCGCGAGGACGACATCCCCGTCCTGATGCTCACCGCCCGCGCCGGCGAGGACGACGTCCTGCTAGGCCTGGAGGTCGGCGCCGACGACTACATGACCAAGCCGTACAGCCCGCGCGAGCTCATGGCGCGGATCCGCACCGTGCTGCGGCGCAGCGGGCGCTCCGTGGACCGGCGCGAGGAGCCCGTGCTGCGGGCCGCCGGGATCGTCGTCGACCCGGTACGGCACGAGGTGCACTGCGACGGGCTGCCGGTGGAGTGCACGCCCGCCGAGTTCCAGATCCTGCTCGCCCTCACCGGCGAACCCGAACGGGTCTTCTCCCGGGGGCAGTTGCTCCAGTGCACCCGCGGCTTCGACCGCGCCTCCACCGAACGCGCCGTCGACGTCCACATCATGAACCTGCGCCGGAAGGTCGAGGCCGACCCGCGCAGACCCGTACGCCTGGTGACCGTGTTCGGCGTCGGCTACAAGCTGAGCGGCGGACGCGCGTGACCCGGATACCCCTGCGCAAACGCCTGCTGGTGCGGCTGCTGTTCACCTCCGTGCTCATCGCCGTGTGCTCGGTGGCCGCCACCGCCTGGCTCGCGGTGGCCACCACCACCCGCGCCCTGCGCGAGGAGCAGGGCCAGGCCCTCGCCGACGACATGGACATCCTCGCCGAGCTCAGCGGCTACGCCGCCACCCACCCCGACTGGAAGGGCGTCGGGCCCAAGGTCCGCGCGCTGTCCGCCAAGACCGGCCGGCGCATCGCCCTGGCCACCGCCACCGGCCGTGTGCCGATCGCGGACTCCGCCCCGCGCGGCGCCTCCCTGCCCCCGCGCTCCGCGGCCACCGTCGATCCGCTGAGCACCGACACCTACACCGAGCGCGGCGCCCAGCTCACCGGCATCGACCCCCGGGTGGTCGGCCCCTACCGGCTCACCGCGGCCGAACGCGCCAAGGTCGACCAGATCGCCCGGGCGACCCGGAAGTGCTACACGCGTTACGGGTACGAGACGACGACCACCCGCATCCCCAGCGGCCGGTCGATCCTCACCGGCGACAACGGCAGCCCCGGCGGCGACGGGGCCACCCCGTGCGCGGACGGCCGGCTCAACACGCCGACCCCCACCGAGAAGAAGGCCCTCGACGACCTCCAGAATCGCGCCCTGCCCTGTCTGAACCGGACGGGACTCAAGGGCAAGGTGCCCTACATGCTCACCGTCGACGTCGGCGGCGGCAGTCTCGCCCCGCCCATCCTCGCGGGATACGCCAAGATCGGCGACTCCAGGATCCAGCGTGCCTTCGAGACGTGCATCGACAAAGCCCGCCGCGCCCAGCTCGCCCCGTACGTCGCTCCCGCCGCCGAACTCTTCCTGGGCGGTGGCGACAACCGCGCCGCGCCCCGCTGGAACATGTCCCCGGGCAACAAGGCGAAGGTCTTCGGCACGGCCGGCCTGGTGCTCGCCCTCACCGTCGCCGTGTCCGCCGTCGTCGCCATCCGTCTGGTGCGGCCCCTGCGCGCGCTCACCGAGGCCGCCCAGCAGCCTCCCGACCGGCACGCGCGCGTAGCCGTGACCACCCGCGACGAGACCGGGATCCTCGCCGAGGCGTTCAACGACCTCGCCGAGCGCCGGGAACGCCTGGAGATCCAGCGCAAGGCCATGGTCAGCGACATCGCGCACGAACTGCGCAGCCCCCTCACCAACATCCGGGGCTGGCTGGAGGTCACCCGCGACGGTCTGGTCGAACCCGACCCCGAACTGCTCGGCGCCCTGCACGAGGAGGCCCTGGTCCTCCAGCGCGTCATCGACGACCTGCGCGACCTCGCCGCCGCCGACGCCGGCACCCTGCTCCTGCACCGCGAACCCGTCCCCGCCGACGACCTCCTCGCCCAGGTGGCCGCCGCCCACCGCGTCGCCGCCAAGACCGCCGACGTCCATCTGCGCACCGAGACCGACGGCATCCCCTGGCTGGACGCCGACCCGGTACGCCTCCGCCAGGCCCTCGGCAACCTGGTCAACAACGCCGTACGGCACACCCCGGCGGGCGGCACGGTCACCCTCACCGCCCGCCGCGCCGGCGCGGACGTCGTGCTGGCGGTCGCCGACACCGGCACCGGGATCACCGCCGAGGACCTGCCGCATGTCTTCGAGCGGTTCTGGCGCGCCGAGAAGTCCCGCAGCCGCCGTACCGGAGGCAGCGGCCTCGGCCTCGCCATCGTCCGCCACCTGGTCGCCGCCCACGGCGGTACGGCCGAGGCCACGAGCACCCCCGGCAGCGGCAGTGTCTTCACCCTGATCCTGCCGGCCGCGCCGGCCCCGCAGGACGACGCCTGAGGGTCACTGCTCGCGCATCCCCCAGGGCGAGCCGTACGCCGTGAGCAGGTCGAGGAAGGGCCGCGCCGGGAACGCCTCGGGGCCCAGGACACCCGCGCCCGACCAGGCGCCGGTGGCGAGGAGTTCGAGGGCGACGACCGGGTTGACGGCCGTCTGCCAGACCACGGCCTGGCTGCCGTACTCGGTCATCGACCACTGGTTGTCGACCACGTGGTACAGGTACACCTCGCGCGGCGCGCCGTCCTTCACGCCGCGCACCCAGGTGCCCGCGCAGGTCTTGCCGTGCATCCGCTCGCCCAGCGTCGCCGGGTCGGGCAGACAGGCGGCGACCACGTCCCGGGGCGAGACCGCCACCGGGCCCGCCGCGCCCTTCACGGTCACCGGCTCGGTGCGGTCCAGCTCCAGCCGGTGCAGCGTCTTCAGCGTCTCGATGAACTCCCCGCCCAGGCCGTACTTGAAGGTGACCCGGCGCGCCTCCACCCAGCGCGGCACCAACAGCACCTCCTCGTGCTCCACGTTCACGCACTCGACCGGGCCGATGCCCTCGGGGAAGTCGAACACCTCGGGCTCGCTGAACGGCGCGGTGGTGAACCAGCCCCGGTCGGCCTCGTAGACGACCGGAGGGTTGAGGCACTCCTCGATCGTGGTCCAGATGCTGAAGGAGGGCGCGAAGTCGAGGCCTTCGACGGTGAGATTCGCTCCGTCGCGGATGCCGATCTCCTCGATCTCGTCGAAGAGTTCGTCGGCGGCGTACCGCGCGAACACGTCCGAGAGACCGGGTTCGACACCCATGCCGACCAGGGCGAGTCCGCCCGCCTTCGCCCACTCGTCGGCCTGCGCGAACTGTGCGTCACCGAGCTTGACCCCGCACTCCTCGTACGGCCGCTCCGGGTGCGGGCGTGACAGTGACATCGCCATGTCGACGTAGGTGGCCCCGGCCGTGCGCGCCGCTCCGAACAGGGGCATCACGAAACGCGGGTCGGTGGCGTTGAGCAGCACGTCGCAGCGGTGCCGGGCGAGCAGCCCGGCCACCGCCGCCTCGTCGGCCGCGTCGACCCGCTCGGCGGTGAACCGGTCGTCGCCGTCGAGCGCGGAGACGGCTGCCTCGGCGCGGGCGGGGTCGTAGTCGGCGACCACCATCGCCTCGAAGAACGGGCGCCGGGCGGCGATCCGGGTGACGGCGGTGCCCACACCACCGGCACCCACGAGCAGGACACGCATGACGGAACTCCCTCGGTCGAAAGTGTGCGAAGGGTGCCAAAGGTACGAAAGGCGGGGCCCTGTCGGAGATACAACGCTCCCGGGCGTCGTAAGGTCAATGGCGTTGGCATAAGGCGCACTGAAGGGAGCCGGCATGCCCAAGGCGGTCGTACCGGAGGAGAGACGTCGCCGGCGGCGGCCGACCAGGAGTGGCACGGTGCTGTCCGAGCGGCTGATCGTCGAGGCCGCGCTGCGGCTGCTGCGCGAGCACGGCAGCACCGGACTCACCGCCCGCAGGCTCGGCCTCGCGCTCGACTGCGACCCCAGCACCCTCTACCGCTACTTCCGCGGCATGGACGACCTCACCCTCGCCATCGGCGACGCGCTGATCGGAGAGGCGCTGCGCGGCTGGGCACCGACGGGGGAGTGGCGGACCGACCTGCACGGCATCGGGCTGCGCATCCACGCCGCGTACGTCGCCCACCCGCAGGCCGCCCAGCTCACCACGAGCCGGGTCACCGGGCGGCCCAACGAACTCGCCGCCGACGAGGCCGTCCTGGACGTGCTGCGCACCGCCGGCTTCCCGCTGCCGGACACGGTCCGCGTCTACCACGCCTTCATCGACCAGACCCTGGCCTTCGCCGCCCTGGACGCCGCGTCCCTGGCCCTGCCGAGTGCCTCGCAGCGCGCCGACGACGCGATGTGGCGCTCGACGTACGCCCGGCTGCCGGCCGCCACCCACCCCCGGATCGCCGAGGCCGCCCCGCTGCTGCCGGCCCGCATGGTGACCAGCGCCTATCCGACCGCGCTGGAGATGCTGCTGGACAGCGCGGCGGCGACCCTGGCCCGGCTCAGTTCCTGAGACTGACCGCCGCCGTCCGCGCGACCGCGTCCGCCACCAGTGCCAGCGCGGGCGAGTCGAGCTTCCAATGCTGCCAGTACAGCGGGACGTCCAGGGGCCGCTCGGGGGCGAGGGAGACCAGTCGCCCGCCGGCCAGCAGCGGCCCGGCCTGCACCTCGGGCACCATGCCCCAGCCGAGCCCGGCCACGACCGCGTCCAGGAAGCCCTCCGAGGTCGGCACGGCGTGTCGCAGGCGGCTCGCGCCCTCGGCGCCCCGGCGCAGGGCGCGTACGAACGCGTCCTGGAGGTCGTCGCGCCGGTCGAAGGTCATGACCGGAGCCTCGGCGAGCGCCTCGGGCAGGGGTGCGTCGGCGAGATGGCGGGCGGCGAAGTCCGGATTCGCGGCGGCCAGATAGCGCATCCGGCCCAGCGTCCGCACGGAGCAGCCGGTCACGGGGTCCGGCGACGAGGTGACCGCGGCCATGACGCGGCCCTCCCGCAGCAGCTCCGCTGTGCGGGTCTCGTCCTCGCGGTGCAGCTCGAAGCAGAGCCGGGGCTCGTGCGACAGCCGAGTCAGGGCCGGCAGGATCCAGGTCGCCAGCGAGTCCGCGTTCACCGCGACCGTCACCCGCGTCGGCTCGCCTGCCCCGCTCATGCCCAGCTCGGACCGCGTGTCGCGTTCCAGCCGGGCCAGCTGCCGGGCGAACCGGACGACGATCTCCCCGGACTCCGTCGGCCGCACCGGCTTGGTGCGCAGCAGCAGAACGCGGCCCGTGCGCTGCTCCAGCGCCTTGACCCGCTGACTCACCGCCGACGGCGTCACATGCAGGGCTGCGGCCGCCGCGTCGAAGGTGCCCTCGTCCACCACCGCCAGCAGCGTCCGCACCTGGTCCAGAGGAAGATCGGTCATCAAGGGGTCATCACAAACGCTAATCATACTTAAGAATCTTTAGCTGTACGTGCAGTGATCGCCTCCCTAGCGTGGAAGCCATGTCCACCGCTCTCGCCGCCGCGGCCGCAGGCTTCGGCACCGGTCTCTCGCTCATCGTCGCCATCGGCGCCCAGAACGCCTTCGTCCTGCGTCAGGGCATCCGCCGTGACGCCGTCCTCGCCGTCGTCGGGATCTGCGCCCTCTCCGACGCGCTGCTCATCACCCTGGGCGTGGGCGGAGTGGGCGCACTGGTGGTGGCCTGGCCGGGGGCGCTCACCGCGGTCGGCTGGATCGGCGGCGCGTTCCTGCTCGGGTACGGGCTCCTCGCGGCCCGTAGGGTGATCCGGCCCGGCACCGAAGCCCTGCGCACGGACGGCGAGGCCGCCGGCACGCGCCGCCGCGCGGTCCTCACCTGTCTGGCGCTGACCTGGCTCAACCCCCACGTCTACCTCGACACCCTCTTCCTGGTCGGCTCCCTCGCCGCCGACCGCGGTCCGCTGCGCTGGACCTTCGGCCTCGGCGCCGCCCTCGCCAGCCTCTGCTGGTTCGCCGCCCTCGGCTTCGGCGCCCGGCTGCTCGGCCGCTTCCTGACCCGGCCCGCCGCCTGGCGCGTCCTCGACGGCCTGGTCGCCGCCACGATGATCACCCTCGGGGTGCTGCTGGTCGCGGGTGCCTGACGTACCGCGATGTGAGATTGCGCGTCCAACAGACGGCCGAACCACGGAAGATGCTGGGATAGTGGCCTCCGCACCCGAAAGATGTAACGAGCAACCAGGACGCGCGTGGACACCAGCGAGAGCAGCAGCACCGCACCCGGGACAGCCGACGACGACGGCCCGAGTCCGCAGGAGGCCCCCCGGCGCGGCTGGCGCCGCTGGGCGATGGACACCCGCCCCCTGCGCCGGCCCGCCTACCGCCGGCTGTGGTCCTCGACCATCGTCACGGCCGTCGGCAGCCAGCTCACCGCGGTCGCCGTGCCCAAGCAGATCTACGACATCACCGGCTCCTCGGCCTGGGTCGGCTACGCCAGCCTCGCCGGTCTCGTGCCGATGGTCGCCTTCGCGCTGTGGGGCGGCGCGGTCGCCGACACCATGGACCGGCGCAGACTCCTGCTGATCACCAACACGGGGATCGCCGTCACCTCGGTGCTGTTCTGGCTCCAGGCGGCGGCGGGGCTCGACAACGTGGCCGTACTGATGGTGCTGCTCGCCGCGCAACAGGCCTTCTTCGGGCTCAACGCGCCCGCCCGCACCGCCTCCATCGCCCGGCTCGTCCCGGCTCAGGAACTGGCCGCGGCCAACGCCCTCGGCTCGACCGTGATGCAGACCGGACTGGTGGCCGGACCCCTGCTGGCCGGTGCCCTGATACCCGTGATCGGGCTGCCCGAGCTGTACCTCGTCGACGCGCTCGCGCTGTGCGTGACCCTGTGGGCCGTCTACCGGCTCCCCGCGCTGCCGCCCCTGGACGGCAGCGCCGCGCGACGGGCCGGGATACGGGAGATCGCGGAGGGCTTCCGCTACATCTCCCGGCACAAGGTGCTCCTGCTGTCCTTCCTGGCCGACATCGTCGCCATGGTCTTCGGCATGCCCCGCGCCCTGTTCCCGCAGCTCGCCGCCCAGACGTACGCCTCCTACGGCGAAGGGCTCGCGCTCGGCCTGCTGTTCGCGGCGATCCCCATCGGCGCGGTGCTGGGCGGGCTGTTCTCCGGGACGTTCTCGCGGGCGCGCCGGCACGGCTGGATGGTGATCGGCGCGGTCGTCGCCTGGGGCGCGGCGATCGCCGCCTTCGGGCTCAGCGGCAGTCTGTGGTTCGCGGTGGTGTTCCTGGCCGTCGCCGGTGTCGCCGACATGGTCTCGATGGTCTTCCGGGGCGCGATCCTGCTCTCCGCCGTCACCGACGAGATGCGCGGCCGGATGCAGGGCGTCTTCACCGTCGTCGTCGCGGGCGGCCCGCGGCTCGCCGACGTCCTGCACGGCACGGCGGGCGCCGCCTTCGGCCCCCGCACGGCGGTCACGGGCGGCGGCCTGCTGGTCGTCGCCGTCATGCTGGCCCTGACGGCAGCGGCCCCGGCCCTGCGCCGCTACCGCATCTGAGACGCGCGCCCGAGACAGCCCCGGCCGCCAACCGCATCGGAGCAAGCGCCCTACGGCATCCGTGCCGGCCTCGCGCCGCCTGGGTGAGCGGGTCCGGTGCGGGTCACAGTGTGCGGGTCACAGCACATCCCGTCGACGCGAGCCGTACTGTTCCATCAGCCTTCCCCGGGTGAGTTCCAGGCGGTGGGCGAGGATCTCGGCCACCAGCCGCACCAGGGTCATCCCGAGCGCCGGGTCCTCCTCGCAGAGCTTCAGCACCGGCTGCGCCTGGAACTCGTAGGCGCGGACCGGGCTGAAAGCCTCCGCGCCGAAGTCCCAGCGGTACGGCGGGAACAGCCAGGACCAGCCGAGCAGATCGCCCGCGCCGAGGCTGGCGACGACGACCCGCTGCACAGATGTCACCTGCTGGTCCAGGGAGACCGCGCCGGACCGGACCACCCAGAACCGGTCGGCCGTGCCGCCCGCCTCGAAGATCCGGGCGTCCTCCGGGAAGGAGACCTCGCGGGCGAGTTCCATCAGGCGCCCGCGCTGGAGCGGGGGAAGGGCGGTCAGCAACTTGGTCGCTCTGGTCATGGCGCGGGGCTCCTCGCCGACGATCGGTCGCGGTGCTTTCTCCACAGCCCATTTCAGCCGCTGCCGACGCCGAGAGCACCTCGGCGGAGCGCACTTTCCGGCCGGGGGCATGGCAGGGGCATGGCCCGGAGGATGGTTCGGAGCATGGAAAAGCCCTGGCTGGACGGGGGAAGCCAGCCAGGGCAGTCACACCGTGACGTGCGGAGGAGTCTCGGCTCGCACTCCGCGCACCACGTATGAATGAACGGTAAACCATTGGCGGAGATTTTGCGTAGCCCGAACCCGGTCACGTGACCTGTTTCACTTCGCGCGCCCCGCCCGGACCCGTCCCGCCGTGCCCGGGCGCCACGATCTCGTCCAGCGCCCCGAGCACCGTCTCGTACGCCAGCCCCCGGATCCGCGCCTCGCGCGCGCCCTCCGGATCGGTCCGTTCCAGTTCCGCACCCCGGACCTGCCAGATCCGCACCTCCTCGCGGGCTTGGTCCCGGGCCCGCCGGATGCGCCGGAGCAGTTCGTCCGCGTCCACGCCATCTGTCATGGAGCCCGGGTACCCGTTCCGGCCGGATTGATGACTTTCCCGTCCGGAGGTTTGGGCCCGCCCCAGGCGGCCAGCCGCACAAAGAGGGCCGCGTCGGTCGGCCGACGCGGCTTCACCCGTCCGACAGTCAGGGAGCGAAAGGATGCGCGCCGAGAACCACTCCACCCACCTCGTGGTTGCAGCGGAGGGCCACTGCGGCGGACCGGGGCCGTGTCTGCCCTCCGACGTCCGCAGCGCCGTACGGCTCGCGGCGGCCGGGCGCCGTGGTGCCACCGGCCGTCCGTACGACGAGGAAGCCCTCGCCGACGCGCTGCTCGTCGCCTCGGAACTCACCGCCAACGCCATCCTGCACGGCGGAGGGGTCACCGCGTTCGAGGTCGATGTCGAGGGACCCGTCGTGCGGGTATCCGTGAGCGACCGCAGCGACCGGCTGCCGGTGGCCCGGAACATGCTCGACGAACGCGGCCGGCGAAGTCCCGGCGGCCGGGGCTGGCCGATCGTGTGCCGGCTCGCCCGGGACGTCCTGGTCTCCGGTCTGCCCTCCGGGGGCAAGCGCGTCACCGCGGTCGTGCCTGTGGGCTGACCGCCCCCTGACTGTCGGCCCCTGCTCACCGGCTGGTGGGCGCCGGCCACTGTCCACCAGGCCACCGCCTACCGAGCCATCGCCCGAGACCCACCAGGCCACCGCCTACCGAGCCATCGCCCGAGACCCGCCAAGCCACCACCCGCCGGGCCCACCGCCCGCCCGAGATCCGCAAAGCCCGATCAGGAGCGATTCTGCATGGCCATCGACCTGTCGACAAATCGACCGGCTCAATCCGCCCGCGCCGTGGCCCGGCCGCGGCGCACCCACGACGACGCACCCGACACCATGGCCCTGTTCGCACGGCTGACCGCCCTGGAGGACGGGCCCGAACGGGACAGCCTGCGCGAGGAGATCGTCACGGCGTGGCTGCCCATGGCCCACCGGATCGCCGGCCGGTTCCGCAACCGCGGCGAGACCGTCGAGGACCTGCGCCAGGTGGCCGCGCTCGGACTGCTGAAGGCCGTCGACCGTTTCGACCCCGAGCGCGGGGCCTTCGAGAGCTACGCCGTGCCCACCATCACCGGCGAGATCAAGCGGCACTTCCGCGACCGGATGTGGGCCCTGCGGGTGCCCCGCCGCGTCCAGGAACTGCGCAACAAGGTACGGCTCGCCCGCCGGGAGCTCACCCAGAACCCCGGCTCCCACGAACCCTCCGTCACCGACATCGCCGCCCACACCGGCTTAACAGAGGAGGAGGTGGGCGCCGGTCTGGAGGCTCTGGAGAGCTACAGCACACTGTCTCTCGACGCCGAGGCACCGGTCGGCGACGACGGCCACAGCCTGGCCGACACACTCGGCGGCCCCGACGCCTCGTACGACGTCGTCGTGGACCGTGAGTCCGCCAAGGAGGGTCTGCGCTGCCTGCCCGAGCGCGAGCGCGCCATCCTGTACATGCGCTTCTTCGAGGACATGACCCAGAGCCGGATCGCCGACCGCCTCGGCATCTCCCAGATGCACGTCTCCCGCCTCATCGACCGCAGCTGCGCCCGGGTCCGCGCCCACGCCATGGCCCGGCCCCGGCACCGCGAGGCCTGACGCGCGCGCTCGTCTGCCCACAAGCCGAGACTGAGGCCCGGAGACACTCTTGATTCGGCGTGACGTGGGCACCCGGTACAGATGAACGAATCCGAGTTCCCGCCCGACGGCCGGCCCGTGGACGTCTACCTCGACCTGCTGCGCGTCCGTATGGACAGCGAGGACTACCGGCTCCTGCTGGAGGTCGTCGCCCCCGCACTGCGCGCCCTGGACGAACAGCCGCCCCAACCGGTCGACCTCGCCCTCGACCCGGACAGTACCGAAGACGTGCCGCAGGAGATCCGCGACGAGGCCGCACTGGTCATCGCCACCGCCCTGACCGGCCGGCTGGACAACCAGCTGGTCGAGATCCAGGTCGAGGGCACGGAACCGGTCCGTGTGGTCACCGACGCGGCGACCGCGCGCGACCCGGCCCGCCTCGCCGAGATCGCTGGATACGTACAGCAGCGCCAGAGCGACACCGAGGAACTGCGGGGCATCGCCGCCGCGAGCGACCTGCCCACGGACTTCTGACCGGTCGGCCGGTCAGAAGGGTCAGGCGGGCGGGGCCACCGGCACCCCCAGCGGCCGGGCCAGCCCCAGCACCGCCTCGTCCAGCCGCTGCAGATGGCGCAGCACCCGGTCGGTCACCCGCCCGTAGCGGGGGGTCCCGAGTCCGCCCGGCTTCAGCAGCGAGGCGATGTTCGGCCCGGTGAGCACCTCGGCGGTCGCGTGCTCGTCCGTGACATGCGCGGCGATCGTCCCGATGTTGCGCAGGATCCGCTCCCCGGCCCCGCGCAGCCGGGGGTCCGCCGCGATCGACGGATGCGTGGGCAGCAGCTCCGCCGTGGCCGCCAGCGACCGCGCGTGATAGGCGCAGGTCTCGAGCAGCGCGACGACATAGCGAGCGGTGTTCCGCCGGGTCCGCAGCGGGGTCACCGGGTGGGTGAGCGGCTGGGTCGCCGCGCGCAGATCCGCCAGCGACTGGTCCAGGTCCCGGGCCAGGTCCAGCAGATCGGCCGGGGGAGAACCGCTGAGCTGGTCGACGGCGGCCTCCGTGACCTCGGCCAGCCGGTCCAGGACGGTCGACAGCAGCTCGTTCGTACGGCGGTCCGTGTGCACCGGCAGCACCAGCGCCGCCGCGACCACCCCGCAGGCCGCCCCCAGCGCCGTCTCCTCGATCCGCAGGACCAGCACCGACAGGCTGTAGGTGTGCAGCAGCGTGTACAGCACACCGAGCGCGGCCGTCACGAAGAACGACATCAGCGTGTACGACAGCGGCGCCGTGTAGAACATCGCGAACACACACAGCAGCACCACCGCGAACGCCGTCCACGTGTGATGGCCAACGGCGCCCGCGAGCACGATTCCCGCGACCACCCCGAGCACCGTCCCCAGCAGCCGCCGGTAGCCCTTGACCAGGATCTCCCCGGTGGACGACGTGTTGATGAAGACGATCCAGCAGGTCAGCACCGCCCAGTACCAGCGGTTCGAGGACAGCAGCTCGCCGCCCACGATGGCCAGCGACGACCCGACGGCCACCTGCACGGCCGCCCGCGTCGTCGGCCGCTTGAGGCCGGTGTCGCCCTCCTCCTGCTCGGCCTCGATGGCCGCGTCCTCCGCGTCCAGCTCCTCCCGGGACCTGGCCGTCTCCGGGCTGTCGTCGGACTCGTCCTGCGGACCGTCGAGCGCGATCCGCAGCCCCAGCACCGCGCGCGCCGCCTCACCGACCCCGCGGAACACGTCCTGCACGGCCGACGACGCCTGCGGCAGGTTCTCCTCGTCCCGGTACCCCAGCAGCCGGTTGCGCACCTGCGCCGTCCCCGAACCCTCCCCGGCGGGCTGCCGTACGAGCAGTTGCAGGGCCCGCAGATCCCGGCGCAGGACGTCCAGCGCCTCGTCCGGGACCGGCAGACGACTCCCCTCCGGTACCGGCGCCCCCGGCAGATGCAGGGTCAGGGTGTCGGCCCGCTCGGCACTGCGCGCCGTCAGCAGGAGCAGGCCCAGCCGCTCGGCGGCGATCTCCGCGTCCGCGACCCGGCGCTGCACCAGCCGCGCCACCGCCTCGTCGGAGGTGCCGTCCGCCAGCCGGCCCTGGATCATCAGGGCCGGCTCGTGCAGCCGCGCGGTGCCCTCGCGCGCGTGGGCGATGGCCTGCTCCACCTCGTCCGGCCCCGCGTCCAGCAACTCCAGCTGGGCGTCCAGCAGTTGCGCGAGCCGCGCCCGGAACGCCCGCCGCAGCCGGTCCAGGACCCCCGCCGGCGTCTGCGGCACCAGCGCGAACCGCGCCACCGCGCTGCTCGCGAACGCCACGGCGAGTGCCCCGCAGAACCCCGCGAGACTCGCCGTCGTGACCTCCACGAACAGCGCGAGGAAGTAGGTCTGGAACCCGATCAGCCCCAGCGCGGTGCCCCGGTCGCCGAACCGCCGCCCGTACACCGCGCAGAAGATGAGCACCACGAAGACGACGCCACCGGCCACCTCCCGCCCGCTCAGCAGCGCCGCCGACGACACCGAGGCGAGCGCCACCGGCAGCCCCAGCGCCAGCGTCACCGCCTGCTTGTCGCGCTGCTGCTCCCGGATGGCGAAGGTGGCCACCATCGCGGCGACCGCCCCCGCCACCAGATGCCTGACGTCCGCGCCCAGCAGCGAGAGCACGGCCAGCGTGAGCGAGATCGCCCCCACCGTCCGCAGCCCCGCCGCCAGCCGCAGCAGCCCCGGGTCGGATGCGGCGACCCGGTCCCGCAGGCGTGCCGCCGCTCCCGCTCCGGGCCTCACTCCGCCTCGGGACCCGTGCCCTCGACGTGTGCCCGTACCTGCTCGGGTGTCAGATAGCTGTCCGTGTACTCGAAGTCCTTCAGCTTGGCCGCCCGGCGCGACTGGAAGCCGGTACGGACGAAATCGTCGCCGGCGACGGCGTTGAGGGTCCAGTTGGTCAGCACCCGCGCCTTCGCCACGCCCGTGCGCAGCGCCGACCAGTGGTAGCCGCGCGCCACGGCCTGCGCGGGCAGCCCCCGCAGCGGGATGCCGAGCGGCTTGGACACGGCGTCGGTGCCGCCGAGGTCGACGACCAGACCCAGGTCCTTGTGCACGTACGGCCGCATCGCCTGCCCGCGCAGCGTCGCCACGACGTTGTCGGCCACGACCTTGCCCTGCCGCATCGCGTGCTGCGCGGTCGGCGGGCAGACCGCCCCGTCCTGGCCCTTCGACGCCTTCGCCTCGTCCGGCACGGCCGCCGCGTCGCCCAGCGCGAACACCCCGTCGTGGCCGGGCAGATCCATGTTCGCGGTGACCACGAGCCGCCCCCGTACCGTCTCCGCGCCGAGCGTGGCGATCAGCGGGCTGGCCACCACCCCGGCCGTCCAGATCAGGGTGCGGGTCGGGACCACCCGCCCGTCGGTGAAGGTGACCTCCTCCGGACCCGCCTTGGCGATGGAGACACCCAGCGAGATGTCGATCCCGCGCTTGCGGAGCACCTCCTGGGCGCTGCTGCCCAGCTTGTCGCCGAGTTCCGGCATCAGCTTCGGGGCGATGTCGATCAGATGCCACTTGATCAGCTTCGGGTCGATGCGCGGATAGCGCTTGACCGCGTTGTGCGTGAGCAGTTGCAGACAGGCGGCGGTCTCGGTGCCCGCGTAGCCGCCGCCCACGACCACGAACTGCAGCCGGGAGGCCCGCTCGGCGTCGTCGTGGCTGGCGTCGGCGAGGTCGAGCTGGGTGATGACGTGGTCGCGGATGTACGCGGCCTCCGCGAGCGTCTTCATCCCGTAGGCGTGGTCGGTCAGACCGGGGATGTCGAAGGTGCGGGTCACACTGCCGGGAGCCAGCACGATGTAGTCGTAGCGCTCGTTGACGACCTCGCCGTTGATGGTGCGGATCACGCAGACCTTCGAGTCGAGGTCCACGCCTATCGCACCACCCGGGATGATCCGGGTGCGGTACTTGCGGCTGCGGCGCAGGGACACGGCGATCGACTGGGGTGTCAGTACCCCCGAGGCGACCTGCGGCAGCAGCGGCAGATAGAGCTGATAGGCGAACGGCGTCACCAGGGTGATCTCGGCCTCCGCCGAGGCGAGCTTGCGTTCCAGGCGCCGAACGCACCCCACTCCCGCGAAGCCCGCGCCCACCACCAGGATCCTGGGTCGTGTCACGTTGTCCATCCCTTTCTGCCGCTCCGGGCGGTCCGCCCCTGCTCCACCGGCTGCGTGTGCCCGCCCGAGGGCTCCTCGCACCCGTCGATCCTTGCCGCCCCCGAACCGGTTGCGCCAGCCCGGTGTGGCATGCAGACGAACGTTTCTGCAGTTTTTTCCGAGGCCGGGGTCGTACCCGCCGAAAGGCATGTGTACGCACGGATTCCGGTTGCGCGTGGGTCGGATGTGACGCAGGAGGTCACAGCGGGTCCGCCCGTCCGGAATGCGGGCCGCTCGAACGGGTATTTGGTGCTGTGAAGGACGAGGAGGGGAGCAGAGTGACCATCGACGACGGAATATGGTCCTACCCGGCGGGCAGCGGCCGTGCCGGGGGACAGGATCTGACGGGGTACGCGGTGGTGGCGTCCGACGGCGCCACACTCGGGCACGTGGAGCGCGAGGCCGCACCGTTCGGCATGCGGCATCTGATCGTCGACTCGGGCGCCTGGGTGTTCGGCAGGAGCACCCTCGTACCTGCGGGCGTCGTACGGGCCGTCGACCCGGCGGGCCGCAAGGTCCGGCTGGACTGCACCCGGGACGAGGTCAAACAAGCGCCCCGGTTCCGCACCGACAGCGAGACCAGGGACTCCGGTTACCTGTCCGGTGTCGGCGACTACTACGCCCGGCTGACCACACCGGCCTGACCCGCCCGCCTCGGCGCTCACCACGGCAGGAAGACGTGTACGTCCTTGCCGTGGCCGTCCGGTACGACGCTGACCTGGGTGCCCAGCGCCTGGATCAGATACCAGCCGACCCCGCCGCCCCCGCTCTCGGGCCGGAAGGGACGCGGCGCCGGCAGGGTCCGGCTGGTGTCGTGCAGGGTGACGTGCACCCCGTCGAAGGTGGGACGCAGCCGCAGCTCGAAGGGGCCGGGCGCGTACTGGACGGCGTTGGCGGCGAGCTCCGTCACGATCAGCACGATGTCGTACCAGCACTCCGCCGTCGAGGGCGGCGAGACCCGTGTCAGCTCACGCAGGAAGCCCTCCGTGGCGAGCCGTGCGCCCGTCACGTCCCGCGGATCCCCCGCGAAATGGGCGGTGCGGCTCGGGATCGCCGAGGAGACCGATGAGTGATTGCCCCGTGGGTCGGCTGCCATGTCGTCGCGTGCGGCCCCGGCCCGGCCGGAACCGGCGTCCTCTCTCGTGCGGTTGTGTTGCGTCACCCCCCTGAGTTCCCGGAGGCGCGCGGCCTACGCCTCGGACGTCCGCCCGGCCCGAGCCGCGCCCGAGCCCGCGCCCCCGCCTCGCTTCGGCCTCGTTTCAGCGGAACACGTTGTCCGCGTCGTCCCAGCTCAGCACGTCCTCCGGGGCGGACTGCCGGGGCAGCCTGGCCCGGGCCTGGTACATCGCCTCGATCTCCGCCGCGTAGTGCGCCACGATCGAGTCGCGGCGCAGCTTCATGGAGGGCGTGAGCAGTCCGTTCGACTGGTCGAAGGGCTGCGGCAGGATCCGGAAGGCGCGGATGGACTCCGACCGGGACACCGAGCTGTTGGCCGCGGCCACCGCCCGGGCGATCTCCTCCCGCAGGGCGTTCTCCTCCCGTGCCTCCCGGCTGTCGCCGTGCAGCGTGAGGCTCCGCCGCCAGTGCGCCAGGAAGTCGGGATCCAGGGTGATCAGCGCGCCCACGCAGGGCCGGTTGTCGCCGACCACCACCGCCTGGTGCACGAGCGGATGCAGCCGCAGCCGCTGCTCCAGCGCGGCCGGCGCCACGCTCTTTCCGCTGCTGGTGATGATGACGTCCTTCTTGCGGCCGGTGATCGTGAGGTAGCCGTCGGTGTCCAGGAAGCCCAGGTCGCCCGTGGCCAGCCAGCCGCCCCGCAGTGCGGCCCGGGTCGCGGGCTCGGCGTTGACGTACCCCTGGAACACCGAAGGGCCGCGCACCAGGATCTCCCCGTCCTCCGCCACCCGGATGTCCGTGCCCGGCAGGGCCTGACCGACCGTGCCGGACTTCTCCCGGCCGAGGGGCTGCATGGTGACCCCGCCGCTGGTCTCCGTCAGGCCGTACCCGTCGTGGACGTAGACGCCGATGCCCTCGTAGAACAGCGACAGGTCGCGGTGGAGCGGGGAGCCGCCCGAGGTGGCCCGGTGGACGCGCCCGCCCAGGGCGGCACGGAGCCTGCGGTAGACCGTCCGCTCGAACAGGGCGTGCTGGAGCCGCAGGTCGAAACCGGGACCCGAGCCCCGGCCCAGCCGCTGCCGTTCGACGGCCGCCGCGAAGTCCCGCGCCGTCTCCGCGGCGCGCTCGAACAGCGACCCGCGGCCCGCCTCCTGGGCCGTCCGCAGGAAGTTCTTGTAGATCTTCTCGAAGACCGAGGGGACCGCGTAGAGATACGTCGGCCGGAACGTCCGCAGCGCCTCGGCGAGCGCCGCCCCGCCCAGATCGGGCTCGTGGCCCATCAGGATCCCGCCGCGCAGGCACAGCCCCTGGATCATCAGGCCGTACACATGGGAGAAAGGCAGGAAGGCCAGGACACTCGGCCGGCTGCCCGGCGGCGCGGCGGTGTGCGCCCAGCCGGCCAGCAGGGTGTCGCAGGGGCTGGCCAGGCTGCGATGGCTCAGCGCGCAGCCCAGGGGCCGGCCCGAGGTGCCGGAGGTGTACGCGATCACCGCGGTGGCGTCCGGCATGACGATGCGGCGCAGCGACTCGATCGTGGTCGGCGGAACGTGCTCGCCGCGCCGCGTGAGTTCCTCCAGTGCGCCCGTGTCCAGCTGCCACACGTGCCGCAGCGCGGGCAGCGTCGCGCACACCGACCCCACCGTCATCACGCTCTGCTCGTCCTCGACGACCACCCCGACACAGCCGGCGTCGCGCAGGATCCACGCGACCTGGTCGCGCGAGGCCGTCGGATACACCGGGACGACCTCCGCGCCCACCGCCCACAGCGCGTGGCTGAGCACCGTCCACTCGTAGCGGGTGCGCGCCATGATCGCGACGCGATGGCCGGGCGTGATCCCGCACGCGACAAAACCCTTCGCCAGGTCCACCACCTGGTCGCGCAGCTCGGCGGCGCTCACCTCCTGCCAGCTGGTCGCGTCGAGGCGGCGGGCGAGCACGGGAAGCGCCGGGGTGCGGAGCGCTGTCTCGAAAACACTGTCGGCGAGCCCTGCGGTCAGGGGCGTGGTGGCGACCGGGGGAGCGAGAGCGAAGTCACGCATACGCTGCTCCTGACATGTACGAAGGGTGACTCTGCCGACGAGAACTGTTATCGACGCTGGCGAATGTAGCCCAGGTGGGATCGTTTGTGGCCAGGAACCGACTAAGTGATGCGCGTTGATGACCTCGACGTCTGCCTGATTTCGAGTGATTTCCCGGCCGCGGCTCAGGCCTGGGTGTGCCGGACGCACGAGGCGACGACCTCGCGCAGACTGCCCGTCCGTTCGAACACCTCGCGCTGCACCCGCGCCCCGTTGCCGTGCAGCAGCAGCCCGGCACAGGACGCGCGCGCCCGCTCCAGGTCGCCGCTGTCCGAGAGCGCGTCCTTGACATACTCGAGGAGGGCTCCCACGACCGCCTGCGCGGGCGCGTTCCGCATGGTCACGGGGTGGACGAGTTCACCCATCAGCCCGGAGTGGGCGGCCCGCCAGTCCGCCAGCCGCAGCAGGCTGACGCTGTGGACCAGGGGCGGTTCACCGGCCTCCCAGGCGCGGGCGGCCGTCTCCACCAGGCCGCGCACCAGCGTGGCCACCAGCGCGGCGGTCTCCGCGTGCAGACACACGTCCGCCACCCGCACCTCCACCGTCGGGTACCGCGCCGACAGCCGGGCGTCGAAGTAGACCATCTTCTCGTCGAGGATCGTCCCCGTGGCCACCATGTCCGACACCCGCCGGTGGTAACCCTCCGCCGACCCGAACAGCTCGGTCGGCCCGGCCGACGGCCAGCGCAGCCACACCCGGCGGCGGTAGCTGTTGTATCCGGTCTCCCGCCCCTGCCAGAAGGGGGAGTTGGCGCTGAGCGCCATCAGTGTCGGCAGCCACGGCCGGATGCGGTCGAGGACCGCGACACCCTCCTCGTCGGACCCGACCGACACATGGACATGGCAGCCGCACACGATCTGTTCGCGGGTCGCGATGCCGTACTGCTCCGCCATCCACTTGTACCGATGCCCGATGCTGACCGAGGGACTCACCGCGAGCGGCGAGGTGGCCAGCGCGGCGACCGTGCACCCCGCCTCCCGCGCGTGCTGCGCCGCTTCCGCCCGGATGGCGACGATGTCCGCGGCGAGGTCGCCCATCCGCTCATGCGGACGGGTGGCGAACTCGACCATCTGGTTGTGCAGCTCCTTCTGGAACACCGAAGGCTCCTCCGGGTTCGTCTCGCACCGGGCGGCGCGAGCGAGTACCACGGCGGACAGTGCCTTCGGATCCCCGGTCTCGGGGTCGACCAGAAGGAGTTCCTCCTCCACTCCGACGGTGCGCACGGATGCCGCCTTTCTGTGGAGTCCGGTAGTCCCCCGACTGCCCCCGCGCCGCCTGCTCACACGGGCGACGGCCGCAGCCACACCGTGGCCAGCGGGGGCAGCGTCAGCGACAGCTCGCCGTTCGCCGCCTTGACGGGTTCGGGACAGGTGACATCGCTGCCGCCGTAGCGTCCGGAGTCGGTGTTGAGCGTCTCCTCCCAGAGCGGTACGTCGTCGAGGACGGCCAGCCGGTAGTCGTGGCGCACCACGGGGGAGAAGTTGCTGACGGCGAGCAGGGGAGCGCCGGCGGCGTCGTACCGCAGGAAGGCGAACACGTTGTCGTCGGCGGCGTCCCCGACCACCCACCGGAACCCGCCCGGGTCGGTGTCCCGCTGCCAGAGCGCGGGGGTCGCACGGTAGACGGTGTTCAGGTCGCGCACCAGGTCCCGCACCCCCCGGTGATCGCCCGCGGAGGCGTAGCCGGGGTCGAGCAGCCACCACTCGGGGCCGTGCTCCTCGGACCACTCCGCGCCCTGGGCGAACTCCTGCCCCATGAAGAGGAGCTGCTTGCCCGGGTGGGCCCACATGAAGGCCAGGTAGGCCCGGTGGTTGGCGCGCCGCTGCCACCAGTCGCCGGGCATCTTGGAGACCAGTGACCGCTTCCCGTGCACCACCTCGTCGTGGGAGATGGGCAGCACGTAGTTCTCGCTGTACGCGTACACCATCGAGAAGGTCATCTCGTGGTGGTGGTACTTGCGGTGCACCGGCTCCTTCGCGATGTACTGGAGCGAGTCGTGCATCCAGCCCATGTTCCACTTCAGGCCGAAGCCCAGCCCGCCGCTGTCGGTCGGCCGGGTCACCCCGCCCCAGGCGGTCGACTCCTCCGCGATCGTGACGACGCCCGGATTGCGCCGGTACACCGTCGCGTTCATCTCCTGAAGGAACGCCATCGCGTCGAGGTCCTCCCGCCCGCCGAACACATTCGGCGTCCACTGCCCGGAGTCCCGCGAGTAGTCGAGGTAGAGCATCGAGGCGACGGCGTCCACCCGCAGACCGTCGACATGGAACTCCTCGCACCAGTAAGTGGCGTTGGCCACGAGGAAGTTGCGCACCTCGATCCGCCCGTAGTCGAACTCGTACGTCCCCCAGTCCGGATGCTCGGCCCGCCGCCAGTCCCCGGGCTCGTACAGCGGCTCCCCGTCGAACCGGGCCAACGCCCAGTCGTCCTTGGGGAAATGGGCCGGCACCCAGTCCATCAGCACCCCGATGCCTGCCCGGTGCAGGGCGTCGACCAGGTACTTGAGGTCGTCCGGGGTGCCCAGCCGCGCGGTCGGCGCGTAGAAACCGGTGACCTGGTAGCCCCAGGACCCCGCGAAGGGATGCTGGGCGACCGCCATGAACTCCACATGCGTGAAGCCGAGGTCCCGCACGTACGCGGGCAGCTCCTCGGCGAGTTGACGGTATGTCAGCCCCGGTCGCCAGGACGGCAGATGGACCTCGTAGACGGAGAAGGGCGCCACATGCACCGGGACGTCCCCCCGGTGTGCCATCCACTCCGCGTCGTCCCACGCGTGGTGCGAGGCGTGCACGATCGACGCGGTGTCGGGCGGCACCTCCGCCCGGCGGGCCATCGGGTCGGCCTTCAGGAAGCGGTCCCCGTGCCGGGAGGTGATCTCGAACTTGTACCGGGTGCCCTCGCCGAGGCCCGGCAGGAACAGCTCCCACACCCCGGACGCGCCGAGCGAGCGCATCGGGAACGCGGTCCCGTCCCAGCGGCAGAAGTCGCCCGTGACCCGCGCCCCTCGGGCATGGGGCGCCCACACCGAGAACCGGGTGCCCGCCACGCCCTCGTGCGTCATCGGCTCGGCACCCAGCGCCCGCCACAGCTCCTCGTGTCTGCCCTCCCGGATCAGATGCAGATCCAGGTCGCCGACCGCCGGCCGGAACCGGTACGGGTCCTCCACCTCGTGGGTGTCGTCCCCGTACCGCACCAGCAGCCGGTACCCGGGCACCGCGTCCGGCGGCAGTACGACGGCGAAGAGGCCGTCCCCCTCCGAGACGAGCGGGGTCTCCGCGCCGTCCACCCGCACGCTCACCGCGTCGGCGAACGGACGCAGCGCCCGCAGCAGCACACCGCCCGGCACCGGATGCGCGCCCAGCAGGGCGTGCGGGTCGTGGTGCGCGCCCGACAGCAGACGGGCGCGGTCGGCGGGGTCGAGCGCGGGCGCCGCGGGCGGCCGGGGACCGGCCGCCTCGGGGAGGGCGGTGTCGCGCAGGGCCATGGGTCAGCCTCCTAGGGCGGCGAGTCGTTCGATCGCCGCCATGGGTACGGGTAGCCAGTCGGGCCGGTTGCGGGCCTCGTACAACACCTCGTAAACGGCGCGATCCGTCTCGTAGGCACGCAAAAGGGCGTGTTTCTTGCGTGGATCCCATCCGGCCCGGGCCGCGTAGCCCGCGCAGTAGGCCTCCCGGCAGCGGCGCGCCCACTCCGGACGCCACGGGCGGCGCTGCCGGGCCGCGTAGTCGAAGGAGCGCAGCATCCCGGCGATGTCCCGCACCGGGGAGTGCGCGAGCCGCCGCTCGGCCAGCGGCCGGGACGGCTCGCCCTCGAAGTCGATGACGAACCAGTCCCGTCCGGCCCGCAGCACCTGACCCAGGTGCAGGTCGCCGTGGATGCGCTGGGCGGGCGGCCCCGGATCGCACAGCTCGAGCGCGCCGAAGGCGGAGGTCAGCCCCGGGACGAACGGCCGCAGCGCCGCCACATGGTGCGCAGCCGTCTCCAGCCGTTCCGTCATCGCCGCCGCCGTACGCCCGTCCTCGGCGTCCGGACCGGCCGGCAGGGCCTCGGCCAGCGCCAGGTGGACGTCCGCCGTGGCCCGGCCCAGCTCGGCCGCCTCCGCGGTGAAGTCCTCCCCGCACGCGAGGGCCTGCAACGCGAGCGTCCAGCCGTCCGAGGCGTCCGGCAGGAACGGCTGGAGGACACCGAGGGTGGCCTCCAGGGGATGCGTGGTGCGGAACCACGCCACGGGCGCGGGAACCCGCCCGCACCCCTGCCCGGCCAGCGCCACCGGCACCTCCAGATCGGGGTTCACCCCGGGCTGGACGCGCCGGAAGATCTTCAGGATGAACGCGTCGCCGTACACCAGCGAGGTGTTGGACTGCTCGGCCTCCAGCAGCCGTGGCGCGAGCCCGGCCGGCACCGGGACGGACGGGTCGGACTCGAAGCACAGCGGACCCAGCGTGCCCGGATGGCGCAGCCGTTCGAGGAGCAGATGCGACGACCGCGGATCCCGCAACGCGTCATGGACCGCCAGCCCCGCCAGCGGGCCCTCCTCCACCCGCCCGATGAGCGCCCGCCCCAGCCGGGGCGACAGATGCTCCTGGACACCGAGGAGCAACTGGTAGCAGTCCCCGGCCGGGGGAGTGCCGCCGGGCGTCGGGACCCCCGACTGTCCGGCGTGCACCAGCAGATGCAGACAGCCCGGGAACAGCTCCGTCATCGACAGTGTGCGCAGGTCGGTGAGGGGCCGGTCCTTGCCGGCGAACCAGCGCTGCCGGGGCAGCCACTCGCGCAGCAGCGCGGCGAGCGACCCGCCGGAGCGGACGGCGCTCGGTGCGCTGCGTCTCGGTGAGGCGGTCTTCGTCACGGTGACCCATCCTTTCCTCGGCCCACGCTCACGGGCGTCGGCCGATCCGGGCCGCGGCTCGGGTGAGCCGGAACCAGTAGAAGCCGTGTCCCGCGAGGGTGAGCAGGTAGGGCAGTTCGCCGATGGCCGGGAAGCGCACCCCGCCGAACAGCTCCACCGGGTGGCGCCCCTCGAAGCGGCGCAGGTCCAGTTCGGTGGGCTGGGCGAAGCGCGAGAAGTTGTGCACACACAGGACCAGGTCGTCCTCGAAGTCGCGCAGGAAGGCGAGAACCGCGGCGTTGGAGGAAGGCAGCTCGGTGTACGTCCCCAGCCCGAAGGCGGGGTTCTGCTTGCGGATCTCGATCATGCGGCGGGTCCAGTGCAGCAGCGAGGAGGGCGAGGTCATGGACGCCTCGACGTTGGTGACCTGGTAGCCGTGGACGGGGTCCATGATGGTCGGCAGGAAGAGCCGTCCGGGGTCGCTGGAGGAGAAACCCGCGTTGCGGTCGGGTGTCCACTGCATGGGGGTGCGGACGGCGTCGCGGTCGCCGAGCCAGATGTTGTCGCCCATGCCGATCTCGTCGCCGTAGTAGAGGATCGGCGATCCGGGGAGAGACAGGAGCA